>JABDAE010000057.1 GCA_013289325.1 Chlamydiota bacterium
ATTCTATTGCCAATAATCGCTCGAGAGGAGTGATGAGTACTTTAGTTTTTTGGGCAGGAACACCTGACCAACCTAACTATGATGAAATGAAGGAGGGTACTGGTTTCACTGAAAAGGAGTATACTGAATTCATGGAAAAGGCGACAATACTGAAGAACAAAAGGGGTCGTGAGATAGCCAATCATATTGCACTTACTTGTAATGTGTACTTCATGAGCACTTTTTTTGATCCTGAGAAGGTACAATACATCGTTTATATCACAAGGAATCGGAATTTTTCCATTATCGAAGCAGCGAAGGCTTTAACAAAGCTGAATATCAACAATTTTATTAAAGCTTTCGGCGATATTCTTATCACAATGGGATCCGATTTTTCGAAAGAAGATAGCTTCCATAATAGAGGTATTTCAAGAAATCCATATTGGGTCTTTGAAGAAAAGTATGCAGGCTTATCTATGTTATTGCATGGATTTAGCGGTATTTTTGCAAGATCTTATTTTCCTTCCAAAAAGTTGATGGAAGTTAAACCCACTGGCAGCATGCAAGCTATCTTGCTAAAGACGCTCCAAACTGGAGAGGGTTATTTGATAGATCAATCCGGAAAGAAAAAAGATCTTACTGAAGTAGAGGCATTACCCACAGATGACGAAGGAGGTTACGATTATATCAAAATATCTGCCCTCACTCGGATTTATCAAGAAAGTATGAGCAATATGAAAACCAGTCAAGGCAACGGAATCTCATAGATGCGTCTTGCTTCCATTTCATCCAGCCTCTAGTTGTTTTTCAGAAGGATTTCTTTATTTCATTCAACCTAGAAACGGCAGTTCGAGATGGCAAATTAATGCAAGATCTTGAATTACGAACCAGTCCAACTATAAAAAAGAGTCGCCAATATAAACGCCGAAAGCAAAGCGTAAATAAAGTCTTTTTTCCATAGGAACATGACAAAACATGTAAAGACTCCCATGATGGGTGTTGCGATCAGAATAAAAATGCCAAGCTGAACGAGCATCACCCCTGTCCCTTCAATCAGAAAAAGATATCCTCCCACAAAGGAAATAATTAGCGCCATAAAAAGTCCAAGACGTAAAATATAACTTAAAATCAGTTCCATAAATTCTTAAGCAAAAACCTTGTAAATCATTTGGATTGCAATCAAGATGATAAGCCCATTAAAAATATTTCTTACAGCCTTCACATGCGTCTTTGGCAATAGCTTAGCCCCAAAAAACGCGCCTAAAACAACGCCAAAAAAGATTGGAAGGGCAAGGGGCACATCGATATACCCTTTTCGAAAGTAAACGCCAGCACCTGCTGCAGCGGTCACTCCGATCATCAAATTACTTGTGGATGTCGACACCTTAAATGGAAAACCCATGATTTTATCAAGGGCGATCACCTTTAAAGCCCCCGATCCAATCCCTAAAATCCCAGATAAGACCCCGGATATAAACATGACAAAGTAGCCTAATGGAATTCTCTTTAAGACATATCCTGAGGAGATGACTTCGTTAGAAGTGGCGCCGTTTGCAAAGTAAGAGGATATCGCTGTGTATAGCAAAACAAGAGCAAAGGCTAAAGACAAAAAAGACCCAAACAAATAAACGCCAATAACAGCCCCCACAACAGCCCCAAGCGTTGTGGCAGTTTCAAGCAGAATGGCAGCTTTAATATCCGTATGCCCTTCTTTCACATAAACCGATGAAGCGCTAGTCGATGTTGCAATCACAGCAATAAGACTTAAACCCCTTACCAAAGGCATGTCGACATGTAAAAGGTAGACGAGAAAGGGGGTGATAATCAGTCCGCCGCCAAGCCCGGATAAAGACCCAAGGAGCCCTGCAAGAATTGATCCTGTAAAAAGGAGAATGAAAGTTTGATAATAAGGCGTCAGCTCCGGCATGACCATATTCCAGTTGTGGGTGAAATCCCTCGCAAAAATAGGTAGTAACACCCTCCAAACTGAGTGTTAAATTCGATGCCGAAAATATTTAAATAACGCTTAAAAGCTTCTTTATAAAGGCTTATCTGCAAATCGTAGTGATTATCCTTCATCGCCGCCTCAAGAAATGAGGGGTTATAGTGCTTAATGCCGCTTCCAAGCCAATTGCTTTTCCAATCGACTAAATAGTATTTACCATTATGCTCAAATGTCAAATCGATCACCCCTTTCATTTTATGATCGCTTAAAGCTTGCTCATAAGTAAATTCAGATTCTCTATAGATCTTTTTTGGATTGACCTCTGCCAAGCAAAAAGCGGGATAAGTTCCCGGAAGAGGTGTCTTAAGCGTTTGGAATAAAATCTTAGCAATGACCTCTTCCCATCCTTGTAAGAAAGAAAATGAGGGTTGCAGCAAAGCCTTTTTCACCTCTTGGATAAGGCACGAGGAATTGGTTTCTTTTAGAACCGATGAAAATGTAATCGTCTCTAAGAGATAATGAAGCAAAATTCCTGTTTCCTTTCCCGCCGGTAAAGTGTGTGCATTCTTTACATCCGCCATACAATCGTGGGGCGCTAAAGATTTAAGGCCGAGCAAATCCGATGTAATTTTAGAATCGTCGCAATGCAGTAAAGAAGTAAAAGAATGCAAATAGCTTGGGGCCATTGAAATCTTTGGAGATATTGGCAGCACGAGATTTTTAACCTCGTCGATAGAGGGTGTTAAATCGTGAGATAAAAATTCTTCTTTACAAAGATGCCGATACGACATAAGAGATGAATTTTGATCGATAAGCTGTTTAAGGGGCTCAAAAGATAGGTTTCCTATCCTGCTGTACAACTGCTCATAAAATTCTTTGGAATGAAACTCTTGCAATCTGCCAAGGAAAAGTTCAAGAGGGGATGCTTTCCCCATTTCTACCATTCCCTTAGAAGGAGGAATTGCTACGGGGACATATAGGCGCATCTTAGCCCTTGTCATGGCCACATAAAGCTGCCTCATTTTCTCAGCGTCGCTTTCAATGCAATGTGCGATATAGCTTGGATGATCTTTTACAATTGCTGCTAAGCACTTAGTGTTGGATTTCCGACTATCTTCAACAAAAATGAACTCATCGCCTTTCCCTGACCTATTCATTAAACCGACTGCAAAGACGATATCAAACTCAAGGCCCTTGCTTGCATGCATCGTTAAGATTGAGACCCCTTCTTCATCAGGATCTATATAGGCTTTTACCCTATCATCTCCCCCATTTTCCAGATCTTCGAAGTTTCGGAGGAAATCGACGATTGCGTAAACGCCGCTTTTCCTTAAAAGAGACTCCCCTATCAAGATCTCTGCCACATGGTTGAGCTCATTATAAAAAGAAAAGCCATCAATTTCTGAAAGCATTCTCTCTTGTAAAGAGATCTGTAAAGATGTGTTAAATTGGTCCCCAAAAAACTGATTTCCCAAAAAATGCTCCCAATTCGATTGCATCAGCTGCGTATAAAATGCCCCAAACCCCTTTTCAATCAATGTCTCTTTAAGCAATTCACATTGCACCATCACCTTTTGCAATACTAGGTCATTATCTATAGAGATTGATGCAATGCTTTCAGATGAAATCCCAATTATTCGGCTTCCAAGGGCTAGTTTCAAACGGCTTTTATCCTTATAATGCAATATTCCTTCAATCACTTCACGTAAAGCAAAGACAGCGTCTGACTTGGCTAATGATTTCATCCTTTGCAACTTTGCAGCAATCCCGCAAGGTTGTAGATAATCCCTTATCCGCATCGCTTGGTAGCGATCTGAAGTTAAAATGGCAACTTTTTCGTGCCCTATCCCATCTTCTTTAAGAAGGCGCCTTAGCTCTTTTGCTATGGCCGGAAATAGCTGATTTTTTTCAAAACTTTTAAGATTTGTCTCTTGCTCACCTGCATCTTTTTCGCTAAACCAAAACTGCATATTGGCAAGCCCATCCTTAAAAACCTTTTGCAGACAGCTTCCCGCTACTACAGGTCTAAAAGGCAAAAATGTCATCTCCTTTGGCAATGGAAATAAAGAATGCAGGGAAGAAAAGAAAATATTTAAGGCATCCACAAGAGAAGCTTGTGACCTAAAATTAGTATCTAATGTCGCAACAGCTGACTCTCCAAGTCTTTTCTTGGCTAAAAGATACGTATAAATATCTGCCTCTCTAAAGGCATAGATCGATTGTTTAGGATCGCCGACAAGATATAAAAACCCATTCCAAGAAAATGAAGGATTGAGAAAGAGTGATGAAAATATTTGCCACTGCAGTGGATCTGTATCTTGAAATTCATCGATGATCGTCGCTTTAAAAAGCCCTCGTACGCACTGAGGGAACTGATTCATATCAAGGGATTTTGCCATTTTATGAAGCAAATCGCTTGGGCCATAAATCTCTTCTTCGCATTGAAAACGCAAAATAAACTCTTGAGCTTTTGATGCAAGCCTTGCAAAAAGAGAAGATGGATTCCTTGCCTCTTCCACAACATGCAAAAGCTTCATTTTAAGGATTTTTAAGAGAGGGTGGTTTTCAATTTCAGCGGCTTTAAAAGCAAATTTTTTCTTTAGTTTAGACACATCAAAGGCCTGCAAAAGATACACACCATCTGCTACCAATAGATCAAAGGCACTATTTTCGCTTAATTCAAAACAAGCGGCAAAATTTTCTGCCGCTTCTTTATTTTTTTTATGAATTTCGTTTGATTTATCGCTTATCTCGTTGAAATAGGGAGCTAAAGAATAAAATGCCTCCATCACCTTTTCTTTTGTAAGCCCATGTAGAGTTTTTAAAGAGTTCATTGCGCTTTTCACACTTTGCATCTGCTCTTGCAGCGTCCTTGGCGGGTGAATGTCAACACCTCGCAAAATAACCTGCATGAGGTGATCGCATAGCATTGCAATGTCATGACTACAGCTTCCAAGCACAATGCTAAGTTGCGCTTGACTAAACATCCCCGCATTAAGTTCCGTCTCAAAAAAATCGAGCAAAGCGCGCCTTATGGCTTCATAAGCCATAGGGGCATTTTCATCGGCTGTTGCTTGCAGACTCATATCGGATGCTGTTGCAAACCGAGTGAGCATCCGATGACAAAAACCATGAATCGTAAAAATGCAAGCCTGATCAAATTTAAATAATGCCTCTTCGATCTGCCTTTTGGCTTTTTTTACTTCGGATGCGCCTAAAGCAAACAATGAGAGAAGGAAATCTGCTATATTGCCTGCCACATCGCCATCATTTAAAAAAGCTTTGATATGCTTTAATGCCATCTCTAGAGCATTCCGTATGCGCACATTTAAATCGCGTGCGGCTGACCTTGTAAAAGTCACAACTAAGATTTGCTCAATAAAGAGCAACTCATCCCCTTTACTTTCAATCAGTAGCCGCAGCACAATATTTTCAATCGCAAACGTCTTCCCTGTACCAGCTGATGCTTCCAAGAGGATATGGCGATCTAAGCGCTCATGTCGATCTAAGACATTAAATCTTGGCAACGGGGGACTTAAAAGGGAGATCAACTCTTGCGTCATCTTTTTAAATCTCCATATAGCTCATGTGCGATTTGCTGCCACTTGGCAAATTCTGAATCTAAAAAAACGCTTGTAAAATGTCTTTTAATCCACTTCAAGTAAGGATCAAAGGTCTCGTTAAACTGAAACTCATCGCTTTTTAAAAAGATAGCAGAAGCTTTTATCCTATCTCCCTTTAAAAGGGGATCTATACAGTCCGGCATCAGAGGTGAGGGGAGGGCTATTGATTGAAAATAGTACTCCAAATAGCGCGAAAGTAAAAGAGAAGGATTTGTAAAAGGGGGCTCTTGAATTGTGGCTTTATCGTTTTTTAAAAAAATCGCTTCAGTGGATAGCGGTAAATTATCGCGCTGCAAAAGACTGCAATAAACAAGCCATATGGGCCATATTTTGGCAGCCCCTGCAACTCCATATCGATCAAAAAATAGGCAACCGCTTTCTATTAGATTTTCAATGCGGCCAACCAAAACAATGCTTTTTCCTCCTTTAAGTTCTATCTTCAATGGGGGCACCTGCCAGCCAAAGGAGGTTTGTTTGACCGCTGTATGCCTCTCATTAAACTCGATTGCAATAGGGGATGTTGGCTTAATCAAAGCAGCTTCTAGCGCCCCTTTTAATGTGTCGATCTGCCTACTTAATCTCCCTTTTTCCACATTTGAAAACGGACCCTTTGGAAAAAATGGGGAAAGAATCGCTTTTTGCAGTACTTGTTCTTCTGGTAGATAGATCCCCTCTCTTGCCCATTTGACAAAGTCAAATTGGCGCATTAAAAGCGCTTCCTCTTCATTGGAAAGAATCTCGTCATCATTTTTAATGTAGATCTGAAGGTGTTGATTAAAATAGGCTCTTAAAGGGTTTTTTGCAAAAAACTCAAGGGAAGAAAGACTGACCTGTTTGGTTTCACCCACAACTGCCACCTTCACAGGCGAAAGAAAGGGAGGAAGAAACTGATAAGGCGCTTTTTTCTCCTTATTGTAGTAAAGAGAGGCAAGACCATACTGAGATTTCAAATAACTTTTACACCTTGCCTCTTTTGAAAAATATGAATAGTGAAAACTTTTAAATGGGTGATTGTAAACAATATCATGACTACAAAAGCCAAGCTCAAGGTAAGAGAGAAATTCTGAGATTAAAAGAGAAGGCAGGCTTTTTGCCGTCTCTCCCGGTTTAAACGAGGTGTAGCTTAAGAGGAAATAGCGCCTTGCAGAAAGAAGCGCTTCTAAAAAAAGATAGCGATTTAACTCTATTTTCGTTGGACAATAATCGACTTTTGGATTTTGCAATAACTGATTCATCAAAACGCAGGATTCTTTTTGTGCAAATGCCACATCATCCATCCCCATCAAAACGACAACCTTGGCAGGAAGCGCGCGCATTGGAAGAAGGGAAGAAAAGCGAATGGCAGCAAGATTTGACTCTTTGTAGGATGTCTCTTCAGCATTTAAAAGCTGCTCTAAATGGTATTTGATACTTAAAAAACCATAACTTTCAGTGTTTAACAATTCACTTGCAGAAGAAAGCTTTTGCAGATGCAAAAGCAAGATACTTTTTCCAGCTGCGTCATCCTCATTAAAGCTGCAAGAAAGATGAAGATCACAAAACGAGACTAAATAGGCGCTCCATTCACAAAGTGTCATCTTAGTGCCATCTGATAACGGCTTTAAATCCGCTTGAAGCGATCGAATAAGATGCAACAAGCGGCCAAGAAGTTCTGCATGCATAATGCCGATTTTGCTTTTTTTCTCATCGGTTTCAGAGGGACCACAAATGAGCTCATCTAAAAGGCTGCCAATTCCATTTTCCCAAGTTCCGCTTCCGCTGTCATCGATTCCATTTTTGTTACAGTGGCAGCGCTTAAACGCCTCATTGCGATGTTGGACGTTAAGACCCCATACGATGCCGGTTTCTTGGATCCACTCCATAATTAACTTTAACTCTTCCTCACGTAAGCCATGCCTATTTTGAAATGGCCTCAAAGAAAAAAGGGATAAAAGCGACCCACTCTCCCAACGGCCAAAAGGCAAATTGATGAGTTGCAAAAATGCTTGGATGAAAATATTTTCAGAATGACTTTTCACATCCATCAGTTGAATAGGCAATAGGCTCTCTTTCGACTCAAAGACTTGGCGAATGTAGGGCTCGTAAAAAGAAAAATTTGACACCATCACAACAATATCTGAGGGCTGAATCTTTCCATTTTCCCCTTCATCATCTAAAATCGAAAGAATCGCGTTGTAGATCGCCTCTACTTCTCGGATTGGCTTTGGCGCCACGTGAATTTGGATAGAGCGATCATCAGGAAGAATTGCGATTTTTTCACCAATTTCTGGATTTCTCAATAAAGTAATATCAGCTTGAATTGCCTCTAGAAGTTTCAATGGGTGATTGGCTTTTGCCTTTACCACATCGAGATCGATTAACTCTTGATAGGCAGGGTGCTCTACAATATTTTCTGAAATGATATAGCGCTCGTAAATGGTTGGGTCAGCGTCTTCAATTTGCCTTGCCATCTCTTTGCCAAGACGCCCAAAGTTGACAAGCAATGGATTCGTGTCTGCAATAAAGGCATCCATTGCCTGCCGTTTTTCTTCTGACACTTTACGCTTTTTTAAAGTCTTAGCCATTTGCGATCTTTCTTTACCACTGAGCTGATCGCTCCAAAACTTTTGACAAGGGGAAATAAGGTAGTAAGAGACGGGAATAAAATCTGCTACTTTTAACAAAAACCGATGATAAAGAGGGGCGATATAACTTAAGCCAAATATATGCACCTGCAAATCTTGCTCAGAAAATCGATTGCTGAGTGAACACTCTTCATATTTGCGAGAAGGGTAGTGCCAAGGAGAAAAAATCACCTCCATTCTATGCCAAAGAAATTCTTGCAATGGGCTTGAAAGCTCATTAAGAATGGCTTTTCCAAAAATTCCGTAATCTAAAAAAATCTTGGCAAAAGAGTGAGAAAGCGCAATCGATCGTTTCTCTACTTTCAAAGAGATTGCCTCTTGGTCCGCAAATGGGGTGTCAATGCCAAAAAGAGCCGAAAGCTCCTCCCATATTTTGACATCTTGTGACACGCGACATAGCGCTTTTATCATCTCACTTTGCAGGGCAAAGCAAAGCTCAAGCTCTGATGGCGCGCATTGCTTTTGCCCCTCTTCGTTGGCAACAAGTGCGTATAGGGATTTAAGGCTTGGTTCGACATATCCTATTTCCATTCCTGCCGCAATTCCTAAAATAGGGTGCGAGGCAGCCTGCAATGTAAGATATGACTTCATTGCGGCACTTGGCACAATGACAATTCGTTTTGTGAAGGGGTGCGAAGAGAAAAAAAGCCTATCGGCAAATGCCTCTTGAAGCACTTCCATGCGATTGCTCATCTGGACTGTAAAATGCTTGCTCATCTTCAATTGCCTAAATTGGTTACCGAAACCCCTTCTGAATTTTGAAGATGTTTCGGTGTAACCATTATCCTAGAAACGGCAGTTGGAGACGCTAACTTGACATGAATCTCTTGAACCAGAATCATTTGCAGTGGGGCGGTCCAACACCCTTTGGGAATGTCCCGCCCCACTGCAAAGTGATTCTAATTCAAGATCTTGCGCCAATTTAGCATCTCGAACTGCCGTTTCTAGGATTATATCAACTTAAGTGATTTTGTAACAGGCAACAGCGTCTAGCACAGCAATTCCCGCTAAAAATTGCAGTCCTTCAGACTGCAATAAAATTAGCGGGAATCGCTGCGTCTAGCAAGACCTTGAAAATTTTCATTTTACTGAAAACAGGTGTAATTTAGTTGCCTTGCAACGCGATCAGATGCTTGTTATGCTCTTTAATTGCCTCTACATATTCTTCTAATTGTGCAATCTTCTTTTTTTGCTCGGCATTTTCTTGCCCAAGTTCTAAAAGTTGCTGTTTTAATTGGTTGTTTTCTTGTTCAAGAGATGTTGTTAAGGTTCGTTCATTTGACACCTTTTCAGAAGAGATGCCGCCATTTTCAGCTGTTGAGTCTTCTTCAGCTTTTTTTGCAGCAGCGTCTTTTTCTAGTCTCTTTATAAAAGGTTCAAAAGATAACTTTTCTAATTTTATTTGACTTAAGATGTTTTGAGGATCACTTAAGAGATGTTGCATGCCAATCTGCTCGATGGCTGCATTGTAGGCTTTGCTTGATTGGCCTCGCTGGCCTAACTGTTGGTTATAGGTGTATAACATTGTGAGCCTCATATCCAATTTCCCTCGCTCAATAATATCTGCAAACTCCCGACTTGGGCCTGCCGATTTTCTAGAGAAGAGGAAGTGATTGATCAACTCTTCTTTATAGCGCGGAAAGCCCGTCAATTCTTGAAGAGATACCTTACATGGATATTCCTTCAATGGCTCATGATCTGAATTAGATATAATCATATGTACTCCTTTGGTTTTATTGGTTGCGACAGGCTAACACAACGTAGGCTATCATATTTCGGCCCTTTATACCGAAAGTATTCCTTTAGCATTTCAAAAGATGTGGATAAATTGTTAATTTTTGTGAGTCGCTTTTTAAAGCAGCATTTTCTTCCGTAAGATCTTTAATCAATTTTACAATGTCTCTTTGATATTCAGGAATTTGGTCAGTTGAAATATGATCGCTGGAATTAAATGTTCCAAATGGGCCGACAATCTCTTGCACCTTATCGCACATGTCCACAAACCCTTTTTCATGAGCCTTTAACTGATCAAGCCTTATTCTTTTTTTGGAGCGGTATACTTTTGCTGCCTCCAGTTTGCTTAGGCTACTTCTTAAGTTAGGAGTGTCCTGAGTTTCCTTGCCATTTTTTGGCTTCGTTTCTCTTTTGCGTTTTTTGCCTCTTATTTCAGTTTCGGAAGATTTAGGACTCTCTTCTTCTTGAAATGGCTGAGGATCCTCATTGGTACTGTAGAAACTCTCTGCTTGTTGAACCTTGACTTCAAGCTCTCCCTCTTTTGAAAACATCACTGATACGCTGCGACGTAATAAGGGATGTTGAGCTTCATGAGGGTGTTCTTGATAGTCGTTGTCAGGAAAATAAGCAGAAGGGTCAAAACTACTTGAACCTTCTCCATCACTTCTTGTGTCTCCAAAAAAGGGATCTATCATCATGTCATCAATAGTCGGCATTTGAGCTTGACTCCCCGATGCACCAAATAATGAATTGGACGCCTGCATATTATCCTCGAGAGAAGTTAAGATTTGCTTTATATCAATAGTATGACTTTTTTATCTTTATAAATACAGCTCATTTTGTTGATACTTTTTTAAAAAACATTTTCACAATAACTCCTATTAATTTTCATTTCCATTTATACACAAGAGCATTCAAAAATCGAAAGCTTGTGTGCAGCTCTACAACTGCCTGCTTTGGGGTACTATGATCACTTTTTTGGTGCAGGCGTTTTCTGGATAACCGTCACAACTACTGTTCCTGCATGAGGGCTATCAACGTGTATGTCATAGCCTTTAAACATCGCGTTATGCGCTAATTGGGCTTGAATGGAATTGGAACTAGATGGCGCCTTAGTTTGTGACGTTGCGCTGCCAATGGCTTTCAGCTGGCCTCTGCTCAGATTTGTACCTGTACGCGTTTGGACTAAAACACCACTTGGTTGGCCTGAACCAATTGGTTTTGTATCGCCTGTTTTAGTGACATTAACGATCTTAATTCCTCCAACGTCTTCAGCATAGGCATTACCTGGAATTATATAGGGTGTAATTAACAAACAAAGGATTAAAATAAACAAAACTTGTAATCTACTAAAATTTTTCATACAACCTCCATTTTTATAAAAACACCACCACACAACTTAATATTACAAATAAATTATTTAATAGTATACATTAAACGTGAGACTCATCTGTCGACATAGAGCTGGCACCTGCTAAAATCTTCCCACTTGCCCCATGGGCATCAGGTGGTAAAAACCCTACGATCTTCTCCGCCCACTTTTTTGCTTCTTCAACCGTGGAGGGTTCTTTTAGTTTTTTAAAATCCTCTTCGGAAATCACAAGCTTTAAATGATTCTCATCAAGATATTTCTTGACGCTTTCGACATAATTTCTTACGCGCTCGCTCTTTGTCTTTTGTTCATACTTTAAGATCTGATTCCACTCTTGAATGACAGTATTGGCTGTGACACCGATCCTTAGTATATTTTTAATTTTATTTTTAAGACTTTGCCATGCCCTCATATATCTAAAGCTTGATGTTCCTCCTAGAAATTGATACATTTTTCCCGTTTCGACCTTACCTGTAAATGCTACCTTGGGCTGATTGTTCTGATATCCCTTAAGCACTGCTAAGATATAACCCCTCTCTTCAGGCGTTAGCTTCTTGATTTTTTTGGCTTTTTTTTGGTCATTTTTTCCTGGCAAATAAGGTCTTATGATTTGCATTTCTCTTTGCACATCGATTTCGCAGAATTTCATACCAAAACCTCCTTTTTCCTTACTTCTTATATTTTAAATTACAATTAATATATAAATCAATATTTAAATCTTAAAAGCTATTACAAAACATAAACAAATACACTTTTATATTAAAAAAATAGAGAGAGACAAGAGAAACTTCGTGCTATATAATAGTTTTTGTGGTATCGTTTAGAGAAAAATGAAAACAAACTGAATGACACAAGACAAAACACGCCGATTTTCCTCTTTTACCTATCTCAACACGTCGCAATTTCTCGCTGCGTTAAACGATAATATCTTTAAACTTCTCGTCATTTACTTCCTCATGCAACGAGAAGGCTTTGCAAATAGCCATAAAATCTTGGCTACCACTGGCGCAGTCTTCGTCCTCCCGTTTCTCCTCTTTTCAGCCTCATCGGGCATCTTGGCCGATCGGTTTAGCAAGCGCAATATCATTGTCTTAACCAAAATCGCCGAATGTTTCACCTTATCCCTCGGCATTTTGGCCTTTTACTTGGAAAGTAAGGTAGGCGCTTATTGCACCCTCTTTCTCATGGCGACCTTAAGCGCCATCTTTGCCCCTTCCAAATACAGCATCTTACCAGAGATTGTCGCAAGTGATAAAATCAGCAAAGCAAATGGAATGCTCACCTCTTTTACCTCTTTGGCCATTATCCTTGGTACCTTTATCGCCTCCTTTTTACTTGAAATCTCAGATCGCAACTTTATCTTCGCCGCTTCTTGCACGACTTTTCTTGCCTTCATTGCGATGGTTTCAAGTTTTTGCATCGAATACACCCCACCCTCTGGGTCTTGCAAATGCTTTAATATCTTGTTTGTTAAAGAGATTATCTCGACTTTAAAATTGATCTCGACATACCCATCACTTCTCATGGCCGTCTTTGGCTCTGCTTTTTTCATGTTCCTTGGCGCCTTCACTCAACTTAACATGATTCCATTTGCAGTCGAAGCGCTGCATCTTTCCGATACCCAAGGGGGCTACCTATTTCTTTTAGCGGCGATCGGCATTGCAACGGGGTCGATCCTCTCTGGCAAAATTTCCGGAAAAACGGCGGAACTAGGACTTGTTCCAATCGCATGCTTTGGGATTGCGACTTCTTGTTTCATGATGGATTTCCTATCCGACTCCATCCAAGCAATTCTTCCTACCATTGCAATTCTTGGTCTTTTTGGCGGTATCTATCAAATCCCTTTAGATTCATATGTGCAAATTTCAAGTCCGAGCACAACGCGCGGCCAAATAGTCGCTGCCACAAATTTTTTAAGTTTCTTTGGCGTTTTACTCGCCTCTTTTCTTGTCTATTGCAACACAGAATTTTTAGGTGCACATGCCGACAAAGGATTCACAATCGTTGGATCCTTAGCTCTTATGATGACCATGCTCATTTCCTATCAATATTTTGATTACCTCACAAGATTCATTGGAATGGTCTTATCCAAACTTAAATTTCAAACAACCCTTGAAGGATCAAAAATCATCCCAGAGACCCCTGCCATTTATGTATGTACACATAAAGCATGGAATGACACTTTATTAATTTTAGGGGCGCAAAGACGTAGGATGCGCTTTTTCATTGAACAAGAACAAGACCACTCCAGCAAGTGGGCGGTAAAAATCTATCGACTTTTGCGTATCGTCTTTATCTCCGAGATAGAACCCTTAGATAATAACATCGACTGCCAACAGGCCATTCTCTCTACCTTAAAAAAGGGAATATCGGTGTGCATCTTCGTCAGCAGCGATGATTTAACCGCAGAAATTGAAAAGCTGCACCAATCCCCTTACTTTAAACAAATCATTGAAAAAACAAACTGCCCAACAATTGCCGTCTCAATTGAAAGGGGAGAAAAGCTGCTCAAACCCTCCACCCTATCTAGACTACTCAAAAAATTCCGCGTCCCGACAGACATCTCCTTTTTAGAGCAGCGTCCCCTTTAGCACCACAAATGCGACTGTAAAATAGATGATCAGCCCCGTCACGTCGACAATCGTTGCGACAAATGGGGCCGATGAAGCGGCCGGGTCAAACCCTAAACGCCTTAAGATAAGGGGCAACATTGCCCCCGAGACTGTTCCCCAAAGCACAACGCCGATAAGCGATAAAAAGATGGTAAGCGCAATCAAAAGCCAGTGTACGCCATACATCGGGGAAAAAGCGCTCCAAAGGGTCACTCTAAAAAAGCCGATAGCCCCAAGAGATACTCCAAGCAAAAGACCTGAAAGTAGTTCGCGCCTTAAAATGCGCCACACATCTTTAAGCTTCACCTCGCCAAGGGCCATTGCCCGAATGATCAAAGTGGAAGCTTGAGAGCCTGCATTACCTCCACTTGAAATAATTAAAGGAAGAAAAAGAGCAAGTACTACCGCTTTGGCAATCTCATCTTGAAAATATCCCATCGCCGAAGCTGTTAGCATCTCGCCAAAAAAGAGGACCACAAGCCAACCTATTCTTTTGCGGACCAGACCCAAAAGGGGCATCTCCATATAAGGTTCGTTAAATGATTCTACACCGCCGAGCATTTGAAAGTCCTCTGTCGCATTTTCCGTTGACACATGCAGTATGTCATCAAACGTCACAATGCCAAGCAGTACATTTTTACTATCGACAACAGGCAATGCCACCCTTTCATACTTGCGAAAGGTGTTGATGGCATCTGATTCATCATCATCGACGTGAAGCGCTATAAAATGGTGATCGGCAAATGTTTTCACTTGGCAATCTAAAGGGTGAAGTAAAAACTGCCGAATGCGAAAATCATCGACTAAAACCCCTTCTTGATCGACTGCATAAACGACGTTGATCGTCTCTTTATCTTTCCCCTTCACCCTGATGTAATCTAGCACATCTTTTACTGTCCAATCTAAACGAATGGCAATATAATCTGGCGTCATCAGGCGTCCAACGCTTCCTTCAGAATACCCTAGCAATTTAATGGAAAGAGCGCGCTCCGGGGGCGATAAGTATTTGAGCAGCTGCAGACAAATATCTTCTGGTAGCTCTTGCAAAAGAGATGTTCTATCATCTGGCGCCATCATGTGCAAAATTCTTGCCACAGATTCTGGTGGAAGAGCGCTTAAAATCGCCTTTTGTGTTCTAATTCCCAAATATTGAAACGCATCAATTGCCTTATCAAAGGGAAGCGCATTGAAAGAGGAGAGTTGCAACCCTTTAGGTTGATCTAAGATGTGACCTGCAATTTGCTGAGGGGTGGCAGAATGCAATAAAAGAAGTTTAGACAATGTCAATCCCTACAAGTGATAAAACTTAAAAGCTTCTGGAAAATGGAAATAAATATCTGATGCCATCATTCCGTAAGAGGTAAGTTCAGCTGCTGCATGTTCCCCTGCTAGCCCATGCACGTATACGCCGACAATTGCCGCATCAAGAGGGCTTAAACCTTGTGCAAGTAAAGCAGCAATAAGCCCTGTCAGAACATCTCCACTACCAGCTGTTGCCATCCCGGGGTCTCCTGTTGGATTGACAAAGATTTGACACCCCGGATGAAAGATGTAAGTCGGCCCGCCCTTTAATACCAATGTGACTGCATTGCTTTCGGCAAACTTGCGACATGTCATTAAATATTCTTCGTCAATAATTGGGTGTGAGTTCATTTTAAGAAGCCTTGCCATCTCCCCAGTATGAGGAGTGATGATCGCTCCCTTTGGAAGCGCAATTGCCTCTTCTGCAATGATGGACAAGCCTTCCGCATCGATCACACACGGCTTAGATATCTTTGGTAAGACAATCTTTAGAAGATCTCTTATCTCCCTTGTCATTCCAATACCAGGACCTATGAAGCATGCATTCGCGTCGTTGAGATATCCAACAACGCGCTCGCTATCATTGGGTCTAAAAGGTATTTTGATCAACTCAGGAGGACTTGATGCAAGCTCATCTTGCATCCCTTCTCTATGAAGGAGTTTCACAATACCGGCTCCTCCACGATATGCAGCTGTTGAAGATAAAATGGCAGCGCCTGGCATGCCGGGAGATCCGGCAAGGCCCACGACATAACCAGCTTGGTATTTATGTCGGCTGCGCTTTATTACGGGAAGTAAAGGTTTTACAATGTCATCTGACAACATCACTAAATCTGTTTTACTTTCTTCGATATAGCGTTTAGGGAGCCCAAAGTCGACATAGCGCAATTTTCCCACATGATCCCAGCCCCCATTTAAAAAAAATCCCCTCTTTGGCAACCCTAAAAATGCTGTCTCTGCAGCAATAATGACTGACTCTGAATCTGTCTCCGATTGTCCTGTATCTCCATTCAATCCCGAAGGGATATCCACGGCAATAATCGGCAATTTAGACGCATTAGCCATGCGTATTAAAGATAAAAAAGGCTCTTGAACTCCCCCTCGAAATCCAGTTCCAAATAGTCCATCGATGATGACACAGCTTTTTTGAAAGGCAGAAAAATCATCATCGGCAAGACGCCCCCCTTCATGAACAAATCGCTCGTAATTAATCTTACAAAGGGAGCTGCACTCCTCTATTGGATGCGCCTGTATGGCCATCACTTCATACTCAAGATGTAAAAGATGCACTCCGGCCACATACGCATCACCTCCATTATTCCCTTTCCCGCAAAGAAGGATAATGTTTCTTTCTAAATCATTGTTTTCGACAAAATCATGCACAACAAGGGCAACCCCACTTCCGGCCTCTTCCATAAAATCAGACTCTGAAGAGCCATCTCGATAGGCTAAAGATTCAATGTCAGACATTTGATGCGGTGATACAATTTTCATTTTAGCTTTCCTTTTTCAGATTTATAAATGTTCTTCTTTAATGACGCGCTGCATCAAGGAGAATACAGCATCCCTTGGCAACATGTTTTCGTAGAGTATCTTGTAGATGCTTTCTGTAATGGGCATGCTGATATTGTGCTTTCGACTAAGTTGCATGGCTGAAATACACGTATAGGCCCCCTCTACAACCATATCGATCTTAACAGTCGCCTGTTTTGGCGTCATTCCACTCGCAAGCAAAAACCCAAATTGTGTATTTCGACTCGTCATCGAACAACAAGTAAGGGAGAGGTCTCCCATCCCGGAGAGACCGTAAAGAGTCTCTTGTTTTGCGCCGCATGCAAGGGCAAGTTTTCTAATCTCATGCAGCCCCCTGGTCATTAAGGCAGCTTTTGCGCTACTTCCAAGGCGAAGACCCTCGGAAATACCACATGCGATGGCGATGATATTTTTTAGTGCCCCTCCATAGGCAATGCCCACAATATCGGCATTGGGATAGACGCGAAATGTAGGAGTAGTAAAAGCTGTGCAAATTTGTGCCATGACAGATGGATTGTATGCGGACGCGACAACTGATGTTGGGAGGTTTGCGATCACCTCTTTGGCATATCCAGGACCGCTTAAAAGACCAACGAAGGGTTTTACGCTTGTCCCCAGCACTTGACATGCAATTTCAGGAAGGATTAATCCTGTATCTTGTTCAATCCCTTTAGAAGTCATTACAATGGGCACGCCTGGCACGTAGGATGATCGCATCATTTCAAATAACGGCCTAATTCCTGCAGCTGTCACTGCCTCTGCTACAAAATCGACCCCATTAATTGCCTTAAAGAGATCTGTTGTAAATTGCATTCCCTCCTTTGCCGAAAAGCCCGGAAGATGCGGGTGCTCTTTTCCTTGAGAGAGCAAATTTTTAAGCTCGCTATTTCTCGTCCAACAGATCACCTCATGTCCATTACTTACTAGGAGGAGTGAAAGGCAAAATCCCCACGTCCCCGCACCTAAAAATCCAACTCTCATTTTATCCTAACAATATACATTTGTGAAGGTACTTAAATTCTCTCACAAAATCAAGAAATTTGATTTTTAGGATGAAAATCTAGCCTAATCATTATCCTAGAAACGGCAGTTAGAGACGGCAACTTAACGCAATCTCTTGAACCAGAATCATTTGC
>JABDAE010000058.1 GCA_013289325.1 Chlamydiota bacterium
CCGAGGCGAACGAGTTGATCGCTTAAGAAGCGGCTGGCTGGGCACTTTTCACTTGCGCAGTAGACAACGATTGTAGCGTCTTTTGAGGGAAGCGATTTTTCTATGGTCTTCTCATCTGAATCAAAGGGGAGAAATTTAGCGCCGATAATCACATCGCCTTTATCGTATTTTTTAGGTCTTGCGTCGATAATTTGGACCTCTTTACCCGAATCAATCCAACTCTTAAGCGTTTTAGCATCGATTGATTTATAAGAGGAGGCGTCATTTTTTTGAAGATTTGCGCTGCTATCAGCGTTAGAGGCAAAGATAGCGGTGGGAGTTAAAAGCAAACTGGCAACAGCCACTAAAGTATAAATTGATTTTTTCATAATTTTTAAAATCCTCATAGTTGTTTTTTTCTAAAATGGGGCAAAGGTTAGAAATAGTCAAGGAATTTTTTGGGCTAAAAATACTTGTCTTATAGCTTCAAAACCTTTAAAATGCTTTTGCATTTGAATAAATGCGATGTTGTAAACATAATCCTAGAAACGGCAGTTGGAGACGCTAACTTGACATGAATCTCTTGAACCAGAATCATTTGCAGTGGGGCGGTCCAACACCCTTTGGGAATGTCCCGCCCCACTGCAAAGTGATTCTAATTCAAGATCTTGCGCCAATTTAGCATCTCGAACTGCCGTTTCTAGGATAATTCATTTAAGGATTTTGATATGAGTTTTGATCGAAGAGATTCAGTAGGTTCTCAGGCTTCTGCACCGATCACAATGGGAAATCGACCATTATCTGGAGAACAATATGTGGCCGCTTCTTTTACTTCTTTACCCTGCATGGGTAGAAACTGGAGGCGCATAACAGGCGGCTCTATTTCGCTAGCATCAGAAGAAAAGGGAAGGTCATTTTTAGAAGGTAGAACTGAGGGTATCAATGCGATTGGTCAGGTGCAATTACAAGGTGCAGGTAAAGGGCGAAGTGGACAAAATAGATCTCCATCGTTTGCGGATTTAGATGATGAGTATCAAGGCAGTGACATTCAAGGTGATCAAAACTTAAATAGTCCCGTTTCTCAAAGAGATGTGGGAGATTCAGGTGATAGATTGGAAAACCTCTTATTCGACTTAGATTTAGGGGAGGCCCCATCCGATTCTAGACAAGCATCTACTCAAGCATCTGGATCTTGGTCACATCAACTTTCTCCAGCAGTTTGTGCCAAATTGGCCCATTCCATAAGTCCTCCGTTAGCTTTTTGCAAAGAGGCTTCTCATCATAGCCAAATGAGGGAGCGCGATAGTGTTCCTCAAAATCGACAATCTCCCCCATTGTCAAGGGCAGCAGCAGGAAAAAAAGCTGCCTCATCTAAAGCTTCGCAAGATCTAATGGGTAATGTATCACCAAGAAGAGGCGGGATTGGAGGACAAGTGGGCGAGAGATACGCAAGAGAAAGTGAAAGAGAGTTTTTTAACTGTTTATACGACCAGCCATAAAGCGTTTTATCCAAAATCTTGCATCAGGCGATGAAAATAACTCGTAAACTCGGGCAGGGCTAGGCATCCTATTACCCATATCTTTTCTATCGCTGCTGCCGCAGCTCTAATTTTATTTCGCTTCTACCCCACATTCCACGTCGCTTCGCTCCGTTTCATGCGGGGCTGCTGCACTGAAAGCGGCTGCCGCCGCTGGTCACGGCAGTGACTAAAACTATTCTTCATAGACTTTGGGCTTACCTACTTTGGCGGGGGAGCTCAAATCCTTGAAAAAGCGCTTTGCAAAAAATCTATTGAAATGAACTGCGAAATTTTGCAAAGTAGATTTTAGAATTTGACAAGAGAGTGTCCCACTTTGGAGCAGTATTTTTCAATTTATCTGTATTTTGCCCTCGTGGCGGCTTTGACGTTGCTAATTACTCTCGTCTCAGCTCTTATGCCCTCTATTAAAGACTCTCCTGCAAAGTTTTTGCCTTATGAATCCGGTATCAGTTCTAAAACAGATTTGATGCATAAGCGCTTTCCCATGAGGCACTATCTTGTGGCGCTTTTGTTTCTTGTCTTCGATATTGAAGTGATCTTCATGTATCCATGGGCAGTGGTGGCCAAGGAAATCGGCGCATTTGCCTTTTATGAGATGGGTTTTTTTGTTGCAGCGCTTTTTGTCGGTTTTGCCTATGCGTGGAAAAAAAGGGGACTTGAATGGGATTAAGAGATTCTAAAGATAAACTACCCTTTATGATTGGGCCCTTAGAGTCCCTTGTGCAATGGGCAAGGAGCAACTCTCTTTGGCCTGCGCAATTTGGCCTTGCCTGCTGCGCCATCGAGATGATGTCAACAGCTGCAAGTCGCTACGACATGGCGCGGTTTGGCGCTGAGGTGTTTAGAGCCTCTCCTAGACAAAGCGATGTGATGATCGTTGCTGGTAGAGTCAGTCAAAAGATGGCGCCGGTCCTTAAGGAGATATACGATCAGATGCTTGAGCCAAAATGGGTCATCGCGATGGGCGATTGCGCCTCTTGTGGGGGGATCTATAATAACTATGCGATCATTCAAGGCGTTGATAAGATTGTGCCAGTTGATGTCTACGTGGCAGGATGTCCTCCAAGACCTGAAGCGCTTTTGCATGGACTTATCATGCTGCAAGAAAAGATCCAAAATCAACGCCTTTTAGGTGAAAAATGAAGACGCTTGAAGAAGATCTCATCATGCAGCATGTAACTGCTTTCACAGTGAAGACAGAAAATCACTTTGGGTTATTATCGCTTGAGGTTAACAAGGAAAACTTAAAAAAAGTACTTTCGATTTTAATGAATTCAACCCAATTTGGGTTTGATGTGCTCATGGATTTAACGGCCATTGATTACTTAACGCCAAAGGTGCAATCCAAGCTCATCTATCTTTTACACAATTCAAAAAATCATTCCCGATTACAAATTGCGCTCTATGCAGAAAGAGGAGAAGCTATCCCTTCTATTTCCGATTTATTTGAAGGGGCTAATTGGTATGAGAGAGAACTTTTTGATATGTTCGGTATCACCTTTGAGGGGCCTCCATTACCGCGCATCTTGATGCCAGATAGTTGGGTGGGCCATCCCATGCGAAAAGATTACTCTCTAACAGAAGAGTCCGTGCAATTTAAGCATGGCGTCTCACCTAAACCTCCTTCACAAATCATCCCCCATTTTAAAAGTTGCCATGCCAAAAATTGTCACTGATCTTAAAAGTTTAGAGGTTGAAGATGAGGTCATGGAGCTAAACCTTGGCCCTCAGCATCCCTCAACGCACGGTGTGCTTAGATTACGCCTTCGTTTAAATGGAGAAGTTGTACTAGCGGTAGAGCCTGTCATCGGCTATTTACACACGGGCGTTGAAAAAGAGTGTGAATCGCGCACCTACACCCAAGTGTTTACCTTAGTCGATCGTCTCGATTATTTGTCAGGGCCTTCTGAAGAGCAGGCCTTTGCAGGCATTGTGGAAAAAATGATGAATATCGAAGTTCCAAAAAGAGCGCAGATGATTCGCATCATTTTACTGGAACTGGCAAGAATAGGGAGCCATCTGCTTTGGCTTGGGACTAGTGCTTTAGAGCTCAATATGTCCTCTATCTATATGTATTGTTTGACAGAAAGAGAGCACATCTTAGACCTCTTTGAGGCAATGTCTGGAGCGCGCATGTTCCCGTCCGTTTGGCGCATTGGCGGCCTTGCCAGAGATTTAAACGAGGGCTTTATTGAAGGGGCTAAGAGTTTTATTAAGAAGCTACCCTCCCTTTGGAAAGACCTCGATCATCTCCTTACAGATAACTACACCTGGTGTGAAAGACTGCAAGGGATTGCCGTAATCGATGAAAAAACGTGTAAGCAATACATGTGCACAGGGCCTGTCATTCGTGCGGCAGGCGTTCCCTACGATATTAGAAAAGTCTACCCTTACCTTGGGTATGAGAATTATAAATTCGACGTGCCGACCTATAAAGAGGCAGATTCATACGCCCGCTATAAAATTCGGATGCAAGAGATCATAGAGAGCTCATCGATCATCGAGCAGGTGATTGCCGCTTTAACTCCTGGACCGGTACTTACCGATAATCGCAAAGTGGCTCTTCCCCCAAGAAGCGAACTTGCGCGCAGTATGGAAGCAGTGATTCACCAATTTAAACTGGTGAGCGAAGGTTTTCATCCTCCTACCGGAGAAATATATGGATGTGTGGAGTCGGCAAGAGGGGAACTTGGGATGTACCTTGTAAGCGATGGGAGCAATAAACCCTATAGGCTTCGCGTTCGCTCTCCCTCATTTCCACATGTTCAGGTACTTAAAAAAGTATTGCCCGGGCACCATATTGCAGATGTCGTTGTGGGGATTGCAAGTGTGGACCCTATTTTAGGAGATGTGGATCGGTGATACTTAAAGAAGAGACAAAACAGTTAATTGTAGAGCTGCAAAAGAAGTATCCGAATAAAAGGTCTGCGCTTATTCCTGCTCTGCACCTTGCGCAAAGTGATGTGGGATATTTGCCAAAGATCGTTCAAGAGGAAGTGGCAGCACTTTTTGATATTTTACCTAATGAAGTCTATTCCATCGTCACTTTTTATGACATGCTACACGAAGAACCTGTTGGAAAGCATCTTATTCACGTCTGTAAAAACGTCTCTTGCATGTTAAGGGGAGCTGATGGAGTGATTGCGAAGATGTGTGAGAAGTTAAATGTGGCCCCGCATGAGATGAGCAAAGATGGGCAATTTACCATCATCCCCTCAGAGTGCCTTGGCGCTTGCGATTTAGCACCTGTTGCCATTATCGATGACTTAGTTGTCGGCTGCATTAAAGAAGAGGATGTGGACCGCATTTTAGAGGATGCGCTTAAAGGCAATGGTCATGCGTGTCCAGTATGTGTAAGGGAGAGTAGCGATGGGTGAGAAGCGCTTGTTACTTGCACATATCGATGCAAAAGATCAATACAAGATCGCAAACTACGAGGCAAATGGGGGCTACAAAGTCCTTCAAAGGGCTATTTCCACCATAAAACCGAAAGAAATTGTCGATATGGTAAAAGAATCAGGGCTTCGAGGGCGAGGTGGCGCTGGCTTTGTCACAGGGATGAAATGGAGTTTTATTCCACAAGACACGTTAGAGCCAAAATATTTAGTCTGCAACTGCGATGAAAGCGAGCCTGGGACATTTAAAGATAGGTTGCTAATTGAAAAAGATCCCCACCAATTGATTGAAGGGATGATCCTTTCTGCATACGCCATTCAATCAAATCTTGCCTTTATCTATTGCCGTGGAGAGTATTTTCATGGGATTAAAAGGCTCACAAAAGCAGTACATGAGGCAAAAGAAAAGGGGTATTTGGGACAAAATATCTTAGGCTCGGGTTATTCCTTAGAGATCATCGTCCATACAGGTGCTGGCGCCTATATCGCAGGTGAGGAGACAGCCCTTTTAAATTCGCTTGAAGGCTACCGCGCAACGCCTAGGCTTAAGCCCCCATTTCCTGCTGTAAGCGGTCTTTACGGCAGCCCTACGATCATTAATAACGTTGAAACCCTTTGCAATGTCGTCCATATCGTGGGTAATGGGGCTGTTTGGTTCCAAGGGATAGGCGTCCCTAAAAATACAGGCACAAAGATATTTCAGTTAAGCGGCCATATCAAAAATCCTGGATGTTACGAATTTCCGTTAGGAATTACTTTGCGAGAAGTGATCGACACGGCAGGCGGGATGCTCCCTGGTAGAACGTTTAAGGCTTGTTATCCTGGAGGTTCCTCTTGCGGCGTGATCACGGCAAGGGATCTGGATATCTCTATGACTTTTGAAACGCTTGCAGCCGTTGGCTCTGCCCTTGGCACAGCTTCTATCATTGTCATGGATGATACCGCCGATATGGTGAAAGTCGCGAGTCGCTTGATGCAGTTTTATCAAAATGAATCGTGTGGCAAATGTACGCCGTGCCGTGAGGGAACGCGTTGGATGGTGCAAGTGCTGTCGCGCATTGAGGCAGGAAAAGGGACTTTTGCCGATTTAACGACAATTGATGAGGTGTGCACCTTGATGGCTGCCAACTCCTTTTGCCCCTTAGCGCAAGGGGCAGCGCCCCCTGTTGTCAGTGCCGTTAAGGAATTTAGGTCTGAATTTGAAGCCTATATCGAAAAAAATCCGGATGCGCGCGTCAAGCAGAAGATGAGAATCGCCTATCCCTATATGAGTGGTAATCGATGACAAATGCAACTCACATGATCAATCTCATAATCGATGATAAACCTATCTCAGTTCCCAAGGGAACAACTGTCTATCATGCAGCTAAACAGCTAGGGGTTATCCTTCCCATCTTTTGTTACCAAGACAGAATGCCCCCTTTTGGTGCTTGCAGGGTATGCCTTGTTGAAGTGGAGAAGATGGGGAAACTACAGACTTCGTGCACACTTGAGGCAACGGAAGGGATGGTGGTGAGGACAACAAGCGACCCTGCTGTGACTGGACGCAAGAGCGTTTTGGAATTTCTCTTAATCAATCACCCACTCGATTGTCCCATTTGTGACAAAGGTGGCGAGTGCCCTTTGCAAGATCAAACGCTTGCCCATGGTCCTGGAGAGAGCCGCTTTTTTGAAGAAAAAAGACATTTTAAAAAGGCCTATCCCTTAGGTCCTATCCTGATGCTAGATAGAGAGCGCTGCATCGCATGCGCAAGGTGCGTCAGATTTGGCGATATAGTGGCGGGCGATCACGCCTTAGAGTTTATAGAAAGAGGGTATAAGACAGAAGTTGGCACATTAAATGGGCAGCCGGTGAAATCGAAGTTTATTGGAAACACCATCGACATTTGCCCAGTTGGCGCCTTGACAAGCCAAGCTTACCGCTTTAAGGCACGGCCCTGGGATAATCGATCGACGGAAAGTACGTGTACCCTTTGCCCTGTCGGGTGCAGCATGAAAATGGATGAAAGAGACGATGATATCGTGAGAATAAGAGCTGTTGAAAACAGGGGTATCAACGACATGTGGCTTTGCGATAAGGGGTGGTTTGGGTTTGAATTTAACTCCCATCAAGATAGGTTAAACACACCATTAATACGAAAAAATGGGGTACTAGTTGAGGCTAGCTGGGATGAGACGTTTTCCTTAATCGCCCAAAAGTTTAAAGAAGGAAGAGAGAGTAAAAAGATCGCAGCCCTTGGAGGAAATGTCCTAACCGTTGAAGAAAATTACCTTTTCCAAAAGCTAATTAGAGAGGGCGCTTTTGTCAACAATGTCGATCATCGAATTGATGGGCCTTTATTTTCGCATGGGGAAGATCCTGTATGCATTGAAATGCCAATTAGCGCCTATAATTCCCTCTCTCTTGCCTTATTAGTCGGAGTTGATCTCACCGAGGAATTTCCGCTTGTGTGGCTTCGCTTAAAAAGCGCAATCGATCATGGAACAAAGGCTGTGTATTTTGGGCATTATGCTTTAGAAATCGCTCCAAAGCTTCACGCCACACATTTATATCCAGCAGGCGATGAGTTAAGTTCTCTTTTGCAAGTTCGTAAGGTCATTGAAGAACATGTTGCAAGCAAAGGGCCAAAACCTTGCGCTATTTTCCTTGGGAGGCAATACTTGCACTCCTTAAATAGGGGCCAAGTTTTAGAAGAAGTTGCAAAGATTCAGCAGAAATATCCCTTTGTCACCCTTAACCTCATGCAGGCAAGTGGCAATAGCGAGGGGGCAAGATTTGCTGGAATGAGGCCAGATGTAGGTCCTAAAGGGCAGGTGCTTTCACAGCCAGGTTTTAACCGAGACGAGATCATTGAACAAACGCTCTCAAATGGCTGGGATTTTCTCTATCTAGTAGGGGCGAATCTTGCAGCCAAATGCACAAGTGAGGTTTGGAAGAAATTGCGCAGCCATTTAAAATTTCTTGTCGTGCAAGATCTGTTTTTAACCGAGACGGCAAAAGATGCCGACGTCGTACTGCCGACACTTTCCTATTTAGAAAAGACGGGAAGCTTTGTGAACTTTGAAGGCAATGTATTGCCTATAAAGGAGTTGGCAGCTAAAAAGGACTTAGCCAATCGATATAGTGACGGGGAAATTTTTGGACTTCTTGCAACGCGCCTTGGGCTTTTGCTAAAGATCGATGACGAATTTAAAGAGGCACTTAAAAGCCAAAAGTTGCCAAAGATTTCTTTAAGTTCTTCCAATAAAGATGTGAAGCAGAGCGAAGTGAAAGAGGGAGGACTTGCAATTGTCTTTACAAAACATCTATTTGATCAAGGCGTTAGGATGTGCCACAATAAGCATTTAAGCCAAGTGGTTAAAGAGCCTTTGGCATGTCTTCATCCGGAGGATATTGAAAAATATCATTTAAAAAATGATGCATTTGCGACCATTTCCACGAAACATGGGGCAATCGAAATCAAGATTCAAGCGAAAAAGGATTTGGCAAGGGGGACGCTTTTGTTGCCTTTGGGATATGATCAATATAGGATGAGCGTTTTAAGTCCAGCTCTTTTGAATGGAACTAGTGTCGAAAATATTGTAGGCAAACAATGATGGAAACGATGTGGATAGTTCTTCTTAAAGGAGCCCTTATTCTTGCCATTTTATTAGGCGCTGCTGCTTATATGACACTCTTAGAAAGGGTCGTGATTGCGCGGATGCAGCTAAGGCTTGGTCCAAATCGGGTGGGTCCCTTTGGTCTTCTTCAACCGATTGCCGATGGGATTAAACTTTTAACCAAAGAGCGCTTTCAACCGGCTAACATCGATGTGTTTACCTATTGGCTAGCTCCTGCGATTGCCGTTTTTACAGCGCTTGCTGCATTTGCTTTAATTCCTTTTGGCGGCTCTATCCATCTCTTTGGCAAAGAGATATTTTTATACATTGCCGATGTCGATATTGGCGTGCTCATCCTCCTTTCTATCTCCTCACTTGCTGTTTATTCAGTGGTGCTAGCTGGTTGGTCGTCCAATAATCGCTACTCGCTCCTTGGGGGAATTAGAGGCACGGCCCAAATGATCAGTTACGAAATTCCGATGGGGCTATCACTTTTGACAGTGGCCTTGCAGGCGGGAACTTTAAGCCTTCCTTCCATAGTAGAGGCCCAAAAAGAGCACTGGTACATTTGGACAAATCCACTTAGCTTTATCATCTATTTCATCACGGCCTTTGCCGAGACTAACCGCGCCCCTTTTGATTTGCCGGAAGCTGAACAAGAGTTAACAGCCGGCTATCATACAGAGTATGGCGGCATGAAATTTGCCATGTTTTATTTAGCTGAATATGTCAATATTTTGGCTGTCTCGGCAATCTCTATTACCCTATTTTTTGGGGGGTGGCAAGGTCCTTTTGATATTCCGATTATCTGGTTTTTGTTGAAGATGGCATTTTTTGTGTTTATCTTTATATGGGTAAGAGCCACCATGGCAAGGTTTCGCTACGATCAGCTCATGACATTTGGGTGGAAGGTGCTTTTGCCCCTTGCGATCTTGAATCTCATTGTCACAGCATTTATTACATTGGTATTATAGATGACGACAAAACAACCCAAAAGCGCTATCTCTAAAGCTATCCAAACGTATAAAAGGGTGCTAGCCACTTTAAAGGGATTATTTATTGTCCTAAAGTTTGCCTTTAGAAAACCTGCGACGGTGCAATACCCGGAAGATAAGTTAAAGCTTGCTGCTAGATCTCGCGGCAGGCACTACTTAACGAAATGGGAAGATGGGAAAGAAAGGTGTGTCGGGTGCGAGCTTTGTGCCATAGTCTGTCCATCTCAGGCGATCTATGTAAAGCCTGAGAGCAACGATCCAAATGCGCCCCATTCTCATGGGGAAAGATATGCCTCTGACTTTCAGATTAATATGTTAAGGTGTATCTATTGCGGTCTTTGTGAAGAGGCTTGTCCAACCGGCGCGATCATCTTAAGCAATGAATATGAGCTAGCGTCCTATACGAGGGAGTCTTTGATCTTCACTAAAGAGACATTGACCGAAAAAAATCCTGGCGATTCGGGTAGAGACCCAAAGAGGGAGATCTAAGATGGTAGTAATGGAAATAGCCCCTTTACAGTGGGTCTTAGGACTTGTTCTCATTTTATCATCTTTGGGCGTATTGCTGGCCAAAGAAGCTGTGCACGCTTGCCTCTCCTTTATGCTCGCTCTTTTAACACTTGCAGGGCTTTATCTTGAGTTACATGTTGAATTGATCGCAGCTTTACAGGTTTTAGTCTATGCGGGGGCTATTTTAGTTTTGTTCATGTTTGTGATCGTCCTTTTCCAAGATGCTCACGCTAAAATTTTGCATAGTAAGGCAAGGAGTAATCGGTGGCTTATTGTCTCTTCTGCAAGTTTATTTGCAGCTGCCTTTTTGCTTTTTGCTATTTGGATGCCAAATGTAAATCATCATGTTAATCAAGGGACTTTACAACCTGCTCAATTTGGTACGCTGAAAAGCATTGGAAAAGCGCTTTATATCGATTACTTCTTTCCGTTTGAAGCTGTGATTTTATTGTTTTTAGTCGCCATTGTAGGCGCTCTTTATATTGGAAAAAAGGAGAGAAGCTAATATGGATGTCACTTTTTTTATTTTTCTCAGTATGGCCATGTTTGTGATCGGCATAGTCGGGGTCCTCTTCAAACGCAATATTTTGATCTTTATCCTATCGATTGAGATGATGCTAAATGCCGGAAACCTCGCCTTTGTCGCTTTTTCTAAAACGTGGGGCGATCAAACGGGCCTACTTTGGGTGTTTTTTATTTTAGTTGTGGCGGCAGCAGAAGCTGCCATTGGTCTTGCGATTGTCATTAACCAATTTCGAAACCGGCAGGTGGTGGATATCGATCAATACGATGAGCTTAAAGGGTAATCAATGGAACAAGCGCTATTAATTGGACTTTTTCTCCCCTTAGTCGGATTTGTCTTACTGATGTCGTTGTCGTTTAAAATCAGTCGAAAAATGACGTCGTTAATAGGATGTGGATCGGTATTTATCGCGTTCATTAGCTTTGCTTACCTGCTTCACTTTAACAATGCAGAGCTTAACGTCACTTTATTTAGCTGGATTCCAGTTAAGGGATTAAGCGCTCCCTTTTCCCTACACCTTGATCCATTATCAGTGCAGATGGCACTCGTTATCACAGGCGTTGGGTTTCTAATCCATTGGTATGCAACAGGGTATATGGAGCACGATGCTTGCTTTGCCAGATTTTTCGCGTGCCTTAATCTTTTCGTTTTTGCCATGCTTTTACTAGTCCTTGCGGGCAATTTCCCATTGCTTTTTGTCGGCTGGGAGGGTGTAGGTCTTGCCTCTTACCTACTTATCGGTTTTTGGCATGAAAGAGAAGTGGCGGCAAAAGCATCTGTTAAGGCCTTTGTTGTGAATAGAATAGGTGATCTTGGATTTATATTGGGAATGCTACTCACATTTTATATTTTTGGCACAGGAGTGATTGCCGACGTGGAGCATCTGGCCCTTCAAAAATTTCAACAAGGGGATGTGATGATCACGCTCATCACCTTGCTATTTTTTGTGGGTGCCATCGGCAAATCAGCGCAAATGCCACTGCACATTTGGCTTGCCGATGCGATGGCAGGGCCAACGCCTGTTTCTGCCTTGATCCATGCCGCGACGATGGTGACTGCCGGCGTCTACTTACTAGTGAGAATGAACCTACTCTATATATTAGCACCTTTGACATTACAAATTGTGGGGGGTGTTGGCGCTGCGACGGCTCTTTTTGCGGCCTTTGCAGCTCTTGGCCAAACCGATTTAAAGAAAGCTCTTGCCTATTCAACTGTTAGTCAGCTTGGGTTTATGTTTTTGGCGTGCGGAGCCACTGCCTTTTACTCGGCGATGTTTCACTTGACATCGCATGCCTTTATTAAGGCGCTTTTGTTTTTAAGTGCGGGCAACGTCCTTCATATGTTGCAAGGCACAACTGAAATGGGGAAGATGGGGGGCTTATCAAAGTATATGCCAAAGACGAGGTGGCTCTTTTTTATTGGAGTGATCGCCTTATCGGGCATTCCGCCGTTGTCTGGTTTTTTTAGCAAAGATTTAATTTTGGACCAAGAGCATTTGCAAGGCTTTGATGTGTTATATGGCATTGCCCTTTGCGCCTCGACTTTAACAAGCATCTATCTTATGCGCGCCTACACCTTAACTTTTTGCGGTGAGTGCCATTTAACGGATAATCTAAAAAAAGATGTGAAAGAAGCGCCAAATAGGATGCTCATCCCTGTTGCCATTTTAGCTATTCTTGCCATTTTTGGGGGATTGCTCGGGTATGGATTTGGTAAAACATCGATACTAGAAGAAAATCTTACCAATATCTCGCTCAATACCGCAGAAAACGAAATTGTCCATAGCAACCTGATGACGTCTGCAACTCTTATCGCCGTCATCTGTTCCTTAGGCGGGCTTTTGGTTGGGAAGGTGTTATATGCTAAGGTATTTAAACGCTCAGAGGATACTCCTTTGTTATTGACGCGCACTTTCTACTTTGAAGAGATGCTGTGGAAGTTATTTGGTTACCCTGTCGTTTTACTTGGAAATGGCATTCTTCATGCATTGGAAATAAAAGTAGTCAAGAGGGCAGTTGTAATCCTTGGCAAGATGTGTGACACTGTTGCAGGGGCGATGCAGAGGATGCAAAGTGGCCAAATCCGCTCTTACGCCGCTTGGATGGTTGCAGGAGCTGCCCTTTTATTTGTGTATATTTCTTTATAGGTTATTATAATGTTTGATCCGCTGCTTTTGCTGTTTTTTGCCCCGCTTATCGCCGCATTTTTTTTATTTGCGATGGTGAAAGTCTCGTCAAAATGGACAAAGGCATTTGCAGCTATTTGTTCAATGGTCCCCTTATTTATTTTGATATTGACCCCAAAGCTTTTAGGAAGATCGTACGATGTTCTCTGGTTTAAACCGCTATCCATCCACTTTAATCTCTCCATCGACTCTTTGACGTTGATTTTTTTGTATTTGACAGCGCTTATCACCCCGATTGCGATCATAACCGGCCCTATAAAAAATCTTTCGCACCCCAATATTTTTTATGGCTTTATCCTCTTCTTGCAGGCGCTTTTGATCGGGTTTTTCTCAACAAAAGACCTTGCTCTTTTTACCATCTTTTGGGAAGCGATGCTTATCCCCTTGTACTTTATCATTAACATTTGGGGTGGAAAAAATAGGCAGTTTGCGGCCATGCAGTTTTTGCTTTATATGATTGCAGGCTCTGCTCTTTTAGTTTTTGCTGTGATAGCGCTTTATTTTGCTGCAAGCTCTTTTAACTTCGATGAATTGGCCAAGTTATCTTCGACTATGCCTTATGCCGGCTGGTATTTTTTTATTTTCCTTGTTGCCTTTGCCGTAAAAACGCCTCTTTTTCCCTTTCACGGTTGGTTGATTGACACCTATTGTGAAGCGCCAAAGACTGCGACCATCTTGCTTGCAGCTTTACTTTCAAAGGCAGGTATTTACGGAGTCATTCGGATTTTAATGGGGATTTTCCCTCTCTATATGCAGATGGCATCGCCTTATGTTGTATGTCTTGCTGTGATTGGCGTATTGTATGGAGCGCTTGCAGCTCTTGCCGAGATCGACATGAAAAGGCTCATTGCCTATTCCAGCTTTTCCCATGTGAATTTTATTTTCGCAGCCCTGTTTGTTTGGAATGGGTACGCACTTGCTGGCGGCCTCTTTCAAGTAGTCACCCATAGCATCGTGATTGCCGCATTATTTATCATCGTGGGATATTTGATCGATTGGCTTAAAACATCGGATATGCAATTGACCGGTGGACTTGCGCGCAAAATCCCGGCAGTGTGTTGGCTGACACTTTTTTTCATTATGGCAAATGTCTCACTTCCTGGCACTGCCAACTTTGTCGGTGAATTGCTTGTGCTTTTCGGGGTCTTTCAAATGTCTTGGTGGGTAGCTGCCATTCTTGGCCTATCTGTGATTGTATCGGCGACGTACGCCCTTCGGTTTCAACGAAAAGTGTTTTTTGGGCAAGAAGGTGTGGCAACAGTGTCAAGTGGAATTATCGATGTGCGCCTCACTTATTTTGCCGTTATCGCCCCTTTAGTTATCGCAACGCTTTGGCTTGGGATTTATCCTCGTCCCTTGCTTGAGTTAATTGAGCCGGTGGTAAAACAGATCCATTTAATTGACTTATTGGAGCATTGATCTGATATGAACTTAACTCTTACGCTTCAAGATTATCTGGCATTGAGCCCTTTTTTAATCATTACATCGTTTGCTCTTTTGATTTTGCTTTTAGAAAGCTTTGCAAACCACTTGGCAAGGCGTTTTTCGATTTATTTAGCTTGTTTTTCGATTGCTTTGGCCTTTGTGGCTACTGCTATGACTTATTCAAGTACCCATCCGCTGCTCACCCCATGGATTCGCTTTGACGCGCTTAAGACTACGTTTAATGCTCTATTTTTAGGGGTTGGTTTCGTCTCATGTCTGCTTGGCAAAGTCTTTTTAGATAAAGAGGTACATTCAAAAGCGATTTCAGCTGGGGAGTACTATTTTCTTTTACTTAGCTCTCTTTTTGGACTGATGTTAATCGGGGCCTCTAATGACTTTTTAACTCTTTTCATAGGGATTGAGACCCTCTCCATCCCTCTTTATATCCTAGCAGTCTATATCAAGAGAGTTAAAGTCTCAGGAGAAGCGGCGTTGAAATACTTTTTGATGGGAGGACTTGCCGCCGCCTTTTTAGTCTATGGGGTTGCTTTCGTTTATGGGGCAGTTGGGACGACTAATTTTCAAAGTCTTTCAACGGCTTATGGGGCTATGAAGGAAAATGGGGGAAATGGGGCTTATTTTTTTAGCGGCCTTGCCATGATCATGGGAGCACTTGCCTTTAAAGCTGCGCTTGTACCCTTTCATAATTGGGCCCCTGATGTGTATCAAGGCGCTCCAACGCCTGTTGTGGCCTTTATGGCTGTTGGGACTAAGCTTGGCGCAATGGCTGCATTTGCAATTGTATTTCTTATCGCCATGCCAAATATCGATAACAAAGTATCTTTTTGTATGGCAGCGCTTGCGGCTATTACTCTAGTATATGCCAATTTTGTGGCCACTCGGCAAACTCAGCTTAGGCGCTTTTTTGCCTATTCGGGGATGTCGCATGCAGCTTTTATGTTGATTGCCATCCTCACAGGTAGCAGCGAGGCAATCTCTGCTTTGGTTTTATATTTCATCGTTTATGCGCTTGCCACAATGGGCGCTTTTGCCGTATTGGCAACGCTTGGAGAAGACGACGAGGAGCTTTCCTTTGAGGCAGTGAGAGGCTTATTTTCAAAATCGCCATTTCTTGCTTTGGCCTTTTCGCTATGCCTATTGACTCTTGCAGGCATTCCTCCTACAGCAGGTTTTTTGGCTAAGTTTTACGTTTTAAAGCTTGCCTATTACGCAGGCTATCAGTGGCTTGTCGCTTTAGCTCTTCTTACGGCTGTGCTTGCAGCCTTTTATTACCTTCGCTTAATGGCCATCATGTTTACAGTGGATGCTCTGCCACGTCGCCAAAGCCCAAAGGTTAGCCGGCCCGCTTTTTGTGTGGCAGCTATTGCAGGCCTTGCGCTTATCTATGTTTCCCTCTTTCCGTTTCTAGGTTAAATTTAGTTTTTGCATCAGCCCATGCTTTATCGGCCTCATCTCTTCTCATTTGCCTTTTTGCATAATAGTGTTCAATTTTAACAATTGAATCGTTAAAAGCTGTTGGCACGATCATCCTAGAAAGAGCAAAAGGCACAGTAAGCACCGCCACTCCTAAATCGACCCATTCATCCGCATAGCGTTTAAAAACCTCTTTTGTCGCTCCCTCTACTTTGTAGTGAAAACGCGATCCTAAAATAGAAGTACGGACCGCTTTTGGAACAATCAAAACTGTTTTAATAGCGACACGAGCCACTTTTGCAACAATTGAAAAAATGCTGCCAATGGTACCTTCAAAGAGTACCACCCATCTCTTATTGTGACATATCATCGATCGAAAAGCTCTTGGCATATCTTCTTTTGCACTTATTATCTTATTCATAGAGGCATTACAAGCAGCAATAAACTCCGGCCCGCATTGGACTTGATCAGAAAGTCCTTTATTAAAGCTACACTGCGGTGTGGCTTCAAAAGTTACGCTAACTGCAGCGCTATATTGCTGTGTTTGATCAAAAGCCACACTAGATTGAGGTGTCCCATTAAAAGCTACACTTGCCGCCATACTAGAATGCGGTGTTTGATCAAAAGCCACACTAGATTGAGATGTGTCATTAAAAGCATCATGCTCTTCAGTGCTGTAATATATTTTTTCATTAGTAGCTACGCTATATAAAGATGTATCTTTAAAAGTGACGCGAGGCGCAAGCTTATATCGTGGAGTTTCCTCAATAGCGACGCTAGTTGCAACACTAGATGGCAGTGTTGTATCTAAAGCTTGGCTAGTTGCACGGCTGCTCTGGTCTACAGTTTCAGAGCGGCTGCGATCCTTGTACTGACCGATAAGAAAACTTTCGACTCCACTCGTACTCACTGATCCCATTACTTCTTCCTTCGTTTTTGTTTCGGGTAATTTTATCATCTTATGAAATAAGAAAATATTAAAAAACTTATGCAAAAAAGAAGTCTAGGCGGAATGAGACTTTTTTGTGCCGCCTCCACTCAAGAGGCAGCTGATTCTTTTAAAGAAGGAGGGATTCAAGGGACAGATGCCATTATTGCCTATCTTTGGCAAAATGTGCTAAAAATGAGAAAGGAAAATGCGCCTATAAAAGGCGCCCCGTCAAGAGGGGAAATGCCTCACACACAAATTGAGGAGCCTCACCATGCCCCATCCTCTAAGCCATGGAGCGATGCCCTTCAAGAGGGTATGGTCAATGTTGCGCCATGAAAGAGGCGTTAAACTGTGAGATTTTCTCAATCAAAACAATTTTTAAAAAAAGTCTATGGTTGATAGCATAAGATAGGAAGACTATTGTTTCATTGGTACAAGGTTATATTGACACATTGTATCATAATCCATTATAATCCTAGAAACGGCAGTTGGAGACGGCAACTTAATGCAAGATCTTGAATTAGAATCACTTTGCAATGGGGTGGGACATTCCCAAATGGTGAAGGACCACCCCATTGCAAATGATTCTGGTTCAAGAGATTGCGTTAAGTTGCCGTCTCCAACTGCCGTTTCTAGGATAATACAAGCTGACAGGAGGTAATCTGCTATGGCACTAGAAAAACAATCACATCACGAAAATGAGATCCGTTTAACTTTGGATGGAAGAAATCGGGTGAATTTGTCAAAGTTGTTACCGAATTATGAGGTTAGTTCATTTAAAGCTTATGTAGAAGATGATAAAATTATTCTTGAGGCAATGGCTGAAATGCCTGCTCACGAGCTTTGGCTATATAAAAATCCTAAGCACTATCAAGCTGTGCAACAAGGATTAGATCAAGCTGAAGCTGGGAAAGTAAAAAAACTGAAGAGGGATTTTCAAAAGTTTATCGATGAAGAACTTTGAATTTTCGTACACAGACGACGCAGAGCAACAATTACTAGATTTGGAAAACACCCCCTCTAAACAAGGGATTTTTAAGGCGGTGGCCAAAACTCTAGGTTTTATGCAAAACAATTTGCGACATCCGTCGCTAAATACTCACGAACATACTGGTCTTAGTCGCGAGCGAGGGTATAAGGTATTTGAGTCTTATGCGCAAAACAGAATGCCAGGAGCATACCGCATATTCTGGCGGTATGGCCCTAAAAAAAACGAAATTACAATCGTAGCTATTATTCCGCACCCCTAAGACCCTCAATGTTCTGAAGCATTGATAACGTC
>JABDAE010000059.1 GCA_013289325.1 Chlamydiota bacterium
AAATTGTAGATCCCTGCAATAAGATTGAATCTCAAACCAAACCTTTTTCTTCGATTTCTGTATTTATCGCTTAGGATCTTGAATCTCTTTAAACTACCGATTACATTTTCATTTACCGCCCGTTCTGAAGAGATTTTTTGATTTTCCCTCTTCTCTTCAGGCGTCAATTGCTTACTTTTGCTGGATTTTTTAGGATTTTCTGCAAGATGAGCATGTTTTTACATTGGATTTTCTGCAAAAAGTGCATGTTTTTACCTTGGAAAAAATGCAAGCGTGTAGTATCGTGAAGAAAATTAACAAAAAGATTTCGCATGGAACGAGACATCGAAAAAGATTTAGTCAAATGGAAGAACTCTATATTGCGCTTGCCTTTACTCTTGCGGGGGGCAAGACAAGTAGGAAAAAGTTGGGTGGTGGAGAAATTTGGCAGGCAACATTTTGAGAGCTTTGTGGTTGTGAATTTTGAACAAAATCCGCTCGCACGAGCGTGTTTTGATACACTATTTCCTGAAAAAATTGTATCAGCAATAGAGCTATTAACGTCTTCCTTGATCACTCCTGGAAAGACGCTTCTTTTTTTGGATGAAATCCAAGAATGCCCGAGCGCTATCATGGCGCTGCGTTATTTTAAAGAGCAAATGCCAGCTCTTCATGTAATTGGAGCGGGATCACTTCTAGAGTTTGCTTTAAATGATGATCAGTTTTCTATGCCTGTGGGGAGAGTGCAATTTTTATATTTGTATCCACTTTCATTTTACGAATTTTTAAGGGCGATGAAGCGTGAGAATTTAGTGGCCTATCTCAACACGTTATCTATTGGTTCTACCGTCCCAGCCCCTATTCACGAAGAGCTTCTTAGATTGATTAGGGAGTATATGGCTTTGGGTGGAATGCCCGCTGTGCTTTCTGCCTATCTTCAAACAAAAAGTGTTCTGCAATGTCAAGACATTCAATCAGACATTCTTTCTACCTATAGGCGTGATTTTGGTAAATATGCCAAAATATCTCAGCATAAAATATTGAGTCTTCTTTTCGAAAAAGCCCCGGGACTTATCGCTCAGTGGTTTAAATACAGTAAAGTGGATCCTGATATCCAGCCAAGAGAGATGAAAATCGCTTTGCAGCTGCTTAGTCTTGCGGGTCTGATTTATAAAATCAATTCTACATCAGCTTCTGGATTACCCTTAACTACGACTCAAAACGAAAAAAAATTTAAACTGATCTTTCTTGACGTGGGACTTGCAAAAAGGGCTTCGTTTTTAGATATTTCAGCTCTTTTTCATGAGGATATTATTTTGCTCAATGGTGGGCTTTTTACAGAACAATTTGTAGGGCAGGAGCTGCTTGCTTATTCTGACAAAAAAAGTGATAGTCATTTGTTTTTTTGGGTACGCGAAGAGAAAAACAGCAGTGCAGAAGTCGATTTTATGATCACCATAGGTTCACAAATTATTCCAATAGAAGTTAAGTCTGGATTGAAAGGGCGAATGAAGTCTCTGAAAATATTCATGACAGAAAAGCAAGCAAAACTTGGCGTGCGAATATCTCTTGCCACACTTTCACTTACAGATAATATCCTTTCCCTCCCTTTATATATGATTGGAGAGCTCTCAAGGTTAGTTGTGGAAATTCAGCGCCAAAAACCAAACTTTGAAACAGGTTCGCGGTAGTTAAGCGTGGCTGTGAGGACGTTTAAGCCATTCACAGCAGAATCTTCCTGTATAACGCGTGCTTTGATGTCCCCCATTTCAGGGGGACATCTTTATATCTCATCCATTTCCACAGCGGCGCTTCGCTTGCAGTGGGCTATAAAAGGATCTCCTCACTTCGTGAGGAAACACCCCTTTATACTGCGGAAAACCGTTCATTCCAAAGTCTCCCGAAAATGTTACTGCTCGTCATCGCTTTCTTCTAAGAAGAGTCGTTTTCGAATGTCTTTCTGCGCCATGATCTCGTGAATTTTTGCGATAACCGCTTGAATTTGCGCTTTTACATTTTCAGGTTGACTTTCTTTAGCTAACAACTCTTTTAGCCCCTCTATTTTATTTTCTACAAAGCCGACCTTTTCGTCTAACAAACGAAATGTATCTAACGCCTCGTCGCATTTTGCGAGCTCGGTGCGCCAACCGCTTAAGATTGGAAGTAACTCTTCTTGAATTCTTATAACTTCAGTGTCTTGTTCCGAATTGTAAGCTTCTTTCATTTGGTTGATGGAAAATTTTATTCTTTCAGATGTTTCTAAAATTTTATTTTTGTAATCTGTTGGAAAAATGGTATTGCTGTTGAGTTTTTCTTGTATTTGTTCGGTTTTAGACGTTATTTCTTCTAATAGAAATTTAAACTGTCTGTTCATTGAGATTGAATTGTTTAGAAGGGGTAAATAATTTTTTGAAATTTTGACGAAGGAATCTATATTGTCGTTGGGGATTGTAGAAACATCGTCATTGTGTATGTGGTGAAGGCCTTTCATAAAATTTGGTTGCCCTCTTATAAGGACACCTGGGAATTCCTCTTCAATTTCTTTTATTAACGTCCTTATTTCTTCTTTCAGTTGTGTGTTTTCCATTGTTTGCCTTCTCCCCTTTCAATAGACTAGAAAATAATCCAGGTTGTTCTTTTTGTGGAACAGAGCCTTTATTATGGAGACTTTAAAGATTATGTTTCTCTTGATAAAAATCAATATTGTATTAAACAATGTGTTTTGTGTATTTCGTTATTCATTAAAATGCTACACGTATTTATTTTTTTAATAATTCCCTTATTGATTTTACCTATTGCATGGTGGCAAATTGGTCTGAGTTATCTTGTGATGATGGGGATTGTCGGATGCTGTGTATCTTTTATCGTCAGTTTAGCTCATGTGGTAGAAAATGTGGAAATGATTAATTTTTCAGAGGACCAAGAGAACATTATTGACAATCATTGGGCTGTTCATGAAATGCGAACTACCTCCAATTTTGCGACAGACAACAAATTATTATCATTTTTAGTTGGTGGATTAAATTTTCAGATCGAGCATCATTTATTCCCCCACCTTTGCCATGTTCATTATCCAAAAATCGCGCCCATCGTAGAGCAAACAGCAAAGGAATTTGGCATTCCTTATCACTGCTATAAGACACTCTTTCAAGCCGCCCGTTCCCATTTTCGTTTTTTAAAAAAAATGGGAATAAAGGATATCGCACCCGAGTTTACCAAGTGAAAATGCAATCAGTTGCAATATAGCAACGTCAAGTAATGGTTTCTTTTCCGCGCCGATCTGTTTGCATGTATTCTAAAACGTTAACGCAAACATTCTGATTACTGTTGTGAGGCAAGAATCCTATTCTATCTACGTCGGCAACCACTACAACACCCGGACATAGATACAATGTTAAATAGAATAGGCAATGCCATACTTAACTCCTATAGTTATGACTATAGTCACATTATAACATGAATTTAGTTTTGGAAGCAATTCCCATAAATAAAAAAATTTTAAACGCGAAGATTGCGATTGCCCTGAACATTCAGCCTTCCTGATTGACTTCTGGAAAACAGTGAGCTAACCCCTGTTTCCAAGGATAACAGGTGACGTGATCAATTTTTTTCATAAACGGGTCTTGACTAAGGACTATGGCTTCGCAATTTTCAATATCCTTCGTTATTCTAATAAACGAGCTGATATCGCTATCATGAATCATTTCAGAGCTTTTTATTTCAATGCAAAGAAGTTGTTTGCCGGGTCTTTCTACCACTAAATCGACTTCCACATCACCCGCTGTCAGGATAAAGGAAAGCCGATAATCTGGTTGAAAATACCCTTTAAGCCTTACAAATTCTGTTATAATGTAATGCTCAAAAGCCTCTCCGAAAGCAGCTGTTTTGGGTGTTAAAGGGATAGAAAGTCTTCTGGATAGGCCACGAACTACACCTGGATCGAAAAAGTAAAACTTAGGTTTTTCTGCTAATCGCTTCCGGAAGGAGTGGTGATAGGGCTCTAAGAAAAACCCGATCATCGTGTCTTCTAAAATAATAAAATACTCTTTAATTGTCTTGTCATCGACCCCAACGTCTCTGGCTATATTGGCATAGTTGATGATTTTGCCATTGCACTGAGCTGCCACTTCCAGAAACTTACGAAAAGGTTGAAGCTTGCGCACGATTTGCTCATTCCAAATTTCTTCTTTTAGATAAACATCAATATAGGATCGCAAAAATTCACTTCTGTCCTCATCACTCTCTAAACTAAATATTTTAGGTAAAGTTCCGAAGTGAAGCGCTTGTCCTAAATCGAATGTATTTTTAAGCTCAAAACAAGAAAGTGCGTATAGAGAATAGACAAAGGCCCTTCCAGCGAGTAAATTGGCTCCGCCATGCTTGAGTTTTCGCGCACTTGATCCTGTTAAAACAAATATTTTGTTCTTTTCTTCTATTAATCGATGCACCTCATCTAACAACTTAGGCACTTTTTGTATTTCATCAATGATGACATGAGTCATGTTTTCATCAAGTCCATTGACTACAGCATACAGATCTTCGGGATGGTGGAGAAAACGATCTTCAACTTTTGTGTCCAATAAATCAAGCCATAGACATTTGCTGGGATCAAATTTCTTTTTTAACAGCGTACTTTTACCCGTGCCTCGTGGCCCAAATAGAAAAAAACTATGATTCATTGAAAACTTTCTAAACCGTAAAAACATAAACTACTCCGGAAATGCTTGCGTTTTCCGGAGTATACTCCGACCTTGCTTTAATTATAAAAGGTTTTGATGTGTTTTTTGGAGTGTACTCCGGAAATGCTTGCGTTTTTCGGAGTACGCTCCGACTTTGGTCGCGAATATGATATGTGCCTAAAATAACTACCCTGTCAACGCTTACCTTGATCTTACCAAAATGAAAAAACTTGGATGGGGTGGCACTCAAGATGTGTTTATATTAAAAGATGGACCTTCTCCTTTTGTGATAAAGGTGAATCGAGCGTCTCTTAAAAGGTTTTCTTCATATACTTAAGGCCACCTGAAAGCTGGAAAATGGGAGAGTGAAAATAAAGCTTACGTTGAGCAGGAGGTTATCTTAAGCTTATGATCATTTCTCAATCACCGCTTTTTTTCTCAACCACCGCTTTTTTTGCCTGGAGAATGTTGAGAAGAGTAGTGTCTTTAAGATAGCCTTCCTCGCCAGAGTAGATGAGATACCCTTGAGATGTTTTTTGTGGATCTATTTTCCTAAAATAAACAATTCCTCCAAGAAAATCTCCGTGAAAGGTTGAGGAAGCTTTTATTTCGATTGGGATAAGTAACCGTGCCTCTTCATAAAGTAAATCGACTTCGTGCCCCTGAGTATCCCTGAAAAAATAGAGCTTTGGCTCTAAGTTGCGATGCAATCGCGCTTTAAAACACTCAATAACTGCAAGATTTTCAAAAATATTGCCTCTTAATGGATCCCTTGATAAATGTGTAATAGTTTCAATCCCAAGAAGATAGCATAAAAACCCTGTATCATTGAAGTAAATTTTTGGCGACTTGATGAGCCGTTTCCCAAAGTTTTCATAATAAGGTTGTAACCGTGTTACAATAAAGGAGGCTTCTAATATGGAAATCCAATGCTTAATCGTATGGGAGGAAACACCGACTTCGTTAGAAAGAGATTCGTGATTTAAAATTTGAGCAGTTCTTCCTGCTAGTAATTTGACGAATTTTTCAAAAGAGGACAAGTCTTTGACCATAATAAGTTGTCTTAAATCTCTTTCAACATATGTCTGGAAGTAATTTCGATAGAATACTGTAGGTTCCAGATGGTCCTTAAAAAGGCGAGGATATCCGCCTTTTAATATATATTCATCAATTGAAAAGTGAAGTTTTGCCTGGGAGAGTTCATCAAGGCTTAAAGGGAGCAATGTACAGAGTGCAGTTCTTCCGGCTAACGATTGCGTGATCGCCTGATTAAGCTCAAGCTGATGGCTTCCGGTTAAAATAAACAGTCCATTTTTTCCTATTTGATCGACGATAACCTGAATATAGGAGAGAAGCCATGGCGCTCTTTGAATTTCATCGAGAATTGCCCCTGTATGAAATTGATTCAAAAATGCTCTTGGGTCTAGCTGTGCTTTTTCTCGAGTATCAGGAGCTTCTAAATTCACATATGGCTTATCTGGAAAAAGAGCTTTTGCAAGCGTTGTTTTTCCTGATTGGCGCGGCCCGATGATAGTGACCACCGGATAGTCATTTGCAAGTTTTTGAATTTCAGTGTCTAATGTTCTTTTATACACGCGAACCGTACAAATTGAAGTTGAACTTCACTTTATCTCGTTCAGTAACTATTTGTCAATTTGAAAGAGGATCAGACTTTTTAAATGGCTGTAAAACTAAATCTTAAAGTGTGTCCAATTTAGCATCTCGAACTGCCGTTTCTAGGATAATAAATGCTTGCGTTGGCTCATCGACTAAAACTGTTTGAAAGCGCTTCTCTAAAGCTGCGTCTTTTTCGATATATTTTTTATATTCATTTAAAGTCGTTGCCCCTATGCAATGTATACCCAAGAAAATTCAAAAGTTAGCCAAAGACCATGATAGAAACAAAGTTATCTCTTACGGCAAGATCAACGATGGTAACGATGGAACGATTTAACGATAAGGTTTTTTTGGATGGTCAAAACGATACAGGTTCGTCAACCATTTCCATGTCAATAGTACACTCTTGAATGTATAACTGTAAAGTTATAATTTGCTATGTGTGATTTGTGTTGATAATTTAATTATTTTTTTGCTATAGTTTTGTTTCTAAATTAGGTTGGAAAATAATGATAAATCGCGTGCTTTGCGAAGTTACAGTCGGTGAGAACAAACAGACAGTTTTAGTGCATACAGATAAGGCGATGTCTGCAGAAGAGCTTGGGCTCGCCATGTGCCGCATCATCGCCACCCAGCAAACGGACCCAAACTTTTCCATACGAAAAACACATGAAGTCTTCATTAAAAAACATAAGGCTGCCTCTTATGCTTATAAGGTCGATAAGAGCCATCGCTTTAAAAAGCTTGCAACGGATGGCTCTTTTTCTAATCTCGAGGTTTCTAATCTCGATGTAAAGATGATTGCGATTGCCAATAAAAGTATTCCCTTAAGGAGTCGCACGGTAAGCGAGATAAAAACTACACTGCTTCTCAAGTGGCCATCCAAAATCCCTATCATCTCGCTTCTTTGGAAAGTGCTTATTTACCCGCTCACACGTCTTATGTATTTGTTACACCCAGGATACGTCTTAGATACATCGAAGATGTCTTTTGTAAAGGATTCAAAAGGGGAAAATAGTCTCATCAGCGCTCTTAAAGAAATTCAAGAAGGCAATCTCTTTGAACCCAATGACCCTATCTCGCAAGTTTTAAACTTTAGTCTAAAGGCCTATCACAGTTGGAAAACGCTGAAAGCTAAAGATCAAGAACAATGTTTCAAGTCGTGGATCAATCATATTGCAGATGGATTTAAAGAAGGCAAAGATATTTTAGCAATTATTCCGACTGGGTATTGGGAAAAGGATGGAAAATTTCAAGCTACTCTTTTAACCTTTAGCCGCAGTGGTTCTAGCTTGCTTTTAAAGGAATTTGGCTCTCATCATGCGCGCGATTTTCTTCGCGACTATGAATACCAAAACTTTAATCCTGATGATACGGCAAGTCTTCATACCTTACAAAAGATGGTTGGGCAGCTAATGCTTTTCAGCCTTAAAAAAGAAAAACTCCCAGACTCTTGTTTACAGGAGGTGATTTCTTCAGGATATCTTGCCTTCTTGCATGGCGCAACAGCGTCGACAGTTGAGGGCGCATCTTTTAATCCAATGGATGCAAGCAAAATCAATTATAAAGCCCTTTATCCCCTTTTAGACTTTCCCAAATTAAGGGAAAACTTAGTATTAAGTAGTGGCTTTAAGCAGGGAAGCCCTTCTGAAAAAAGGCGGCCCCATGTCGTGGATAACCCATTTACCCTCATTCACGAGATGCTGCGCTCGATTGCAAAAGACGCTCCTATGGCGAGTAAAATTGAATTTACCTATCGCTTACTCAACAACCACTTACAGACAACCCTTTTACATTTTGAAAAATGCGAGCCTTTAGAAAGGCTTACATTGCTTAAACTCATGCATAAAAGCACTCAAAGCCTTCAAAGGCAATTTCATAAGCTGCCGAGTGCAGAAAGAATTGAGGAGATGACGCTGCGGTTTAATTCCCTTTTACAAAGGCTTGAGCACCATTTAAAAGAAGAAATGGGAAAAGATAGCACGAAAGTGCTTAAGGCGTCTTTTCTTAATACTCCGAAACCTTTGCCCTTTCAGATGATCATAGAAAAACCGATCGCTTTAGGAGTGGCAAATGTAAGCGCTTTCCAGGCAGAGGGGTTAAAGCTTCACCACTTTATGGAAGTGCAAAAGCTTAAAAACGCAATCGATTGCGATGAGACGATGGCTTCATTGCAAGCGATTACAAAATCGTGCGACGCATTTATTGAAACAAGAAATTATCCGGCTGCAACTCAAATGTATCGGATGGCGATGGCCTACTTTCCAGCTCCAATTGATCCAAATCGTGCAGTAGAGGGGTATTCCTTTTGGCACTCACTTATTGAAAAAAAATCTTTTACTGCTTTTAGGGAACTCTCCTTTACATTAGAGAGGCTCAATCACTACTTTTGGGAAGCTAAGATTAAGCAAAGCGATTTAAAGCTTACGCCAACAGAGTGGATACAGCTCTTAAAATCGGAAAGCTCCCTTCTTTTTACCATCCGTCAGCATGAAAAATTGTTAAAGAGTGTTGATGCCAACGATTTGCCTGTCATGGAAAGAGCGCTCTTAAATGCATTACAAGCGAGGAAGCATCTTTTCGATCCGGTAATCATTTCCTTTATTTACGCTTATACACAAGAAGACCATTTAAGCTTTTCACAAAGTGTAGAAGGGCAATCAGTACTCGCTTCTTTTGAGATGTGTGTAGGCAATGAAAATATAAAGGAATGTATGCGGCTACCAACCGAAAGGTATAAGGAGGGAGATGCGTTGTGGATTAAAGAGGCTGCAAAAGCATTTGGGCGGCAGCTAAATGGATGGGATTTGAACAATATCCTTAAATCGTTTTATAGTTCTAGAATAAGTCAAAACAATGATGAAGTGGCTTTGGCACTTTCCCCCCTTGCGAGGTTGCAGCATCACCATTTAGTGATCACTGCTTTTATGGCGTCCCAAACATCCATTCAACCCACTTTTCAGGTGTTGAAATTTCCAACCTATGTTGTACAAATCGCTAAAACGGCGTTTGATTTCTCATCCGGTAGGTCAAGGTCAAGATCAAGACTCTACGCGTCGCATTTAAAAGCATTACAGTTATTGCAACAGCCGCTAAGACTTGAATTTGCAATGACTCGGTGGACTGCGCAAAGAGAAATTGTGGCCGCCAACTTTTCAGGTTCTAAAAAGTTAAGGGTAGTTCTTGATTGTCGGTATCAAGCACTCGTTGCTGAGTTCTACACATTAAGCGAATTTACCCCTTTTTTAACCGATCATTCCGATGCTGTAGGAGAGAGCGAAACAAAGTCCCCTCAAACGATTTATGGAAAAAAAATTGCCCTTAGTCGACTCCATAATTCCAAGGGTGAAATGTTTGGTAAGTATAAATGGAGTGAAATGGGGAATGAAGAGGAGTTGCAACTGACCGATAAAGCCATGCATTTGCCAGGAAATGGGGCCGCTTTAGCGATCAAGCAGACCCTGCGCGTTATGCAATATGGGGCCACATTTGTCCGGTATCATAAAAAAAATGAATTTAAAGAGATCTTTTTACATGCTACCCTAGATTCCTACAAGAATGTCGAAGAGGTGATCGACTTGTGGTTGCAAAGAAGAGATCTTTTAGATCAAACCATAATGTTTAAAAGATTTTACGAGCTTCTCACAAGACATGACGTCATTTGCGATATGCGACAAGAAAATCCTCACTTATTTCTCAAAAGAGCTCCTTTAATTTGCCATCTATTGATGGAGGCAAAAGAGAAGGGCAATACTTTGCGATTAACATCCCTTCTTTATTTTACGACGATTATTCAAGTGCATATGCAACAAATAGTAGCTGGTTGGCCAACGCTTCATGATCCCGTTTGGTCTGAGCACCTTTTACAGCTATTTTATAATCCATCTATTTCATCCGATGATCAAAATGCCATTGCAAGCGCCTTCTTAATGGCTTATTATTGCCATGAAAATAGCAAGGATTTAGGAAAGATTGAATCCTTAAAAAATGAAAAGAGGGTTGCCTCTTTGCTGAAGATGGGGCAGATGTTAAGTGTTTTAGGCGAAGGGGTTGATATTCCCATTAATGCAAGAGAAGGGGTGTGCTGGATTAAGGAGCAACTAGTCCCCCACTTAATGTTTGCATGTACGGATGAATTTTTTTCTAAAGTCTTAGATGGCTTTATGCAACTAAATGGGGCGGCTCTTTCCCCTTACCCTCTTTGGACGCGAGATGAAGAATCTTTTTGCAGGTTTTCGAAAATCGCCTTTGGAAAAGACAATATCCTCGATTTAAGCACGTTGCAGCTACTAAAAGTCAATGGAGAGGCATTTCCTGCAATAGTTGTGCCATTGCCAAAAGCAGTGCGTGAGCACCCCACCTATCGCGCTCTTTTTGCAGACGAAATTTTAATGGGATCTGCAGAGCCAAGTGGCAAGGCAAATGAAATCCTTTATCGCACTGAAGTGCCTACAAAAGGGGTGTTTTGGATCTCTTTTTGCCCTTGCAATCACACATTGACGATTGAAAGGGAATTTGAGGCTAGGAAAAGACTTAAGTTTCAACTTCCAAAGATGCCAATTCCTGAAGTGAAGACTCCATCTTTGGGATTTTGGGGCCGCTTTGCCCCAAATGAAGTTAAGCTTAAGGTTAAAGAGCTAACAGACCCTACAGCTTCTCTCGTCATATCTGCCAATGGATTTGAAGAGAGGTTAATCTCTTGCGGCGTCTTTTTAGATCCTTCCCGCTTAAAAGTTGGATATGCCTTTTTAAACCCAAAAACATTTCAGGATCCTGTATCGCTGCATTTTGATAAAAATGGAAAGCTTGTAAAGGCAACGACTTGCGATGGAAAACGGATCATTGTCCCTTTAAACCCCATCATTACCCCAGTGGGTCCCCATCAGCTTTTATATCTTGCTAAAGAAGGTGAGGAGTGGATCAGTGAGATCCGCTTTCTCGATCTTCCATTTTCACTGAAAAGAAAGGATCGCGTATCGGATTGGACGTTTACCGGACATCCTAGTTTAGAGCATGCGACTTTGATGATCGGGACCAAGCCGCCAAAGCCAATAAGAAAGTTACTAGAAAATATTGAGGAGTCATTTGATCAGTGTGGGCTCACTTTGAAAAAAGGGCAGATGTGTTATCTCGTCCTTTGGCCACATCGAGTGAACATTGAGGAGAGAAAAGAGCTTAAAGAAAATCTAGAGATAATTGCAGCAGAGAAACAGGAGCTGCAAGGGCTTGAGCCGCTTATATTCACAATGGATCAAGAGGGCAAAATGCAGGGGAGCTCTTCTGCATTTTTGCTTCTTGGATTTTTGCTTGCCCAAGAAAAAGACTATGTCAAGGCTTGCCATTATATTGAGAAAGGGGCTCTTGTCAAAATTAATCATCCGGAAGAGGAAAAGATCTTACATCTTTTAAAATTATATTTCCAAACGCTTCCCACAAGAACGCTTCGATCCAATGCCATTGCATTAAAAGGGTTACTTGCTATCTTTCGCATCCAAAATGAGCAGTTGAGTGGCAAGTCCTTTGCTATGCCATGGCAAGAGTTTTTAAATGAGACTACATTTTTAGCCAAGCGGTACGAAAGCTACATGCAGCGGGTGAATGATTCGATGTATGCGCAAGACGGATATTGGCAAAGATTAAGAGAAAGTGAGAAAGAGGTACAATTAAGTGATGAAGAGGTTTTGCATTTGCAAACCCTTTATTTCCAATCGCTTATTTCGATCACATCCTATCCTAAAGCAAGAGGTGAAAGGGCTCTTTTGCCAGCAGAAACAGCATTAAGCTTTAATCTTTTAACGCAACAGGAGATGGGCTTAGTTGCTCAAATGTCGCTTTTGTCGATGGAAAAATCCCATAAAAGCCAAAGCACTATTCTTGCAGAGCTAAGACCTGATGAAAGGATCACCACTCATTTTTTTGAGCTATGGAACGCGATTATCCTTGAAAAGCTACAGCCTAAAGATTTGCTGCCCTTATTTTTTCCGCCGCGCAGTCATGCGGTAGAAGGGGAGCTTACAAATTTTGTAGAGGGGTTAGCAAAGGAATCGTTTGAAAAAGTTGCAACAGGGGGCTTTAATAAAGAATCTTACGATTTTCAAGAAAGGCAAATTCAAGAAAGGCAATTTAGCCAAAAGATCGATCCATCGCTCGGTAAGGGCAAAGAGCTCATTAAGTGTTTTCAAATCGATTTAACAAGAAGGGCCCTTTTAACACTTGCAAGCAAGCCTGCAGAAGATAGGGGGGAGCCAATAAACTTAAAAGCTGTTTGGGAGATCCATCGTCAACTTCCCCAATCACTTCCCTCCATAGCCTCTAAAATGGGATGGGTTGCCATTAAACGTTTTTTTTCAATTCAATTAAAGGGGGAAAGACAGCTTTTAGCCTCCATTCACACTTTATGCGAAAAAATAAAGACAATGGGAGGGGAAGCTGTCTCATATTCTTATCTTTCTCAAGCTGCCTTAAATGAAGCCTTTAACCCTCTTGATGCTTATAAAGAGATGATGAAAGATAGCCGAGGTGTGGACATCGAGCATCTTACTACCTTTATTAAATCTAGTGAGGGAAAAAAGACATTGGGTCCCGATCTAACTGCTATTTTTACATTAGGACTAAAGATTATAGGAGATGAGTGGAAAGGGATCAATGGATTAATCTCAAGGGTGATCCCGCTTTCTATGCTCGTTGAATTCCTACAGAAGCAGTTTTTTGTCAATGTCATCGAGATGGCAAGGCTTTGGAAGAATAAAGAGAGAATTGCGCATTTAGAAAATGCACAGCCCCTTAAACTCTACAAGGATATGAACCCTGCTTTGAGAGTCACTTACTCCCATTTTACGGATGAGCAGATTGCTTGGTGGAAGGAAGTTCCAGAAACAAAAGAGCAAAAGAGGCATCTGCATCAATTAAGCAGTCATATCACAGAAGCTTTGCAAGCTCAAACACCATCTCCTCATCAAAATGAGATGGAGGGGCTCAAGCGTTTTGCCAATACCCAACTCATGGAAGGGGTTCAGTGCGCAAGGGATGAGCTTTTAGAAGAGGTGAGTCAAAGGCGATCACTTGAAAAGGAAAAATGGAGTGCGCTTGTTGGATTCATTCAAGAGGAAATTGCATTTCATGAGAAAGAGACAGAGTTAAAATGGAAGTTTTTACAAGAGGCCCTCTCTCAAGTTCCAAATCTTCCAATAGACGTAAAAAAGGCCTATATCAAGCAAAAAGAAGTTGGAAGCGATTGTCTTTATCAGGCGCTTCGCAAAAGCTATCAGAGAGGAGCGCTCTCTTATCTTGTTGAAATCGATACGGCAATGACGCATTTACTGCTTCATAAAGCTTCCTTGCAAGTGCTTATTAAAGGCAAAGGGCATGCGCTTTTAGAGGAGCTAAGAGGTTTAATCAACACCGATGTGGATCCGCTATCGTGGATCGTTGCTTCAACGAAGTTATTAGATCTTTTACAAAGGGCGCTTCATCATGGCCGCTACCTTTTGCCAGATGGCAGATTGATAAATCCCCCTTTACACCGCAAAGCGATTGTGATGGAAGCTGAAAAAGGGATTATCTTGACTGATGAGCAGCTGGATTTAGTGCAGAAGATGGTGGAAAACCCAACAGATGTGTATGAGCTAAAAGTGGGTCTTGGCAAAACGTCTGTTGTGTTTCCTTTATTGCTAATGCTACTCATCGAAAAGGGTAAGTTTCCTGTTGCGGTTGTGAAAGAGTCTCTTTTAGAGCAAAATTTTCAAGCTTTAGATAGCTCTACAAGAGAGCTTATAGAAGGGGCAGGTGTTGTCTTTTCCTTAAAATTTCAAGAGGAGTATAGCGCCCTATCACTTCAGGAGTATTACTTAAAGTTAATCGCTTTAAAACAAGAGCAAGGGTATATCATTACAACGTCTGAATCTCTTCTTGCAATCGATCAGAAGCTGCAGCTTTTAAGAGGGGAGGAGGCTGAAAAGATCAAAGCGATGTTTGAGCAATATAAGGAATTGCCAGACGTGTTAATGCGCGCCATCCAAAATCCGCATGTCGATCACTCCTTTTTAACAAACATATCCACTGGTTATCCAGAACTGCTTCAAAGCTATATGAGTTTAAATGAGATCCAATTGCAGATTTATTATATGGCAAAAATCCGCACCTTATTTTCTTTATTGATGATCGATGAAATTGATGACGTTCAAGAGGTGACAAACGAAAATAATGTCGGCTTAGGGGAGGCGCTGCATTTTCCAATGGAGATCGGAAAAGTTCTCTTGGAGCTATTTAAAGTGGGTATGAAGACAAAGGAAGTGGCAAAAAAAAATGAAGACCAACAAAGGATTGCTAAAATCTTTACTGCAATGACAGCAGGAGGGCTTTCTTCGATTGATCCAAGTATCATGAGAGGTCACTATCTTTCATCTCTTGTAAGAGTTGCATTTAATGACCCACATTTCCTTCGTCGACTTGGTATTCAAAATCTTTTTACAGATGTTCCAATGGACAAAATTGTCAGCTATTTTTGTTCATACGAAGGGGTTGACCTCTTCACTCATCAACAGTGGAAGCAGATTTCCGAAGAATGCGCTCGCAACTTATCGACGATGAAGCATCTTCTCTTGCATTCACTTCCAATTGCGTTGAATCAAAATCCAGGCATTGAGCTTGGGATAAAACTCGATGGTTTTCAGGTAGGCCCAAGGGTTGCAGGGGTGGATAAAGATGCGATCTTTGGCGATCCTTGCGATATTTTAGCCAACCACTTTGTCTTTTATTTAAAGGCGATTCCCCATTCTGACTTTTTTGAGGATGACCTTAAAAAAATGGATACATTACAAGAAGGGGATGCGATCTATTGGAAGGAGCAAGCGGCACTAATGGGTCTTACTCTTTTGCAATATCTTAACCTTAAGGAAAATTGGGAGATACGCCTTTTCCTTTTAGAAAAAAGTGTGATTAGACCCAAATGCATTAAGATTTTTTCCAAGCAGATCCGCTTTAATGTACAAGATATCTCTTATGGCAGGCGATGCGGGGGGATGACTGGAACAAGAAATCGTAGAGCTTTACCCAGATTTTCAGAAAAACCAAAAGAAGTGGAACCAAAGACTGTGGCTGCGAAAGTGATCTTAGAAGCAGCGTTGTTATCTGCGCCTATCATCGAAACGCATCCATCTCCTTGTTCATTGCAAGACAATCCGATGTTAATGCGACTTTTTGCCATAATTGAAGACAATAAGTGTAAAGCCATCATTAACCAAGGCTTTGACTTTGGGTGCGCCCATGTTCAAGATTTAATTAGGACGTTACGGGAAAAGGTTCCATCGAGAATCTATGTCTTTATCGATACCTTCGATCGCACATTTCGCATTTGGTATCCTGAAGAGATTATGCCCTTTAAGATTAGCAAAGAGGCCCTCGATGAGAAGTTAAAAGATCCAAACTACCTAGCCCAAGCCCTTTGTTATTTTGCGCCCCCAGATAATCGAGGAGTGGATGTAAGATTGCCTGGTGGGTATGCCATCGGGATGATCAGCGATAAGTGTCAAGAGGAAGACTTAGTGCAGCTCATTGGCAGAATGAGAGATGCTGGCAAATGCCAAGGATTTAAGTATTTTCTCATTTCTGAAGGGGTTCAAGATCGAATCCAAGCGGATGTGATCGCGTACGCCCATTTGGTGAAAGACACGTTTTGCCTTTCGATCCCAACGCAAGGCGCCAAGAATTTAAAGGCGACAGCAGAGTCGTTGAGAAGAATTAGCCACATGGGAGTAAGAGAGGTGTTGGAGGGGTTAAATGAAGAGATGGATAACCCTAATTATTGGTCGATCGGCTCACCTGCTTTTCGCATACTCGATAGTTATTTAAGGTACGTCTTGGGTAATGTGGCAGATCAGTGGCTTTATGAAAGCAAGGGCGTAAGTGTCGATGAGGAAAAGGCAGGCGCGAAAATGGAAGAGACCTTAAAGCGCTATATGAACATCTACCAAAATGAGGATCAAAAATTACAGGCGTTAAAGCATGTGTTAGGAACAGATCCTTTTCTAAACGTTTTAAGAAGCGGGGTACTTCCTCATGTGCAAAATAGAGTAAGCGCCATCGAAGAAAAATTAGAGCAAAAGCGCAAGGATTTAAAAAAAGAGATCCATCTTCTTCAGATGGAAATGCAGGCCCAAGCGCCCATTCCCACCCAAGTTCCAAGTTTAGGGGGAGGGCTTCCGATAGCCCATGTGCATGTGCAAGAGCAAACCATGGTGCAAGTGCAACAGCAGGTGCAAGTTCAAGAACAAGAGCAGCAACAAAAAGGGCGCTTTACAAAGAGACAATTTAAAAAATCGTACCCAATTCCAGAAGAGATGGAAAAGGCTTTCAATACCTTTTTACAGGTCAATAGTAAGCAAGGGTTTGGCTTTAATAGTGCAAATCCATTGCACTTATCACAAGAGGAGTCTATAGCTTTTTTTGCATTTTGGAATAAAAGCAGTCTTCATATTACCCCCAATGCAATGGGACTGTTTTGTATCCTAGGTGGATTTAAGGGGACTTTAAGTCATGTACGCTTATGTGTTGAAAGTTTAAGCCATTCAGAAAGCTACTCTTGCATTTGGCTATTGTCTCGCTTAGACTATCATGGCGGTGTGAAGGGGCTAAAGATCGTTTTAGATGCGATACGAGATGTTTATACTCCGATTCCCACTCATTTATATCCAGAAACACATGGATTTATGCACAATGAAAGGCGACAATTAATGCCGGGAGAAACGGATGGATCAAGTCGGATTGTGCAAGACCCCAATACTCCTCCTTTTGCAAAGAATAAGACTCTTTTTTCCAATATGCTTCTTGCCAAACTCTTCATGGGTGTGGATTGTTTTACGGAAGAGGAAACCTTGGCTTTACAGACTAGATTGAAAGACATTGTGCAAAACAATCCCCTTCTAAAGAAAGGGATTCTAACCCATGCTCGCCATTTTGGAGGCACTCAGCAAGAGGCTTT
>JABDAE010000060.1 GCA_013289325.1 Chlamydiota bacterium
GAAGCGATTATAGCTCAAAAGATTACGTCAATTTGCCGTCTCCAACTGCCGTTTTTAGGTTAATGGTGCATTTTAATGGCGAAGAGGTCAATGCAGATGCAAAAACCCTTGTGCAAGAGATCCATGTAGGGGGGATCCAGCATTACAATTGGGCAAACGGTCTAACGAGTCCAAGGCAAGTACAAGCGCTGAGCAATGACTTGCAAAAACTTGCAGCTTCAAGCTCTACGCACATTCCGCTATTGATTGCAGTGGATCAGGAGGGGGGGGTCGTCAATCGCTTAAGTGAAGGGTTTACAGTGTTCCCAAGAAATTTGGCTTTAGGCATAGCAGATAATATGGAGCTTGCAGAACTTGCGGCTTTAGCGACATCAAAAGAGCTAAAGGCGGTCGGTGTAAATTTTAACTTGGCTCCTGTTGTAGACATAGCAAGTCGAAAAGAATCTTACATTGGAGTGAGGGCTTCGGCAGATACTGCGGAAGCAGTCGTAAAAGTAGCAAAGGCGCAGCTTAAAGGATTTAAGGCAGGTGAGTGCATCACGTCGCTTAAACATTTTCCAGGACACGGCGATGTCGTTACCGATTCTCATGAAGAGCTTCCCATTTTAAAAATGCAGGCTGCGATATCATCATGTTAGGAGGTAAACAGCTGCTAGATACCGGCAAAAAAAATTAGAACTCAATGCAAGCGATGTGAAAAAAGTGGCAGACGCCATGGTGCAAGCTGTGAAGGCTAAGATTATTTCTAAAGAAAAATTAGACGCTTCAGTGAAAAGGATTTTAGCTTTAAAGAAGCAGTACAAGCTAGAGGGGCAAAAACCTTTAGGAGAGGCGGCAATACTTGCTGATGTTGCAACAAAGGACAATCATGAGCTTGCCGAAAAGATAGCAGGCCTTGCCCTAAAAATTTGTTATCAACAAAATCAGCCGATATCTTTAAGAGATAAGTCGATTGCGATCATTGCGCCATCGATCATCGAAAATGCCCTCTTGAAAACGGCGATTCACAAAGTTGGAAAAAGTCAAACTCATCTGTTTATGGCAACTGTATCGCCAAGTGAGGAAGAAAGAAAAAGAGCCCTTAAAATTGTTCAAGAGGCAGATGTGGCGCTTGTATTTTCCTCTAATGCGTGGAAAACACCATCGCAATTATCTATGATTCAAGAGCTTACAAAATATGGAAAGTTGATTGTCCTAGTGGCATTAAGAGATCCGCAAGATGCCAAACTTTTTGAAACAGTTGCCCTTACAATGACAACATGTAGCCCATCGCCTTCTTCGATTAATGTAGTTATAAAAGAGCTTTTAAATCTTAATTAAATATTATTGTGTACAATAATGTCTAATTATTGTACAATTAATTTATTAATTAAGAGGTGGATATGCAAAATACATTAACTGTCGCCCCTTGCGGGATAAGCAGTGGGCCTGAAGCTCTTACTCCTATTGCTTCAGCAAACGATGTGAAGGTATCTAATCAACTGGCTAGTGTGAAAAGAGTTGCAGGCGCTTTCCTAGATCGATATAAGGCTTCGCGAAATACAAGCGATCAAGCAGTTGCCAATCTGCAAAGAAAAATTGCATTGCTAAAGACTTATTCTTTGATCGCAGCCGTTGCCTTGTCTATTGCAGGAATTGCAGTGGGTGTGTTTCTTTTGTTTAACCCTGCAACCCTTGGTTTTGGGATTGCGCTTATCGCCTGTTCTTCTTCTGTATTGCTAGCCATTGCTTATAACCAAATTAAAGGCTATCGAACAGGGCAAAGGCAAGCAGCAAGGAACCATGTTCATATCGTAGATCCAAGAAAGGAAAGTGGGCGCCCTGTGCCGCAAAGTCTTGCTGAGATCGATCGAACAAAAGCTTCTTACTTTGGGATGCCTTCTGGAGTACAAAATAACGCTAACGTCTTACCTTATCGTTCAAGCGATTTTGGACAGGGGAGCGATGAGTTTGCCGCTGTCACCTTTAAAGATGATGATTCAAATTTTCATGCTAACCCGGCTGATTCAGGTGACACACTCGAGGAAGCATTCTTGAAATGCAAGAGGAACTGGCAGCAATCTAACCCCAATTCACCTCTTTCATCCTTCCCGCTAAAAGTTTTTTCGTAGACAAACATCGTTATACCGAAAGTATTTCAAAATTTGGATTTTTGGCTTTGAGAAAAACCCGCAATCGAACGATCGGAACCCGCCCCATATTATAATATTGGGTTGGTTCCGATCGTTCGGTCCCGAGGATTTTCTCTTTGCCAAAAACCAAGTGTTGAAACACTTTTGGTATAGTTTTAACAATTTTTTCGCAAAACAACTACTTCCACACTCTCGATTAAAAAAAAATATTTACGGGAGCCCCTGATTATGCAACACTTTTATTGAATTAATTTTTGCCTTGATCTATAGTCTCAAAAAAAACACTTACCCATGGAGACGCGATGAAGAAAAGATGTTTAATCTTCTTAACTACTTTGATGGCATTCAACATGACTTTGCAAGGGACTGATACAGACAATGCAGGCGATAAGCAGAAGTGCTCTTGCCGGGAAAAAATTAAATTCGGTGCGTTGGAAGTAAGCGAATCCATTCCTTCCCTTTCATATAAAGGTGGACTTGTCGTTGCAGAGCCTGAAGTTTATTGTGTGTATTTCAATGACCACGCTATAACAGACGCAGCGCTTAACGTTACTGCAAATGATGTGCCAAATGGGACTTTTAATCCAGATGGGACTGAAAATCTCACTAGAAATTACATCCGTAATTCCCCTGCCGACTTACCCCAATTTTTTAGGGACTTGCTCGGAAATTCTGTGATAACACCAGCTACGGCAACTCAGAAAGCTAAAAGGCAGCCTCAGAGCTCGTGGATGAAAAGTTATGTGCAATACAACACGCCCGCGCAGACAATTAACCCTGGCAAAGCGATCTATCTTGGGCAATATAACCTTAAAATTAGCAAAAATACTAAGAATAAAAAACATCCCAAGTCATTTACAGGTGATGAGATTTCTACGTTAGTGGGCATGGCAATTGGCGCTAAGATAGTTCCAGTGAATGGAATGAACACAGGAGGATTGCCATCGCCAAAATTAGATTCTCATGGGCATCCCAAAACGATATATGTAGTGATAATGCCCAGCGACTTTACAGTTGTATCGTCACTTGGACCTACGTGCGGATCAGGCGGGGTTTGTGGGTATCACGACGCACATGTGACTCCATCTGGCACAACATATATGTTGACTGTCATAGGCAATTGTTGGAATAACTTTCAAAAAGCTGGAGATCCAAATAAGATAGGGTTTAAATCATGTGGAGATGGGGTAAATTCGTTTAATGATCTGTGTGTCACAATTTCGCATGAACTTAGCGAGACTATCAGCAATCTAGTGGCTGGCGCATCTAACCAGGCGTGGACTTTCGGTACCGACGGTAGTGCAAAAGAGAACGCCGATCTTTGTCAGAATAGGTTTGATGCTGATGGGAATCCTATCGTTGGGGAGTTCACAGGATTCTCTGGAAAGACTTATACAGTTGCAGATGTGAGGTCAACGGCGCCAGGAAGTGGCTGTATTTCTCCAGGAGCCAGGGCGCTGACCTCGCCAGCCCATTTTACGGTGTCATCACCTCAAGCACATGAGTCTAATATGAGGTCAGAAAATTGAAGGCCGTTATTAACCTCGTACAACGTTTTAAAAAAAACTTTTTTCAAAAATATACCGGAGAACAATATGAAAAATTTTGTCCATAACGCACTTTGCATAGGAGTTATGTCAAGTGCGGTGGTCTCTACAGTAAGTGCGACATATTGCTGTGACCCACAATATGAACCAAGCGGCTGCGAATGGGCGCCATGCGATGAGTATTCTACATGTAGCGCACCTTATGCAATCGGCGTTGATTATCTGTATTGGAAGACACAGCAAGATAGTATAGCCGAAGATGCAACAGATTTTACGACGGCCGCGGGCAATTTAGAGGTCGAAATCATCAATCCAAAGTTTAAATACGATAGCGGCTTTAGAGTTTATGGGACATATGAGTTGCCTTGCGATCAATGGGGGCTTGGGTGTGCATACACATATATGCCAGGAAAAGGTCATTTCGAGCACTTTGTAGCAGGTTCTGTTCGTGAGACACCTCCTGATAATGCGCTCTTCATGGAACCGGTGCAGATACAACCAAAAAATGAGCTAGCCTCAACAAAGCGGGCGGTAAGTGCTGATTCAATTAGTGATACCGTTGAAGAAATTGATTTTGGCCAATATAGTGAATACTTTGGCCATTGGAGGAGTAAGCTTTCATACCTTGATGTGGATATTTCGCGATCCTTTAAGTGCGGAGCGTGTTTTACCCTTCGCCCTCACTTTGGCTTTAGGGCGATGTGGGGTCATCAACACACCTTTATCACAAGAGTCAATCCCGATGTCCCTGTTGATGTAGACTTAGAGCAGGACTTGGAAATGGATAGAGAGCACTACCATGGATATGGCCTTGAAGGGGGCTTATGTGCTGAATGGACTCTATTTCGCAACTTTATAGTGACAGGCCATGTAGGCGGCTCTATTCTGCACACAAAGATCACCAATCACAACACATACTTAAGCAGGCAGTTTTCTGGAACGACCTCTGTTGACATTGATCGATCCGATTATAGACAACATTTCAATCAAGATATCCCAACGCTTGATTATGCTCTTGGAGTAAAGTACATAGGACATTTTTGCAGATGCAACTACAGCATTTATGCAGGATGGGAGTCACATGTTTGGTTTGATCTTGGCAATCCGACCTTAATTGATGTAGGCAATTATTCTACTCATGGTCTAACTGTTGGTGCTGAAGTTAGCTTCTAATTGATTGCATACGTACAAAATGATACACCAAAAAGCGTTTATGCTTTTTGGTGTATTTTGTGTCCCTTGATGAACATATACTCCTTCCAGCTGGAACCTGGAATTTTGGCAGCGTCGGCTTGGCTGCAATTTTTTGGTCTTCACTCGCGCCTTGCCTCTTGGCAATGGTCGCTCGTTCCAGACCAAAAACTTGCGCCGCCTCCTTGCCAAATTTTCCAGGTTTCAACTGGAAGCAGTATATACGATTAATCGGCAAGCAATTGACTTGCTAAATCTTTAGCAAGCTTGCCATCGACCGTGCTATTTATCTTCATAACCTCTTTCATCACAAAGCCAAGATCTTTTTTAGTTTTTGCATTCGCTTGGGCAATTGCCTGCTGCACAATGATTTTTGTCTCATCAGATGAGAGCGATTTTGGCAAAAACTCCTGGACGATGGCCATCTCACTTTCAAGGTTTGTGACAAGTTCTGGGCGGTTGATGGTTTTGGCTTGGTCGTAGGCCTCTTGTAGGTTGCCATAGTAGGTTTTAAAGAGCTTAAGGATGTCAGCATCGGAAAGATTGCCACGAGCGTCCACTGCCAAAATTTTAGATTTGAGCATCCGCAAGGTATCAAGCCTTAGTTGCTGTTTGCTCCTCATGGCTTCTTTGATGCCATTATTGACTTGTTCGATGATTGTCATCTTGCTACTCCTTCATTATAGCGGCATGTAATGGATATCGCTTCCAAGGCCATTTCTGGCATTGGTAATGGCATCGCGCGTGATGCCATATTCCCTAATATTTGGGATATAGTGAATATCCCAATCGATTGGACACCATAAGTAAATATGTTGGAAGTAATTGTAGATCTTTTCCAGGCCAGACCTTGATAAGATCACCGACGTCATTCCATAGCGCGTTCCCATGCGCTCTAAATCTGATCCAACAGGAATTCTTTGCGTCTGAATGTGGAAGGGGAGAAGCGTTTGCTCTGGACGCGGCTTCCAGCTGTCTGGATAATAGTAACCATCGTAGGGGTTTCTGCAATTTGTATCAGTGTATAAGACGTCCCAATCTTTATCGATGGCTGTTAAATTTTCAATAAATCTCGGGAGGATGCCCGCCTCTTCTAAAAACTCGACATCATCTTCCATGATCCATACCCGATTAAATCCTCTTTCGTATGCGTCGTTGACAATGGAGACATAACTTAAGATCACGCCAATTTCAGGGCCTGTTAGACGAATGGGGTAGGGGCCAAACATCTCATGCTTTTGAGCTGGCGTGATATTGCGCCCCAAAACTGCGCTAAAGCGGTTGGCTTTTACCCCCATCTTCTCAAAAAGAGGAAGAAGGCGATTCCATCTGTCTTCGCGATGATCTAAGTTAATGACGTAGATGCAATCGATATAGGGGACACCCGATTCATTTTCCGTAATTTCCGCGGCCTTAAGATAATTCTTAAGAGGAGAGATTACAGGGGTTAAATAGCATTCTGCCTGTATTGTAACAGCTAATAAAAAAATGGTAACTAAAAATTTAGGCATGGTATTTAATATGTCTTTAAAAGGTTTTACATGTTATCCCAAGCAGAGTTTCTAATATCGCTGCCAAGGTCAATGCGATTATTTGTCACCACATCTCTTGTGACCCCATACTTTCTAATGCCTGGGATATAGTGGATATCCACATCCACAGGGACCCATAAAAAGACATGGGTAAAATAGCGATAGAGCTTTTCAATCCCAGATCTTGTGAGAATGTACGATGTCAGTCCATAGCGCATGTTAGTGATTTCAAAATCACTGCCGACACTAATTCTTTGATTTAAGACTTCATAAGGGGGGCAATTTTGATCTGGACGGGCAAATTCCCAAGATCCTGTATAATAATAGCCACCTTCTGGATTTCTGCAGTTTGTGTCTGTATAAAGGAAATCCCATTCGCTATCAATTTCTGTTAAGTCTTCCATCAGTTTTGAAATCACACCGGCATTTTCTAAAAACTCAACGTCATCTTCCATGATCCATACTGCGCTAAATCCTCTTTCATAAGCATCCTTGATGATCGATAAATGACTTAAGAGGCAGCCGATGGCAGGCCCTGGCATGCGAATAGGATAAGGGCCAAACATATCGAGTTTTTGCTCTTTTGTGATCGTTTTACCCACATATGCACTTACGCGGTTTGGACTTATCCCCATCTTTTCAAAGACGGGCTGCAGGCGATGCCACCTATCAGCGCGCGAGTCGAGGTTGATGACATAGATGCAATCGATATAAGGTAACCCAGAGTCATGTTCAGTGATTGCTATAGGTTTTAGATAGTTGGTGACAGGGGTTTGAAATGGATAAAGGTAAGCTTGTAAGTGCATTGAACATGTGGCGAGTGTGATCGCCATTAAGCTTTTAATGAGCATGTTAAACTCCATTAGGTTTCTAGTGTAAATACTTTCGTTATAACTTATAGCAAAGTCTCTTTTTTAGGTCTATACTCGTTCTAGTTGAAAGCTGGAAAATTTGACAAGGAGGCGGCGCAAGTTTTTGTGTCTGGAGCGAGCGACCATTGCCGGACGGCAAGGCGCGAGCGAAGACCAAAAACTTGCAGCCAAGCCGACGCTACCAAAATTCCAGGTTTCAATTAGAACGAGTATATACCGAAAGTATTTCAAATTCAAGGATTATGTCGCCACTTACAGGGCTCAATGTTTTCTCAAGTCTACCTAGGCCTCCGTTCGCTTAGCGCTCACTACGACCTAGGCTGTAGTATTCCATCCCTTCGGGACTTAAGAGATTTATTATCAGCCTCTTTAGGGTTGAGAAGCTTTTATCAGTCTCTCTTTTATTGTTTTCCAAAGCCCATGATCTTGGAAATTGATGTCGACATGGGCGATCTTCACATCATCAGTATCTAGCTTTCTTAGTACCGAGTAAAGCCTCGTTGCTGCCATTTTGTCGTCATTAGATTTGCCTAAAGAATAAAGACGGCTATTATCCGGGTACTTGCGGTCCTCAAAACCGATGATGACTAATTGTTCATTTAGATTAAATTTTTCGACATTAAATTTTTCGATAAGGTGCAGCCTAGCTTTTGGTGCGTAGTGGCGAAAGAGTTGCCCTGGACAAAGGGGAGTTTGTTGATTTTTATTTAAGATTTCAATTTCAGGAGTATATCCCAACACATTTGCAAGCGCGCTTTGTGAAATGGCGCCTTGGCGTATGATTTTCCAACATTCATTTTCGTCAAGATATAGAATAGTCGATTCAAGGCCCAAGAGGCAGTCACCACCGTCTAATACGGGAAAATTTACGCCAAAGTCATCTTCCACATGCACGGCAGCTGTGGCAGAGGGGCTACCTGATGGGTTAGAAGAGGGCATAACTAATGGGCCTGCTAGGTTTAAAACTTGACGCGCGAGTGGGTGATCCGGGACCCTGAAAGCAGCTGTTTTAAGATTAGCCCTAATGGATGGATCTATTTTACTTTCAATGATGGGAAGAACAAGAGTGAGCGGCCCTGGCCAAAACGCCTTTGTCAATACAAAGAAAAGCTGTGGCAGCTCTTCAACGTACGCAATTATATCAAGTGCCTTGGCAAGGTGGATGATTAATGGATTACTGCAGGGGCGCCCCTTTTTAGCAAATATTTTAGCGACTGCTTTTTTATCTGAAGCTAAGGCGGCAAGCCCATATACCGTTTCAGTAGGGATTGCGACGATATCACCGGCTTTTAAAACTGTTGCTGCCTTTTCAACTGAAATTTTCAATCGCTCTCCTGAAATAAATCTTGGTACATGAAATATTCAAGCATTTGATTGATCATCCCTCTTTTTATGTTACCCGCAAACCCGTGTCTTAGATTTGTGATCATATCGCGCGTAATTCCATATTCCCTAATGTCCGGAATCAAATGGATGTCCCAATCAAAAGGAAACCACAAATAGAGGTGAGCAAAATAGTTGTAGACTTTTTCAAGGCCGCGTCTGGAATAGATCACCGACCCCATTCCATAGCGTACGCCAAGGCGCTCTAGGTCAAAGCCTACGGGCACTCTTTTAGCCAGTTCATTAAACGGGGGTAGATGTTGATGAGGTCTTGCTGGCACATCGATTGGGTGAAAATATCCGTTTAGTGGATCCCTAGAGTTTGTATCGGTGTAAAGAATGTCCCATTCCTTATCGATGGCGCATAAATTTTTGATATAGGGAACAAGAGCTTTTGCCTCTTCTAAAAATTCGACGTCATCTTCAAGAATCCATACCGTACTAAATCCTCTATCATAGGCATCTTTGATAATCGATAAGTGAGAAAGTAAACAGCCAATTTCATCTCCTGATAAAAGAATTGGATAAGGTCCTGACATCTCTTGCCTTTGTCTTGTTGTCAATTGACTTCCAATAATGGCGCTAAATCGATTGACGTTAAGATTCATTTTAGAAAAAAGCTCAGATAGCCGATTCCACCTATCTTTTCGATGGTCTAAATTAATGACATAAATACAATCAATTGAGGGGATGCCGGATGGGCGCTCATTGATAGTTGTTTTCTTTAAATAGTCTGTAAGCGGAGTAGGCTCGCCGCTTACATGACTTTTGTTCTTGACAAAGGATGCGCTTTTTGAAAGTGTCGACAATTTTTTTAATAGTTTGTCAAACATCACGTGGCCTTAAGTTAGCTTAAAAGGGCTTTTCTGCTGAGTTTTAGCTGTCCTCTTTCGTTGATGTCAAGAACTTTAACGCTGACTAAATCGCCAACTTTTGCAAAGTCGTTTAGATTTTCAATCCTCATTTTATCAAACTCTGAAATATGACAAAGCCCTTCTTTTCCTGGCAAAATTTCCACAAATGCACCAAAGGGCATAATTGAGGTGATTTTACCGGTATAGACTCTGCCGATTTCAATTTCAGCTGTTAAGCCATTGATAATGGCTTTTGCTTTTTCAATGCCTTCAAAATTAGCTGCAGCAATACTGACAAGCCCGCTATCGTCGATATCAATTTGAACGCCCGTTGATTCGATAATCGCGCGGATCTGTTTGCCTCCGGGACCTATGACTGTGGCAATTTTGCTTGGTTTAATTTGTATTGTCTCAATGCGAGGGGCATATACAGACATCTGATCTCGAAATGAAGGACACACTTCAAGCATTTTGTTTAAAATATGGATCCGGCCAGCTTTGGCTTGTTTTAGCGCCTTTTCCATGATCTCAAGAGTGATCCCTTCCACTTTGATATCCATTTGAAATGCCGTCACCCCTTCGTGATCTCCCGTAATTTTAAAGTCCATATCACCTAAGGCATCTTCGATTCCTAAGATATCTGAGAGAATGGTGTATTTGTCTTTTTCAAGGATTAGGCCCATGGCAATGCCAGCAACTGGGCGTTTAATGGGCACTCCTGCATCCATCATCGCAAGGCATACCCCGCAAACAGTCGCCATTGAGGACGATCCGTTTGATTCGGTAATGTTTGATTCAGACCTGATCACGTAGGGGAAATTGCTTTTTGTAGGAAGCGTTGCCACAAGCGCCCTTTCAGCGAGTTTTCCATGTCCAATTTCCCGTCTTCCAGGACTTCCGACTCTTCCCACTTCGCCAACTGAAAAAGGAGGGAAAAAGTACTGTAAATAAAAGCGATGGCTGCTTTCTCCATTGAGGTCTTCATAGCGCTGCGCCATGCTTTCTCCCCCTAAAGTACAAACGGCGATCGTTTGTGTCTCTCCGCGGGTGAAAAGTGCGCTGCCATGGACTCTTGGAAGAAATCCGGGAAGGATTTCGATGGGTCTAATTTGTGTAGAGTTTCTGCCGTCTGCGCGCAAATTTTCTTCTACGATAATGCGGCGCATATGATTGCTTTGGACTTTCTTTAATGCATTTGCCACATCTGCTTTGGAAAATCTCTTATCTTCTATGTCTTGGTGTAAGGCAAGGTAAACTGCTTCAGTTGTGGCGCCGATAGCCATTTCCCTTTTTTTCTTTTCTGGGATGCGAAGGGCTCTATCAAGTGTTGGAGAGGCGTGTTTTTCGACCTGTTTGAGCAGCTCTTGATTAATGGTGCGTAAGCTTGTGCGATGTTTGGGTTTGCCGATCTTTTGGCTAAATTCTGCAATTGCGTTGCATATTAGCACAATGGCCTTGTGGCCAAGAGCGATGGCTTCGATGACTTGCTCTTCTGTTAGAAAATCGCAATATCCTTCTATCATCAAAACAGCTTCATGTGTGCCTGCAATCAATAAATCAAGGCGTGACACTTTTTGCTGCGGTACTGTCGGGTTGACGATAAATTTTCCATCCACAAGACCTACTCTGACTCCACCTACAGGTTTAATTAGGGGAATGTCTGAGATGGCAAGCGCAGCTGAGACGCCGCAAATGGCTAAAGGCTCTGGTGAGTGTTGTCCGTCGTATGAGAGAACGTAGGATAGAAGCTGTACTTCGTTGAAGTAGCCATCTTCAAACATCGGCCTTATAGGGCGATCGATGAGTCTGGATACGAGAGTTTCCTTTTCGCTAGGTCTCCCTTGTCTTTTGATAAAGCCGCTTAAGGTTTTGCCCGCGGCAGAAAAGTTTTCTTGATAATCGACGCGCAAAGGAAAAAAGTCTGCATCATCAGCAGCTTCTGCATTTGCGCAAGCGGTGTTGAGGAGCATGGTGTCGCCGCAGCGGACAATGACTGCGCCATTGGCTTGACGCGCAATTTGGCCCGTTTCAAAATGGATCTCTTGATCGCCAATGAAAACTGATGTGGAGTGTTTGTTAAACATGAATAATACCTAATAAGTAGATGTGTTGTTGATGAGGATAGACGATAATAGAATATAAGTGAAGCTAGAAAACAGAATATAAAAAACGAGGGGGATAAGATGGGCACCCTTCCCGCGCACATCATTTTAGTGAATAAGACCAGCAAAAAAATTCATTAAAACGTATGTGCGGGGAGAGTGAACTTTAGCGACGAAGCTTAAGTTTAGAGATGAGAGACTGATAGCGGCTTGTGTCTGTTGAATTTAAATAATCAAGCAGGCGCCGTCTTTGTCCAACGAGCTTCAAGAGAGATAGTCTTGAACCATGATCTTTTGGAGCTCGCTTTAAATGTTCAGTAAGTTCAGTGATGCGCTCGGTTAATATAGCGATTTGAACGTCAGCGGATCCAGTGTCTTTTTCGTGGAGCTGAAACTTTTTTGTGATTTCTTCTTTTGTTCCCTTATCTAGAGACATTTAGCTTAATCCCCCGTATTTATTTTACCATGTAATTTTTTAATTTCTTCACTCGAAAGGTCTATATTATCATTCTCACCATTATATATCAAGTAAAAAAAGGGAAAAGCTAGGAAATTTTATACTTTTGAGTCGAGAATGACTTCGATGTAGTCCGGGAATTTTTGATAAGGATCGCATCGTACAGCTATTTTAAAAGGGATTGTGAGATTGCCCAAATGCTTTTCCATTTGCAACTCATCCCAAATTTTTTTTTTAAGTTCATCGGTTACCGGCATGTGAGAATATTTTTTAAGCAGGTTCTTAACATATTCTTGTTGTTCGTTGCGAATGATAGGTTTATACACAAATTACCTCAAAAATTGGTGTGCGTGTGACATGTAATCAATCTTCCTTGCAATTTCTTGGCAGAAGTGCTAAATTCTTTGCTAAACAACCTCAACAATATGGAGACATATTATGCTAAAAGATGCCACATATAAAGAAAAATTTGCAAAATTAGATCCATGGCTTGTGGAAATCGTGGAAGGGATTAAAAAAGACCTTCGAAACGAACATTTAAAAAAGGATTGGATGTTTGTCAAATACTATTTCGCAGGTAAAAATATCAGCAAGCTGACGACAGAAGAGCTTGTAGCTGCGTACAAACATAGTATAGAGTTTGGTGAAAAGTGTGAAGAGGTAGGGGAATTTATCGCTAACAGATGGCTCTTAAAGCATACAGATCTATACCATTTTTTCGAAAACGAGCTTGTCAAAATCAGCCCAAATTTTTACGAGTTAGAAGTACTTGACCTTGCCCCATCTAAAGTGATCATGGAAAAAGCTGTAAAAGAGTATGGCGCATTTAGTACTTATCTTTTTTGTGTCTTAAATTCCGTGGTATTTCCAAAAGAGGTGTTTGATGCGTTAGAAGCATCTGCTAAGACGTCATTTAAGCAGGCTAAGGAAGAATTGGCACAAAAAGAAGATCTTAAATCACTAGAAGATCTAAGGCGAAGTTACGAGCAGCAGATAGCACGCATTACAGAAAGGTATGAGAAAAAAATTCTTGGAATGCAAAAAATGTACCATCAGGACACAGAGATGTTGAAAAAGAAAGTGTCGAATTTGCAAAGAAAAAGCGCTGGAATTGCTTCTTAAAGAGGTCTTCTATAGATGACACCGTCGCCATTTCCATTTTCAATTGCGCCGCAAAATGAGGATGAGCGCTTCATGATAGAAGCGCTCAAAGAAGCCTGGAAGGCATTTCAAAAGGGTGAAGTTCCTGTTGGTGCTGTGATCGTCCATGAGGGACGGGTCATTGCGAGGGGACATAACCAAGTGGAGATGTTGCAAGATGCAACTGCCCATGCTGAGATGCTTTCCATTACGGCTGCTGAGTCTTATTTTGAAAACTGGCGCCTTGCAAAAACTGTGCTGTATTGTACAATAGAGCCTTGTTGTATGTGTGCTGGCGCCATCTTTCTTTCGCGCATCCCAAGGCTTGTGTGGGGCGCGCCAGATATTCGGCATGGGGCCAATGGCAGCTTTGTGAATGTGTTTGATAAAGTGCATCCAACACACAAAGTGCAAGTAGATTGCCATGTGTTGCAAGAGATCTCGGCAAAACTCATGCGCGATTTTTTCCAGCAAAGGAGAAAGGAAACCTCTTATAATTTAGACGATGAATTATCTTGTTGAGGCTATACTCTGAATGAGGTTAAATATTCAAGAAGTTCAAACCATCAAAGCAGCTGTTGCAAGGCTTGATAAAGAAGCAAAAATTTTCCTTTTTGGTTCTCGAATCGACCCTAGCAAAAAAGGGGGCGATATCGATCTTCTTATTCTGTCGAAATATCTTGAAGAAATTGATTCGATTGCAATTCTTAAACGCATATACGAACAGATGGATGAGCAAAAAATAGATATTCTTATCGCGAAAGACGACCAAGAACCATTTGTGCAATTGGCTTTGAGCAAAAGTATTCAACTATGACGAACGATCCGAGATTGCTGAAGATTTTACAAAGTGAATTAGCGCTTATGAGCCGTGCTGCTAGTGCTCTTCAAAGGTCTTGGAACGAATGTAAAGAAATTAATTTATCTAATGTCGATATGGAAGAGACAGATCGGCTAGAGCTATTGTCTAGCAGGTTTTCAAGACTTACTGATTATATGATTCAAAGGATTTTTCGTCTTATAGATGAGCTCGATTTAGAAGCGGGAGGCACCGTTAGAGATATTATCAATAGAGCTGAGAAGAAAGGTTTGATAGAGAATGCCGATTCTTTTGTGCACGCCCGTATATTGCGTAATAAAATAGCACACGAATATGTGGAAAAAGTGATGACGGAAATCTTTAAAGAGGTGATTAAATGTGTCCCCTTACTTTTAGATGATGTTATGCGTACCCAAATCTACTGCCAACACAATTATCAGGGCTAGTAAAAGGCCCGCACGTCCAATGTGGAGTGCGGGGTGGGGTGCTGGCCAAAACTTAAGAGCGAAGTATCTTTTATTTGCGGTGAGGTTTTTCTTCTTCCTCTTCTTCCAACTCTAGTTCGTCTTCATCAAAGTCTTCGTCATCAAAATCATCGAAATCGTCGAAGTCTTCATCAAAGAAGAAATCTTCCATTAACATTTGCAAGAAATTAAGGTGCGCAGCTAAGTCGATCCGTTCATTGTCGTTCAGCTTTGCCGTGTTACCCGTTTTAATTTTTTCTTCGATGATCTGAATGACCTTGAGCAATAATTTGCTAGGTTCTGCCAAATCTTTATCAGCTTTGACTTCATCGGTGATCTCCTTTTTTGTCGACGCAAGGAGTTCTTTAATTTCAGAAAATTCTGGCAATTCAACGAGATGATCTTCTTTAGACATATGTTCCTCTATGATGGGGGTAAATTGTTTTTGGTCTTAAAAAAATTTTACCGTAAGCGCCCATTTTACAGCCAGTTTTTTTTGTTTCTTAATGGGGTCTATTCTTGGGTTATTCCACCGGAAAACACCAAATAGATTGCCGCTTTTTTATCTAAGTTTGGACTTTGCGATTTTTTCCACTGGCCAATCGTCTGCGAGACGACCCCTTGCGTGGGAAGAGTTAGATCCCAGGCGACGCATAGTCTTGTTGCGTCATTTAATCGCTGTAAAAGGGTTTGCAAAGTGTGGGCATTGCGGTGGGGCGATTCGATAAAGATTTGCGTGCTAAGATCGATTTTTGATCTTTGTTCCACTTTTACAATATCGGAGCCCCTAGTTTTTTCCTCTTTTCCGAGGTAGCCAAGAAAGTTAAAGCGTTGGCCGGGAAGTCCTGAGAGCATAAGAGATAGAAAAATCGAAGAGGGTCCTACGAATGCCTGCACGGCAATCCCAACCGTTTTTGCCCGTTGTACTAGCTTTGAACCCGGGTCGGCAATGCAGGGCAAGCCTGCATCTGAGATAAGTCCCCATCGCTCTCCTTTTAGGATGGGCGCTAAAAGAAAATCGATCTCGTGATCTTGTGTGTGTGTATTTAAAAGGGCAAGGGGGATGTCGATAGCAGGCTTTTTTGTTTGAAATCGGCCAAGGAACCTTCTGCCTCCTCCTGCGCTTTCGGCGATGAGCCCATCTAATGTGGCAACAGCCTTATCTACAGCAGCAGGTAAAAATAGGTGGTGGTACTTAACGTCGGCAAGTACGTTGGGCAGTAAAAGGAGTTTGGGTTTTTTTTCGTCTATTTCGTCCATAATCTTTAGATTACCTTTCTGCTAATTTGACTAATAAGATGTTCATGATGAATTCTGGCTCCCCAGTACTGTTTTTAGCAAGCATTTCTGCTGCATCAATTGCCAATATGCCGCTTTTAAATTTGTGTGCTCCAAATTGAGTCGATTGCTGGATATTGCGCTCTAAGATGGCATTTTTCATATAAGGATATTCTTGATTGACATCATGGGACGTGCCACCACCTGCGAGAATAGAACATATTTGGTACCCGGTTTGAAACTGCGTGCGTATTTGCCTGAGCAGCGCGATAATGGCGACACCACTTTTAAGTAAGTGACTTGCAATCACGATCGATGCGCTAGTATCTCTTTTAAAAATTGCCTCGGCCAGTTGCCATATATTGTCCGTATTGCCGCTGCAGCAAATAGCGTTAATGTCGCTATCTTCGATGGATTTTCGATTATCTATAAAGCAGAGAAGTTTTTGGAGCTCATTGGAGAGTAGTTGTTGGTCTGTGCCTAGTTGTTTGACAAGTCTTTGAGCTGTTGCATGGCTTAATATTTTGCCATGGTGGCTGCTTTGGCTAACTAGCCAATCGATTGTATTTTTCTCTTTTTCCCAAGGTTTTTCCTCTGGGACATCGAGCAATACGCCCACTTTTTCTGCTTGTTTATAAAAGTTTGTCGCTCGATTTATGGTGGAAGCAACAAGAATTAGGATCACATCTTGGCTTGGATTTGTGAAGTAGTCTTGGAGTTTTCCCATGGCTTCTTTAGTGAACTTATCTACATTTTGAATGACGATGGCGCGCCTTATAGAAAAAAATGTCAGTGTCAAAAGTTCTTCTAAAATAAGATCGACTTTATGTTCATTGGCATCAAAAGAGTAGACTCCAAGTTGTCTTGATTTAGCATCTTGAAAAAGAAGAGTCGTCAAACGCCTTACTCCTTCTTCTCTTACGTAAGGCTCTTTGCTTAAAACCACGTACAGCTCTGCAAAGTGATTAGGCAAGGCTCCTTCTAAATGTTTGGTAAATGGGGCAAGGCTTGTGTATTTCAAGAGATATTCACTTTGGTTAGCTACCCCTATAGTGTAGTCTTTATCGGTTGTTTTTTTCCATTTCATTTTTCCATCCTTGTGCCGTTTGAACTTTTTCTTGTAGCTGCAGCGATGGAATTTTTCTTGTCAGGGAAGATTTTTCTGAATGTGTATTTGATAAGTTTTCTGCCAATTTTTTTTGTGTTTTCATTTTACCCCCGTTTTGTAGTGTGTATATTAAACAAATTACTACAATTATAATTCAATGTCAAATAAAAACTTTTTTCGTTTGTGTGAAATAGTTGTGTTATTGCAAATAAAATATTTAACTCAAGCAATTAAACATTGTTTTTATTTAATTAAAATTAGACTTCTTTCGAAACTAAAATCCCGTGCC
>JABDAE010000061.1 GCA_013289325.1 Chlamydiota bacterium
ATCGAGCATTTCTGGAAGAGCATTTGCAGTGACGTCCCGATCATCATGTAAAAGAACGATTGCACCGGGACAGATATTCTTTAATACGCGCTTAATTAATTTAGATTCGTTGTCTATGATCCAGTCCTCAGAAGAGAATGTCCATAATATCACCGGAAGCCCAACATTTTTACCGACTTTTTTGTCCAGGCTCCCATAGGGTGGTCGCATGATGGTGGGGACATAATTAGCGGTATCAAAAACAATTTTTTGGGTGCTATTCATTTCGCTTTTAATATTTTTGCTACTCAAAAGAGGTAGATGTGGATGACTCCAACTGTGATTACCTATTTCGTGGCCATTTGCGACTTCTGCTTGAAGAATTTCAGGATTGTTTTTGACATTTTGACCAATGACAAAAAAAGTCGCAGTGACGCCGCGTTCTTTTAGGGTCTGCAGAATTTTCACTGTGTTGATGGGATGTGGGCCGTCATCAAAAGTAATGGCGATCAGTTTTTCCTGTTTCACTGATGTCGCCCAAGAAGTAGCAAACGAACCTTTTGCAGAGGAAATGAGGTTGCTTGGATAAAAACTACAAAAAGCCATGGTGACAAGGCTTGCAGTCATTCTTATGGCCGAAAAATTTAGCAATAAATTTACAAGAAAGGGCAATTTTAGCCAGGAAATGTAATTGCGCAGAAGGTTTAACCTAGAAACGGCAGTTGGAGACGGCAACTTAACGCAATCTCTTGAACCAGAATCATTTGCAATGGGGTGGTCCTTCACCATTTGGGAATGTCCCACCCCATTGCAAAGTGATTCTAATTCAAGATCTTGCATTAATTTGCCATCTCGAACTGCCGTTTCTAGGTTTAAAGCGAGGTTGCCATCAATACTCATGCTTTAAATTTATACGATGATTTGTAATTTTCGGTCAATCCAAATATTTTGGCAAATTTTGAAACGATTTCTGTATAAAAATAAATTGTATCATGTATAAATTCCTTTGTTTTGTTAATTGATTATAATTGCGCCCTGTGTTACGTTGTTTTTTTTCTTTTTAACAAGATTCAAATATGTCTGTTCCTCCAGTCAACACCCCATCACTTAACGCTCCATCTCTAATGGGCCTCTCCGACCACGAAAAATTACCGCAAAGAGAAACCGTAGCTGAAAAATCGATTATCGATACCTACTGCGATGAGCTCCCAGAATTTTTAAAAAATGCTTTTGAGCAATGTAGAAATGATCCAGATTTTATTGAGCTCATCAATGCTCCAGGAGAAAAAAAACTCTTAGGCTCTATTTTAAAGACGTTTTGCAATATTCTCTCTGAAAGGACAACCGTAGCCATTACCCCGATTGCTTATATGAAATATCGGGAAATGGTCAAAGATGTATTAAAGATAGAGATCCCTTACGATCTACTAAACGTTTTTGTCCCCCCTTCTTTTTCATTTTCACGGTTAGAATTTTTGCGGTATTGCATCACTCACAAATTGATGACACAGTATGAACTAGGAGTCTTTGTATTTGGAAGCGTCCTTTTCTCCTCTTTGCATTTTACATTGCCTTTTCAGCATAATGACGTCGATATTTTGCTTACCATCGATCTAAAGAAAGGGCAACAGGAGAAATGCTTTATTGCAGAGTTTGAAGAAGTGTTAGTGTCATTTTTTCTAAAAAGTTTTCATACTAGCATCTTTCAGTCGCTTGCAGCTCTTTTTGAAAGGATGCAAGTAGATCGCACTCCACAAGATATTTTACGAGCATTAATTTTACGCTATAGCGATAAGGAACTTTGTAAATTATTTTTTCAAAAGCTTGTCTATTTTCAAGGAGGAAAAGATGGCGCATTATTTACCTTGGGGTGTTATTCTCGAATGGATGCTGATCTTGAATGCCTCCCAAGAGCTGATTCTGAATTTAAAATCGCATTTCATGCGCTAAAAAACCTTCCTTACATTACAAGAGCAGAGGAGATTGTTGTACCCATCACGCAAGCCTTCCGTTTTAATATCCCATTACATCAGGTGGATCTATCCTTTTTCCATATTAAAGAAGAGGTCCAAGCAGCACAATCGATCAATCAATCGATATTAGAGCTTGCTTCTAGAAGATCATCGTTAGTCGACTTTAGGCCTAATGTTTTTCCAAAAACAATGCTTCGCCTTGCTTTGGGGCGGTTTGTGGAAGAGACAAGTTTTACATCTTTATTTTCAGTTTTTTCCAGTCAGACAAGCGCTGTTTTTGATATGTTCGATTATGTAAAAAAACACAATGCGGGAAAAGATCCATTTTTGATCATTGTAGTGATGTGGAATTATTACGTTTTAGAAAAAGCCTCTTTCCAATGTCATAAAAGCCCTTTATCTTCTAAAAATCTTGCCTTTTGCCTAGAAAAGATAGGCGATGTCTTAGGGGTAAAGCAAGAGTGTAAGGTGGCACTCTCACAAGTAGATTCAAACGAGAATGAAACATCTTCATCGGGTATAAGTGAGGTCTCATGCGATCATCTGATAGTTGTTATTCCATCTCTTTTTCATGCTCTTGCAAGCGATCAATGCGATCCCTTTGCTTTGATCCATCATAAACAAAAGACCTATGGCTTTTGTCTAGAAGGGACAAAAGAGGATGCATTTGCCGCTTGGTTTCAGTTGGATACTGACGTTCGCGATGGATTTTTGAAGTGTTTTTTAGATGTTTTAGGACTGCATAAACGAAAGATTGGCCTGCTTCACGAAAAAGAGCCGCCTTCCTTTCAACAACTGCCAAAAACATCTTTAGAGTATTTACTTTCTTTAAGCCAAAACGCGCTTTGTGATCACCTTAGAACTTGTAAAAGAATAGGGATTTATCGAATTGAGGAGCTAAAGCTTGCGATTTTTTCTTGGAAAGAAGAAGAAAAAGATCAGTGTTTAAGAGCTTGTCTTGATAACCCTTCTTTAAATAAGGCGCTACTCACCTTTATTTTTGAAGAACTTCAAAATCACAAAAATAAGAGTTGGGTCCTAAAGACACTTTTTTCATTTGATGAAAGACTATTTGGAATTGACCCCGGCAATTATCAAGAAAGTTTCTTAAAGGTAATGGAAGAGCTTGATCTTCCAGTAGAGCTTTTTATACTGGGATTTGAAGGGGTCATTAGCCATTTAAAACTATTTGTTCATTGCAAGCTTCCTTTTTTTGATCGCCTGTTTCGAAAAGCTGAGCAAATAATACCTTCTAGCCAAATTTTGGAAGGGATAAATGCATGTCAAAAGGCAATTAAGACAATAGATTTTGCAAGCCTAAAATCAAGTTTTGTCGAAACAGAATATCAAACCTTTGTAACAAACTTGCTTCAGCCTATACAAGCAGAAAATGATGTTCACGCTTTGCGTGAGTGTTTTGTTAAAATAGAGAAAAATAAAAAGAAGTTAAAAGAGATAGACTACTGCCATCATTTGATTGTGTTGGTAGAAAAATGGCCTTCAGGCTTAGAGCTCGATCGCTCTATCTACCACAAACTATATGAGATTGCAATCCGCAAGCTTGCCGCCTCTTGCGATGAAGATCACTGCAAAAAACTCATCCAACTTGCAATCTCTCATATGCAAAAGGAAAATGTGGATCAAGTTGGTGTGCTTCTTGGATTATGGGAAAAGGCATCACACCCGGATAAACTATCTTCCCATTTGCTTGAAAAACTTTTGACGTACCCTTGTGGAGTCGAAAAGCAATTGCAACTTTATGAATACACCGAATTATTTGACCATGGCGCCATTGCTCCATTGGTAAGAGAAAAACAGATCCAATTCCAACTCCATGTATGGAGTCAGAAAATGGCAAGCCATCCAAATGCATTAAGTTATGAAAATATATTAAATGATTTGCATGGATTTTTAAGAGAAGCGTCTTTAAGTCTTCATCAAGTTTTAAGAGATTTTTGTGATGTTGTGTATCCATGCTTTTTAAATTGGATCGATCGCTTTTCAGAAGGACTTGGAATGGAAGAAAAATGCCGCGCCATTTTAAGCGATTCTATTTTTCTTTCATCAGAATTACTTAAGATACAGCTTGAGATGGGAAACAAGCAAGCGCAGCATTTAAACCTTGCCCTTATCTTTTTGCAATCTGAGCCTTTAAGAAATCTAGCCTACGGATACCTTTCATCCCTTGCGCGCGCAAAACTTTCCAAAGAGCAAAAAAATCTTTACGATCGTTTGCTGATGGAGTGCATCAAGTTGGCGTGTCGATTAAAGAATGATGAAAAAGCCTTACATTATGTAAGGCAGATGCCTAAAGGCAGTCAAAACCTTGACTTTCAATTCGTTCAAGCAATTGCACCCCTTGTAAAAAAAATTGTCACCTCTTTATCGCTTGGGATGTCGCATGATGGGTACACCCATGCTTTGCAGATAAATGCAGAACTTATTGATTTGCTTTGGGAGAGGGGTCAAGAGGCGATTAATCATTGCTTGGAATCAGTGAATCGCCACGCTTTTTTCGCAGCGATTAGCTTTGCCTGTACATCTCAAGAGCGTTTAGATCAACTTTTGCAAAAGTTCATTACCTCAAAAATAGAGGACAACTGTACGCATAGTTCTCTGTTTATCAATAGTTTGTTAGATAAGCTCGCGAACTGTCTATTATTGGCAGAAGAAGTCAAGTGCCACTTATCGCAGTGTTTAATTTATGGCCCTCCCCACGTTGAATTTCTTAAAATTCTTTCTGAGAAAGTATCAAAACTCAATGCAAATCCATGTGGAAAAGCAAATATTCAACATTATGCAAAACTTTTATGTGAAGATGATCAAAATTTTCCACATTTTGATTCTCAAGCTCTTCAAAAGCGCTGGATTGAAGGATGTAAGCGCATTTTTTCTTCCCTAGAACCTTACCTTTTAGTAAAAGGCGCTGAAGGGCTACACAAATGGCTTGTAAATTTGAGAAAATACATCTTGCCGGAAGGAGATTGTCCATTAATTGCCTTTCCATCAATTCCTTGTGAAGGGGATCTTTTAGAGGCTGTGAAGAAGTTACATCCTGAGGTCACTTTTAACCTAAAAACGGCAGTTGGAGACGCTAACTTGACACAATCTCTTGAACCAGAATCATTTGCAGTGGGGCGGTCCTTCACCAATCGGGAATGTCCCGCCCCACTGCAAAGTGATTCTAATTCAAGATCTTGCGCCAATTTAGCATCTCGAACTGCCGTTTCTAGGTTTAACAAGGATTTTGTGGCAGATTGCCATGAGTGTCAATATTTTTATCCTCTAGCAGCTGAAAAAGAGTGGTTTAAACGCATCTTTAAAATTTTGATCAATACAGCCTTACAACACCGTTTAAACGTAAACGAAATTATAGATTCAAAAATAGTAACCCATATTTTTCTTTGGGATGTGCATGGCAAAGCGACATTTTATAAGGAGCTTGTGTTTGGCTTAAGTCATTGCATTCGTCAATCGATTTCTCCACATATTCATGCTGGAGCCATCACAGGTTATCGCTATCAAGATTATGTGTCCATTTTTGATCTTGTGCTGAGGAATATGAATCAAATGAGTTCAACAGAATCAGTTGCCAATAAGCGCTTATTTATTATGAGAGATAAAGAAAACGTATTGCATGAGCTTATCGATCTTTATATTTTTTCAAGGATAGCTGAGGGTCAACCTCTTGATTTTGCAAAGAATACGCTCACTATAAAATGGACGATCATCTTCGGTCAATATCAAAAGAGCGTAGCGGAGAGCGCGATTTCTGCAATGGTGGCCAGCTTTTGGACACATATGCAACAGCAGCATCACAAGCTAAAAGGAGGAGCTATAATACCTGATCCAAAGGAGATTGCTTCAGATATTTGGGCAATGATGTATCAAGGTCTTTCATTTTTAGAGATCGTGTATATGTTACAAAAGGATGAGATGGCAAGCCCTATTGTTTTATCGAGTTTTGCCAACCAGTGCCAAACGATGTTGAAAACAAGCGCCAAAATTGGCTGTGCGGCTTTGTCATCTTTAACGGCCGAATCTAAAATGGTGATGCTTTTACAAAGTATCCAAGAAAACGAGAACAATCTTATCCCACACTTGAAGGCGTTAAATGAATTAGCTCAAAGCGAGGAGGGGTTTCCCTTGCGACAAGAATTTTTAAAAAGCCTAGCTTTTATCCTTCACTGTCTTGATAATAAAGCAAAATGAATTGAATATAATATTAACTATATGTTATTATTATATTATATGTTTTTGTGGAGGTGTTTATGAATAAAATAAGAAGTGATTATATTCAAAATAAAGATTCTCTTCAAAATACAGGCTTTACACCTCGAAATATTGTAATTAAAAAATGGAATGAACATTCTGTACAGTCTTTTATAAGCTCTCTTGAAAATATTTCAAAGAGTGCAAACAGTGCACCTCGATATATTGTCATTACAACTTCAGGGTTTGAAACCACTCTTCATAAAAAGGAAGCATCCCGCCTCAAAGAGGTGGTGGCCGTGATCGATAGCCTAGTCAACAGCGGGCTGTTAGATAAAAAGGGAATAGAAACTGTCAAAGCAACGATAGAAAACTTACGCGACCATGTACTTGAAAGTCTAGGAGAAAGAGAGACACGGGCTAAGACGATCAGTTCCTATTTTAAGAATCGTTTATTGCAACGGGTAAAATCCCGTCTCAATCAAACCATTCAACGGCTTGAAAAGCAGATCAACAAGAGGAGTGGTTTTGGCATAGAGAGAGTAGGTAAGAATAAATATGTAGGGAGATTTAAGAATGGCCTCTACGAGGGCTATGGGACTTTAACTCTTGCCAATGGGGATGTGTTCAAAGGATACTTTCACCGAGGGAAAGTGAAAGAGGGAAGTGAGACGGCAGAAGGAGTAGAAATATTTTCAGGTCAATTTAATGGGAAAAAGATATCGCCAGATGGCACCGTGCATAAAGGACACTTTGTTGACGGTATTGCAACAAATGCTGTCATTGTCTATGCAAATAAATTACAACTATCCGGTGGTTCGACATATCGAGGGGCCCTAAAAAATGGAGTCATGCATGGCAAAGGAAGATTGGAAAGGGAAAATGAAGAGATTTTTGACGGGCATTTTGAAAATGGGGTATTTAAATATGGAATTGGCAAATTATTGCTCGCCAATGGGGTAGAATATAGAGGGAAATTAAAAGGAGAGTTACCTCATGGCCAAGGAAACTTCATCGAAAATGATGGCGATGTCATTACAGGTGAATTTAAAAATGGCAAGCTCATACAAAAGGGAAAAACGAAAAAAAAGGATGAGATTGAACATCCAGACATACTAGTATATAAAGACCGCAGCTATTATATTGGAAAGACAGATGGAAAGCGCCCGCACGGCCTTGGTATCCTATATGAAATTAAAGAAAAAGCTGGAAAAAGTGTTTTAAAACAGCTTTCAGGACGCTTTAAAAATGGAAAATTTTTCCAAATAGAAGCTTTCGCTGCAAGACAAAAAAAAATAGACCACTTGAGATAAAAATTGAATAAATTTGTATTAAAGTCCCCATTTTCCCCTTGCGGCGATCAGCCAAAAGCCATAGAAAAGCTTGTGGCAGGTCTTAAGTCCCAAAAAAAATCGCAGGTGCTTTTAGGTATCACTGGCTCTGGTAAGACCTTTACCATGGCCAACGTGATCGAACAGGTGCAAAGACCAACTCTTGTGATAGCCCATAATAAGACGCTCGCAGCGCAACTTTATCAAGAGTTTAAATTGTTTTTTCCGGATAACGCCATTGAATATTTTGTCTCTTACTACGATTATTATCAACCAGAAGCCTATATCGCGCGCACCGACACCTACATTGAAAAGGATATGGCGATCAATGAAAAGATCGACAAGATGAGACTGAGCGCCACAAGATCTCTTCTTGAAAGAGAAGACGTCCTCATCGTAGCCTCCGTCTCTTGCATCTATGGCTTAGGGTCTCCTGAGTATTATCGTCAGATGAATTTAACCCTAACAAAAGAGACGAAGACTCGGCGCGATGAGCTCCTTTTGCACCTTGTGGAGATGCAGTACAAAAGAAATGACTACGACTTTTCAAGGGCGACATTTCGCGTAAGAGGAGAGGTGCTTGAAATCTTTCCGGCATATGAGGAGGATTTAGCCATTCGCGTGGAATTTTTCGACGATGAAGTGGAAAGAATTAGCGAAATAGACCCCTTGACGGGAAAGGTGCTCCGCCGTATCGATACGGTGACAATTTATCCAAGCTCTCACCATGTGACGCCAGAAGAGGTGCGCTTTAAAGCTTTACAAACGATAAGAGAGGAACTAAAGACGCGCGTTGCCTATTACGAACAGGAAAAAAAATATATCGAGATGCAAAGGATAGATGAAAGAACAAGGCACGATATGGAGATGATCAAAGAAGTTGGCTTTTGTAAGGGGATTGAAAATTATTCGCGCCACTTTAGTCAAAGAAAACCTGGTGATCCCCCTCCCACTTTAATGGACTATTTCCCTGCCAATTTTTTGACCATCATCGATGAATCGCACCAGACAATTCCTCAGCTGCATGCGATGTGCAATGGAGATAGGGCGAGAAAAGAGACTTTGGTCGATTTTGGCTTTCGCCTTCCTTCTGCCTTTGACAATCGCCCTTTAAGATTTGAAGAAAGTAGCGCTAAAATTGGGCAGGTGGTCTACGTCTCGGCAACGCCTGGTAGATGGGAAGTTGAAGAGGCAAATCACGAAGTGATTGAGCAGGTGATTAGGCCAACAGGCCTTCTTGATCCTGAAATTGAAATTAGGCCGGCAGAAGGACAAGTGGAGGACTGTTTAAAAGAAATTCGCACTCACGTGAATACTGGAGGGCGCGTCCTCATCACAACGCTTACCAAAAGGCTTGCTGAAGAGCTTAGTCAATACTTAAGCGATTTAGGGGTCAAAGTCAAATACCTTCATTCCGATATCGACACCATCGAAAGGGTCGAGATCATCCGCGATTTGCGAACAGGCGTTGTGGATGTGCTTGTCGGCATTAATCTTTTAAGAGAAGGCCTTGACATGCCGGAAGTCTCTTTAGTCGCTATCCTTGATGCTGATAAGGAAGGGTTTTTAAGAAGCCAAACGGCATTGATCCAAACCTGTGGAAGGGCTGCTAGGAATGTAGAGGGGCGCGTCATTATGTACGCCGATAAAATTACGGCCTCAATTGCCGCCACATTGGAGATCACGACTAAAAGGCGCCTTATCCAGATGCAATACAATGAAGCCCATGGAATATCCCCAACCACAGTTAAAAGAGATATTGCACCTCTTGTGAGCTCAGAAGAAGAAAAAACAACAAGTGCAAAAGAAGCGGCAAAAGCCCCTATTGCCCACATGACTTTAAAAGAGGTCGAAGCTAAAATTAAGCATTACACTCAAGAGATGAAGAAAGCTGCAAAAGAGATGCGTTTTGAAGATGCCGCTCATGCAAGGGACATGATGCGCAAGTATCAAGAGATGGAAATGCTTACTTAAGAGTCTATTGCAGAACCACGAGGGGAGAATAATCTAGCAATATCTTATCAGCTGTCAAAAAGATAAGGGGCTCATGAATGGCTTGTGCAACCAGCATCCGATCAAATGGATCTCGGTGGATAGGATGAAGTCCAGAGACGACTTCTGCATGTCTGCTAGTCACTTGCAATTCTATAAAACCGCTCATTGAGATTGCTTTTGTCAATTCTCCTATCTCGCATTTGAACCTAGAAACGGCAGTTCGAGACGGCAAAGTGATGTAAGATTTTGAGTTAGAATCGCTTCTGGCGGGGATCGACATTCCCTAATGGTGAAGGCGATCCCCGCCAGAAGCAATTCTAACTCAAAAGATTACGTCAATTTGCCGTCTCCAACTGCCGTTTTTAGGTTGAAGTCTATCTTACCCAGTTTTTGTTTTATGGCAACTTCCCAGATCGAAGCACTACTTACATATCTTTCTTCCGCGTTCACGATCATATTCCTTGCATTTTTGGAAAGTTTACGATCGTCCAGAACACACCAAAGAAAAATGTGTGTGTCGAGAAGCATTCTCATGAGGATCCTTCAAACAAGTTAAGTAGATCATTAGGAAGGGAATCATCAAAATTCTCAAATACTTTTATCTTGTCTTTAAGGACGCCAAAGCGCACCTTAGGTTTTTCTGGATTAAGGGGGACGAGTTTTGCTACCGGTTTTCCCGCTTTTGCAATAAGAATTTCTCTCCCTAAATTGGCTGCATTTACAAGCTCTGAAAAATGGGTCTTCGCCTCGTGAATATTAATAATATCATGAATTTGATACATGTGAGACCTCCTTTTTCACCTAAGTCTAGTCTAGTCGATTTAGTTATTAATTGCAATGATTTCGTGAAGGCGTACTCATCCTATTACCCATATGTGTACTAGTACACTTGTGAAAGAAAGTATTGATAGGTGATTTTTAATCCTTCTGCTCTAGTGATTTTCGGCTCCCACCCAAGTAGCTCTTTTGCTTTTGTAATGTCTGGCTTTCGCTGCTTTGGGTCATCTTGTGGTAGCGGTAAGAATTTCAAGCTACGCTGTGCATTTGTTAGTTTAAGGATTTCTTTAGCAAGTGCCTTAATTGTGATCTCACTTGGATTGCCGAGATTTACCGGGAAGACATAATCGCTGAGCAGCAATCGATAAATTCCCTCTATTAAGTCATCTACATAACAAAAAGAGCGCGTTTGTGAGCCGTCGCCAAATATAGTCAAGTCCTCACCTCTAAGGGCTTGTCCGATAAAGGTGGGTAAAACGCGGCCATCGTTAAGTCGCATACGAGGACCATAAGTATTAAATATGCGCGCTATCCTTATTGGTAGGCCATGATAGGTATGATAGGCCATGGTCATTGCTTCCATAAACCGTTTAGCTTCGTCATAAACTCCCCTTGGCCCGATAGGATTGACATTGCCAAAGTAATCTTCTGGTTGAGGATGAATCAACGGGTCTCCATATACTTCTGAGGTAGAGGCGACGAGAATCGTGGCCCTTTTATCTTTTGCAAGACCCAATAAATTGTGTGTACCTAAAGAACCTGCCTTAAGGGTTTGGATGGGAATCTTAAGGTAATCAATTGGACTTGCAGGAGAGGCTAAATGCAAAATGTACTTTAAATCTTCACTAAGCATTACATGCTGGGCAATATCGTGCTTAATAAATTCAAAACAGCTCTCTTGTTTTAGGTGATCGATGTTTTTTAGATCCCCTGTAATTAGGTTATCCATTCCGATCACATGGTAACCTTCTTGGATCAATTTGTCGCAAAGGTGGGAGCCAAGAAACCCTGCTGCCCCTGTGATTAACACCCTTTCTTTCTTAGACATAGACATGATTAGACGTTTTGACGACACCCCTACCGATGCTACAGTAGTAAAATCCAAGTTTTTTTATCTCATTTGGTTTATACAAATTGCGACCATCGAAGATGGCTTTTGCTTTCATTAAAGTAGCTACTTTTTTTAAATCGACCTCTTTAAATACATCCCACTCAGTGGCAATTAGCAACGCGTCTGAACCTTTTACTGCCTGATATGGATCAGTTGCATACTCTATTTTATCACCAAGACATTTCTTTGCGTTTTCAGTCGCTTTTGGATCATATGCTGTTATTAAAGCACCTTCTTTTAGCAAGGCCTTAATAATGCAAAGCGATGGCGCCCCTCTTACATCATCAGTGCCCGGCTTAAAGGCAAGTCCCCATAAAGCAATTTTTTTTCCCTGTACATTGCCGTCAAAATAAGCTTTTACCTTATCGACGATGCGGTTTTTTTGCTTATGATTGACCTGCATCACAGCGTCAAGTATTTGAAAGTCATATTTGACTCCATTTGCAAGTTTTGATAGTGCCAAAGCATCTTTAGGAAAACAGCTGCCCCCAAATCCAATCCCTGGAAATAAAAAGTCTTTTCCAATGCGCGCATCCGAGCCTATCCCTTTGCGTATCATATCCACATCTGCACCAAGTGCTTCACAAAGATTGGCTATTTCATTGATAAAAGTGATCTTTGTAGCAAGGAATGCATTGGCTGCGTACTTGGTAAGCTCAGCTGATCTTTCATCCATAAAAATAATGCGCTCATCGCTCTCAATAAAGGGCTGATAGAGCTCCTGCATCACCTGTTTGGCTTTTTCTGAACGAGACCCGATAATCACTCTATCGGGCTTCATAAAATCTTTAACTGCAAAGCCCTGCCTTAAAAACTCTGGATTGCAAACGACATCAAATTCCGTCTTTGCATTCTCCGCAATTGTCTTACGCACCTCTTCAGTTGTGCCAACAGGCGCTGTGCTTTTAATGACAACGATGGTATAGCTTTTGATGATTTTCCCTATATCGTGTGCGGCTTTTAAAAGCTGGCTTAAATCAACTAGGCCATCTTCTTTGGAAGGGGTTTGCACAGATAAAAAAATCATTTGCGCACCCTGCGTCGCTTGTTCTATCTGTGTAGTAAAGGTAAGCAGGCCAGCTTTGATGTTCTTTTGAAATAAGTGATCAAGGTGGGGTTCATATATCGGAAGCAAGCCTTTTTGCATTTGCTGGATCTTTTCAACGTCTATGTCTACACATACAACATGGTGGCCAACATCTGCAAAACATGTGCCTACAACTAATCCGACGTACCCGGTTCCAACGACAGCTATTTTCATGGTGTGTGTGGGGAGCTGGGGGGTGATTTATTCTTGAAAGCTATCGAAGCGATGGCTGCCACTGTAAGAGATGTGGCGATGAAGGCAAGCGTCCAAATGACAGAGATTTCGAAAAAGTCGGCAAGTATCATTTTGACCCCGACAAAGCTCAAAATAGCGGCAAGGCCCCAGTTGATATAGCGAAAGAGGGTAATGGTATGGGAAAGGGCAAAATAAAGCCCTCTTAGACTAATGACGGCTAGCATATTTGAGGTGTAAATAATAAAGGGATCAAGGGTAATGGCCATGACTGCTGGAATTGAGTCTAATGCGAAGATGATGTCTGTTGTCTCAACGCAAAGAAGCGCTGCAAAAAGGGGCGTGGCATACCTTTTTTTATCTTTCATTATAAATAATCGCCCATCTTTTTGATATTCATTTGAAAACGGGATCACTTTTTTCAAAAGTTTTAGGACAAAGTTTTGATCTGGATGCACTTCGTCAGCTTTTGGCTGCGCCATTTGAATGCCTGCGTAGATCAGAAAAAGGCCAAAAATAGGAAAAATAAAATGAAAGTGGCTAAGTAAGGAGACGCCTAAGAAAATAAAACATGCGCGCAAGATAATGGCTGAAATAACCCCAATAAATAGGATCTTATATTGGTATTCAGAGGGGATTTTGAAGTATTGAAAAAGGAGAAGAAACACAAAGAGGTTATCAATACTTAGGGATTGCTCTATGAGGTAGCCTGTAAAAAAGTTAAGAGCTACCGGTTTACCCAAGAAGTAGTAGATGGCGACATTAAATGCCATTGCAATAAACAGCCAAAAGCCGCAGCTGATAAACGCATCTTTGTATGTGACTTTCTTTGGCACCTTATGGAAATACACAAGATCGACAAAGAGCAAAATAAGAATGCCTATATTAAAGGCTATCCAAACAGAAGGGGCAATGGGATAAATCATCAGGTTACATCATATACGGAAAGTGTTTCAAAAATAGCGAATTTTTACTTAAGGCCTTAACAGTGTATTAGGGTCTTAAGCAGCTGATGAACTGGAGTTAGTTTGATCAAAGATTCCCAGCAACAAATTATTAACTAGCAGATCTTCATCAATTTCCTCCCAGTGCAATCCGGTTCCCCCACCGCTTATTACGTAATGTTCTCGTTGACTATCGGTTGCATTTAATAAACGAGAAAAATAAACAAGGGGAATAATCAGACTACGACCATCTGTAAGTTCTATCCGCATACTATCCACATCAAAACTCACGCGTGTTGCGTAGGCTTTACGCTGAAAAGAATTCATTCCATTTGCCCTCAATTAAATTCCTATTTATTTCTACAATCTTCAATAAGTCTCTAAGCTCGCCCGAGGTCATTTCGTACGCTTCAGCTAGGGATATTTGAGGATGTATCCAAAACTTTGCTGTCGATGACCCCTTTCTAACATGAATATGACAAGGCTCAAGAGGATTACCTTCATTTGAATAGAAAAAAAAACGGTAGCCGTTATATTGTAAAACAACAGGCATTTTTCACTCGTTAACTTTAGATAATCATATCCTATCGTGATTTTTCATAAATTACAAAGATATTTTGTACGCGTTCACGGATTTGTTACAATTAAAATTAGAATGGAAAACCGACGAATTTATATGACCAAAAAAATCGAGACATTCACATATGAGGACTTGGGATTTCCTATTGAGCTCATTGATGTTCCAATGAAGAGAGTTTTCGGGGAATGGGTTTTAGATATTAATCTAAATACGCTCCAGCACGAAGTGTTAAAGATGCTTATTCATAAGCCAACTCCCCTGCAAGCAGGGGAATTGCGATTCATTCGAAAATATTTCGAAATGACGACGACTGATTTTGGTGCAGTCTTTGGGGTATCGCATGCGGCCGTGCTCAAATGGGAAGGCGGCCAATTGCCTGCTCCGCCTATGGATGTTTACATTCGTATGTATGTCATGGATCGTTTAAATGCAAAAGATGCGGATTTTGGTAAATTGTTTCATGAAGTCGACATGGCTGGTCTTGCGCAAGCTAAGAAAGAGAGGAGAAAAGGAAAGCCTCTTTCATTGAATGTTAAGTGCTGCCGGTTTGAGCATCGTCTCTAGCCTTATCATATCCAAGAGCCGCAAGTGTTACCTATGTTGGTGAATCATCAGGTGATATCTCTTGTGGGATTGTATACAAAAACATTGATTTATTTAGCAATAGAGGTTATCGTGATCCCTATTTACCTGATTATTGTTTAGTGCAAATTAAAGCTCTTATTGATCAGTTGCAGATCAAAGGGGTTTTGTATTCTAGCGGAACTTATAACGGGAAGACAATCTTCGAATTATTCGGGCACTAGAATTTCTTTTTGAGCTTATGCTGCAAGGAGCATGCTCGATTCATAAGAGATATTAAATGTTTTGCATGCAGGTTTATTTTTTAACATTACTATTGTTTTGTTTGTAACTAACGGGGGAATAATGAGTTTTTTTAATTTGGTAAATTCCGACGCGAGGCCAATGTCTTTTCGATTGTTAAACGAAATACAATCGACAGCTCAAGAACGCAGAAAATCTGACGATCCTACAAGATGGGATCAACGCATAAAAAGTCTGAATGCGGGAACAGTTGTAAGTGTTCTCACATTATCATCAAGAGTCGGTCGAATCGCCTATGCAACAGTGTCTCTTTTCCCAAAAATAGCTTACAGTTTAACAGCAGGATCTAGAGCTTTTTACGATGTAAATGGTGCGACAAAAGAAATAGTCAAACGCTACGTTGAAGAATGGATGGATTTAGTTATTTGTTTACCTACTATCCCAATAGCCTTTGCAAATGCTGTTAAGCCTAGTGCCTTTGAAAAGACTATAGACAACATCGATCGCTATTATGCAAAGCGTCAACTACGAAGAGAAAAATTTGATGCAAAGTGGGCTTTTGCTAAGGCAAAAGCAAGAATGCCGATGTCCATTAGAATACTCAAAAACATGGAAGAGACATTAGATGAACGTGAGCTTTTTAACAACCCTAAAAGATGGGATTTGCGTTTAAAAGCTTTGTATGTAGGCACAATCGCAAGTTTTCTCACGTTAGAGGCACGCATATTCCGAATTGCCTTTGAGACGCTCTTTCTTGTTCCAAAAGTTGTTTGCAGTTCTATAAAGGGTTCTAAGGTTTTTTACAATGTACCTGACGCGGCCGAAGAAGTATTCAAATGCTATCAAAACGAGTGGCTGGACTTATTCTATACATTGAAAGCTGAGTCGATAGCTTTAAATGCAATCATTTGGCCATTCCAACTGCAAGATATAAAAGTCATCGAGCGATACTATAACGAACGCAATATGAAAAAAGACATCTTTGATATAAAGTGGAAGCATGCCAAAGCAACATGGCAAAACCGTGGAAAACAAAGAGCGGACTGAAATAGCTTAACAAATTCCTCGACCAAAATCTATATATGTGTGTGATTGGTCTTGACTAATCCCACATACATGATACAGTCAGTCATATTGGAGGAAAGGATGGGAGATTTTATACGTCGATTATACCAACCATTGGTTCTGGATCACTTCAAAAAAAATCGTCAGATGCTATTTTTGATGGGGCCACGGCAAGTGGGTAAGACAACACTTTGTTTGCATATCCAAGATCAATTGAAAGCTGATTTTTTTTTATCTCAACTGGGATAATGTAGATAATCGGGATCTTATTCTTCAGGGGCCAAAGGCAATTGCAGCCTTTTTGCACTTGGAAAAAGCACAATTTTAGCGACCAAATGGAGCTTCGAAAGAAGTCTTATCATGATTAAGCCATAAGAGGGTGTCATGCCTTAACCACTTTGCTAGATTCGTGTACGATTTGTCAAATATTCCCGCTGAACACAATAGTGCTTCCAGCTTTCAACTGGAAGCACTATATACTAAAATCGGGCGAGCGCTTATCCCTTTTTGTCTACGTATTTTTCTATCATCTGTTCTTTGAACTTCTCATACTTCGTGAACGCGTCCCCCCCTTTACTAGGGTCGGCAGCTTTAAGACGTTTATAAGTAATTGGATCCGCAGCCTTCGCTACTTTGTCTCCCGCAGTTACGTATTTCATTCGACTTGCTTGGATTTTACTATTAATTTTATCTATCGTATGTTGGTTGGGATCTGGCTTATCATTTTCCCTTGCTAATTGACCTTGCAAACGGGGCAGTTCTTTATCATATTTTTCTCCAGCAGCTTTATATTGTACGACAGCTTTTGTTAAAGCTTTGTTGTTTTCTGCAGCTATTAAATTAGGTGCCATCACTATCGAAGCGATGAAAATTGTAATCATTACATGCACTTTATTTAAAAAATTCATAAAAACCTCACTTTTTATAAAAGTAACAAATTAATCATAATCACATGTGAAG
>JABDAE010000062.1 GCA_013289325.1 Chlamydiota bacterium
TGGCAGGCGCTTTTGGCTTTGAAAAAGAGCATTATGAATTTTCCCAAAAACTTGCCGCGCTGCACCTTTTCCCAAAAATCAATTCCGCAAACGAGGATGTGATAATCGTTGCAAGCGGCACATCCTGTAGATCGCAAATTCAACATGGCACAAAAAAAACTGCCTATCACTTTGCAGAAGTTGTTGCCAACGCGCTTCAATCAGTAAACTCGGGCTAGAAACGGCAAATCGAACTTCAAAATCATTTAGATTTAAGTGTTGTTGAAGATGATCCACATTGCGATTTATAACGCGCGTGTAAATCAAAATCCATCGGCTCATTATCAGCTTTGGCTAACGCTTGCAAATGGTCATATAAGGGGGTAATGCGAGGATCTTCAGGTGAAAATATTTCAAGGATGTAGTTAAAAAGATCTAGCCTCTTGACTCCTCTTTTATAAGAATCGCAACGTACAAGCTTATCAAAATACGTTAATTCAGGTGAGCAATTGTTGTCGACGCAAAATTTCACAACACTTTCAGCTTGTTTTTGATGGCTTTCTAAGCATTTGATCATAATGATATCTAAAAATTCTTTCCTAGATTCTTTTGCCTCTTCATCATTATACAAGAGTAGAAATTGTTTCCACATCAGCTCCCAATTATCTTGTTTGTGATCAAGAATTAAATTGAACATGAATTTATGGATACTCGTGTATCCCTCTTTTGGAAACGATAACTCTAGGTATAGCGCAATGGCTTGCTCGTTACGCTTAAACTTCTTATAAGTTTTCAACATCAACATTAGCATCGAATGATGAATATCTCTTCCATTTTTATGGAACGTCATGAAAATTTCATAACTATACGTAAAATTCTTTTCCAGAAATTCTTGAATAGTGCCTATACATTTCTCATAGTCTTTATCCTTCATAATCTCTGCAAGAATACCACAAGCCTCAAACACTAAGGATAGGTTCAGGTTAACCAATTCTTCTGTGATCAGCTTAGCGCTTCTAAAATTTGCCATCAAGCCCTCTATGTCTGCATCTCTTGCGGAATATGTACTACACGCTAATCCATGTAAAAGAGAGCCATCTTGTTCAGAAGTGGTCAATCTCTCCCTTGACGGAACCTTTACAATGCCTTTAGGCTGCTGTCTTGGGGAGGATGAACCTGTTGAGTTTGCTCTTTGAAGTCGAGGCGGCGGACTTTGTGTACGCTCCACTACCCCTGCAACTTTTGCCAAGTTATCGCTCGAAGGCAATCTCACAATACCCGTAGGTAGCTGTCTTGGGGAGGATGGGCCAATAGAGTTTGATCTATTGCCTGTAGGAGGAGGACTTTGCGTGCGCCCCACTACCCCTGCTATTTTTCTATCTCCCGATTCGCTGCGCCTTCTTTGTCCTTTCGAATTAGCTTTTTCAGCTACTGTGTGGGGCGGCTGCGCGCGCTGGGTATCAGAAATACTTGCCATTAAAAGACCTCCTCTAAAATTTTATGCACAAATGACCTATATAGATTTAGCTGGTGTTGAAGGTGATGCCCATGCTTCACTATACATTTGCTTTAGAAGTAAATCATTCGGCTCTCCAGCTGCTTTCGCTAACGCTTGCAAGTGGAAGTATAAGGTGGCCATACGGGGATCTCCTCTAGGAAATATTTTAACTACATATTTAAAAAGAACCACTCTTGCTACACCACTTTTGTAAGTGTCGCAACGGACCAGCTTATCAAAACACGTAAGATCAGGTGAGCAATCGTTATCTACGCAAAATTTCACAACACATTCAGCTTGATTTTGATGGCTTTCCATACACTTGATGATAATTATATCTAAAAATTCTTTCTTAGATCCACGTACCTGGTCATCGCCATATAAGCGTAAAAATTGTCTCCAAAGAAGTTCCCAATTATCTTGTTTTTGCTCAAGAATTAAATTGAACATAAATCTATGAACGTTCGTAAAGCCTTCTTTTGAAAACTGTAACCCTTCATATAATTCGATGGCTGCATCAAAGTGCTTTAATCTCTTATAATTTCGCAGCATAGACATTAGCATTGTTTGATTAATTTCTTTGCCATTTCGGTGAAAAGTTGTAAAGACTTCGATGGAATATTTACAATATTTTTCCCTAGCTTTTTCAAATTCTTGCATAAAATTCTCATATTGATGATCTTGCATAAGAGTTTCAACGAAATCACATGCAAAAAACACTTTCTCTAAGGCCACATTCACCCCTTTTTCTGTAATTAGCATATTTTCTCTAAACTCTTTCATCAAAACATCAACTTCTTCATCTCGAGCAGAAAAAACATCACACACAGCCTTTTGTAAATCAGAATCCACTTGTAAGGAAGCACCCCCTCTTAATTGCTCTCTTGAAGAGATCCTTACAAGGCTTCTTGGTGAGGAAAGACCAGTCGATAGGCCAAGAGAATTTGATCTCTGAAGAGGTGGTGGAGGACTTTGCGTGCGCTCCCTTAGCTTTGCGAGTTTTAGTAAATTTTCGCTTGATGACACTCTGACAATACCCGCAGGTAGCTGTCTTGGGGAAGAAGGGCCAATTGAGTATGATCTAGTCTCTCCAGAGGGCGGAGGACTTTGCGTGCGCTCCCTTAGCCTTGCGAGTTTTAGTAAACTATCGCTTGATGATACTCTGACAATACCCGTAGATAACTGTCTTGGGGAAGAGGGCGCAATTGCGTTAGATCTATTCTCTCCACGAGGTGGAGAGCTTTGCGTGCGCTCCACAACTGCTGCTATTGTTCTATCTCTTGATTCGCTGCGCCTTCTTTGTTCTGGTAAATTGGCATTTTCAGCGACTCCTTGGGGCTGTTTTGCACGCAGGCTATCAGAAACACTTGCCATTAAAAGACCTCCTGTAGAATTTATACATTAACGACATAAAACTTATGTTTTGGTAAAGAAAAAGCCTACATTTTCAGCTTATCTGCCCTCTTATTCCATTCAGCAAGTTGAGTGCCTAAAAGATCATTTGGACTTTTTCCTTTTTTATTTTTTTGACTCATCAACCCCCCTTTCTTTCCGTTTGAGGCAATGAAAAGCAATTCAAGCACATCAAAGTCCCCTTTGCTTGCAGCAATGTGCATGGGATTTTCGTCCTGTTTGTTTTTCGATAAACAGAGGGGTTTAACATCTTGAAGGCTTAGCAAATATTGCAACATCTTGATGCGTAGCTCACCCTTTAATTTCGCAGCTGCGTGTATTACGGTATCTCCATATCCATCTGTAGCCTTAAATGAGTTTGGACCTACTTCGTAACACCCCATTAAGCCATCAAAGTTTCCCTCTTTGACAAACTGAAAAACAACGGTACGTCCTTCATGATCCTTCTTTTTCAAATCCCCTATAGAAAAACTAGGCGAGCGTTGTTTGCCGCTGCCGATCGCAGGTGAAGTTGATGGCTCTTTAGGTGGAGTTACACAAGCTTCATCAGCTTTTGGTTGTGCCACAGGTGGCGACGAAGGTCCGGCAATGTACTCTATATCTTGCGCTGTAATACCACCTTTGGAAGCGATTTCGCGGCTATCTTTTGGTAGTTCTTCTTCTGATGATGTTCTTTCCTCTGCATTTACGGGTTTTCCGGAAAACGATGCAGCAGATGCATCACAGATTGGCAATGAGCGTTCTTCAGTTGGGATTAAGCTTGGATCATTTTCTTCAAAGGGAATTTTTTCTCCCTCAACAACTAAAGATAAATTTTTGATCAGTTTTTCTTGATCAGATAAGTCTTGACCCACCCAAACCCCACTTGCCACTTCTTTTGTCTTGGCGGTGTCATTTTCGCAAGCATTATCTTGGATAACGCTAGCAGTGACCACTCCCTTTGGCACTTCACCTAAGGTGCTCACTGCCCCATCCAAGTTTTTTTTTGCAACGCATGCCACACCCTCTTGCGTTCTTGGGCTGCCGCCACTACCGCCAGCAGGAATTGCAGCACCTTCAGGCTCTGCTAAAGCGCCATTGACGGCTTGATTTACAGCACCTGGCACTGCAGAATTACCGCTCACTTTACTATATATTGCTCCCATACAAAACCTCCAAATTGACTGTAATACTATACACAAATTACCTCAAAAATTGGGATTTTAGCTTTGAGAAAGCCAATTTTTGAGGTAATTTGTGTATAACTTTTAGATTATACTTTAGCTTTATCATACTCTTAAGTTTATTAGCAACAACAGCAGTACGCATTCGGCTGCTCCCGCTAAAAAGCAATAATTTTTTAACGCGAAGATCCGCGAAGGAGGCGAAGAAAAACTCAGAAGATTCCCAATCGCTAGCAGGTTCTGCCAAAAAGTCTATCGATTCGCCCTAGGGCAAATCGATGGACTTGGCTCTCAAAGGCGGCTTTTGTTCATCATTTAACATGTCATTATTTTAAAAAATATGTTATAATAAAGTAGAAAGATAAAAAGATAATTGTGTTTAATAACAAACATTTTTCAAAAGGAGGTTTTATGAAGATAAAAAATATAATTACAATGATGGCAGTTTCATTATTTGCCATTACATCGCAGGTAAGTGGTGCACTTACAGGGACGGTAAAAAATATTGACCCCTTTACCGGAACTGCTACAATAGCAACGAAGAAGGGTGTAGAAAAGACAGTAAATCTTCAGGGAGTTACCGATTTAAGAGTAGGGACACAAGCGACTTTAACAAAAGTTGGTAAAGGCAATACTTTCGAGGTTAGCAAGGGCACTTTGAACGGTTCCATATTATTATACGGATTGGGAAGAGGACCTGATGGAAAGCTAATACCTGGACCTGATGGAAGGCTAAAACTTAGCGTAATGACAGTGTTCAAGGATCGGGGGACAACCAGCAGTATGGGATCTTACAGTGTGCCTATTAATATTAACCCTTCAATAGAAGCAACGGACGTGATAATGAACTATAATAAGAATGCAAAAGATCAATTCAAAGTTACGAAGATCATAAAGTAGACATAGTAGATTTCAACCTGTAGGCAAGGTGCAAGCCCCTTGCCTACTTTTCTAAATCACCTTCCACTTCCTTCTCTCACAATAAGCTAAAAGGAACCGATCGGGATTCACGCCCACGGGAGATCCAGCTTCTTTTAACATGGGAAGATCAATGTAACTATCTGAATAAGCAGCAAGATCCTCTTTCATTAGATGGAAGCGCTTGGCATAAAGCGCTAAGAAAGCAGCTTTATCTGTTGGAAGTAGCGCTTTTTCTACTTCAAGGTAACATCCATTAGAATCTAGGGTATACGATGTCGCATGGCAAATATCGATATGCAAACGTTTGGCTATGGCTGAAACGATAAATATCGGAGATGTGGACATGAGCATTGTCAGATGCGCATCTTTTTGAGCCTCCTTCAAACAGGCAATAGCTGGCTGATAAAAGACATCGCGCTTAAAAAAATCATTTAAAAATTCATCCACCCACTCAGCGATAAGCGATTGCTTTTTTCCTTTAAAAAGAAGGGTGAAGGAGATATCACATATTTTTGGGATTGGCAGAATGCGCACGATCATCAAAAAATAGGCGCAGATGACAATAAATAAAGAAAATGGGCTTGAGCGCCTTTTTCTAAATAGATAAACGCCAAAAAAAAGGGAAGAATTCACACGTAAAAGCGTCTTGTCTAAATCAAAGGCGCTAATCTTTTTGTAAGAACTCTGCAATCTTATCTTCTACTTCTTTGACTTTATCATTGATTTGTTCTAGGCGTTTCTTTTCAAGATTAAGCTGCGCAGTATGTCCTAACGCCTGCTCAAAATCAAGACCCGAGACGCTTGCAGCTTTTTTAATGTGATCGATTTGCTCTTTAATCTCTTGTCTTCTTTGTTTTCTTTGTGCCAAAACTTCTTTAAACTGGTTTAATGATTCTTTATCATCATCGGAAAGCTGCATAAGCGCACTTTCTCGCTTTTCGATGATGAGATCTTTAAAAACTCTAAGATGCTTTTCAATTTCTTGCTTTTCAAATTTGTTTAGCTGCAGTTGGGGGATTTTTTGCAATAGCTCATCGCGTTTGGCGTTAAGAGCCTCAGGATCCATCGTTTTACAGGTGTCTGCGATCTGTTGCACTTCTTGTTTAAAGGCAATTGCCTTTTGCATTTTCTCATTTACTTTTTCTTCTTGTTGCCTTACAAGAATTTGTCTTTGATTTGCAATCTGCTCAAGTATCGGCTCCTTTATGCTAAGCCACTCTTTCTTAAGGTTTTGTTTTTCGCCATAACTTATAGCTAAAGATCTAAATTGCTCTCCAAGTGCATCGATTTCTTTTAATGCATCCTCAGCAGGTACTTCTTGGGACTTACACTTTTCATTAAACTCCTGTAGCTTTTGCATGGCAGCCTCACAAAGCTCCTTATCTGCCGTCTTTTGCTCTGAACGCTCTTTTTTGCGCTCCTTTTCCCCTTCCTTAATGCGATCCCAACATTGGCTAAGGCGAAGCCTTGTGTGTGTAAAGCAATGGGTGTTTAAAGTGAGCACCTTGGCCATGTTTTGCAGCGCTTTTATCTCTTCTCTTAGAGGAAATAAAGAATTTGGAAGCGTTTCTTTTGAAAAGTGCTTATTAATAAAAGCATCAACATCTATCATGAAGGTGTCGCTAACTTGTTTAATCAACTCCTTTCTCACCGGAAATACGAGATCGCCGGCAGCTGAGAGCCTTTGAAATAGGCTGTTTTTTTTGCGAATGCGCATCTCTCTTTGTATCAGTTCTTTTCTTAAAGCATTGATGCGCGTTGCAAAGGTATTAAGAAGATTCAATTGCCTCTGTATTCCATTATAAAAGGGCAGCGCGCTACGTAAAGCCTCGCTATGAATTCCAAGATCATTTTCGCTAGAATTTTGGTTTAGCTCTTTTGCTTCATTGCATTGCTTGATATCACTTTCTAAAGCTGTAATTGCAATGTCAATCTGCTCGGCTGAAAATGCACTTTCTTCATCGAGAATATCTTTTAGTCTTTTGGCTTCTTTTGAAAGCTCATTATACCTTGTCCAAAGTGAAAGGCGCAAAAGCGGAGAAATATTTTCCTTAAAAAGAGCTAACGCTAACCCCCTAGCTTCCCAAAAGCTTTTAAAACTAGGCGCTCCTGGTTGTGAAAGGGCATCGCCCATAAAGTCGATTGCGAGTTTAAGCTTGTCATCAATTGAACTCACGGTATCAAGAGTTGCTAGAAGTTGTTTGAACAGTGGAGAGGCTTCAGTTGGGCGCTTTCGATTTTCGGTTTCTGTGACATGCTCGCTGCATAGAGAATGTTGATTTAGAGAATGTTGATTTAGAGAATGCTGATTTTCAAAATTCACGTTTTCTGGCAGATTTTCATTCTCTTTTATAAGAGGTATGTCTTTAAGAGGTTTGTCTTCTTGAAAGATGTCTTGATCGTTTGTAGTCATATGTTCAACTTGGTTACCAATTTTTGCACTATTCAATTTTACTAGATTCCTATATTAAAGTATACCCAGATTATTCACTTACATCTAAATCGTAGTCTTTTAAGATCACATTAAGAGCTTCCTCCATCGATTGTTGGCTAAGATCTAACCAACGAAACAAAGGTTCTTTGCGAAACCACGTCAATTGCCTCTTTGCATAATGTCTTGAGGCTTGCTTAAATGAGGTGACAAAATGAGCGTAATCGTCTTTAGATTGTGGGGTATTAAAAAATTCGATCGCTTGCCTATACCCTATGGCTTGAGATGCCGAGACATTATTTTTTAGACCCTTGTCCATTAAACTTTTGACTTCTTCTAAAAAGCCCTCAAGCAACATAAAATCACACCTGTCTTCAATTCTCTTATAAAGATCACCTTTTGGGCGATGCAAAAACCAGCAACGGAAATCATAAGTCTTTGCAACGCGCCTGTTTTTCCAGGAAAGCTCACTTACAGTCTTGCCTGTTAGTGTGATGATTTCAAGCGCGCGGATAATTTTTTGAGTGTCGTTTTTAGTAATACTATTGGCATAGATTGGGTCTAATTTTTTAAGCCTTTCTAATAGCGCACTTGCACCTAGCCTTTCACATTCATCAAAGAGCGTTTTTCGCAGTTCAGGCACCGGAGGTGGTCCATTTGGCGGGCCAAAAAGAAGCGCATGTAAGTAAAACCCCGTTCCCCCTACGACTATTGGGACGTTATCCCGATTTAACGTTTTTTGACAACTCATCCGCGCTTCATAATAAAAGTCTACAACGTTAAAACTTTCGTCTAAATCCCTTATATCGACAAGGTGGTGAGGAATTTCTAATCTATCGCTAATAGAGGGTTTGGCAGTCCCGATATCGAGGCCATGGTAGACTTGAACGGAGTCGGCCACGATGATCTCTCCCCCGATTTTTTTGGCAAGTGCCATTGCGAGCACTGATTTACCAATTGCAGTGGGTCCTGCTAATACAATGACTTTTTTCTTTTGCTTTTTAAAACTCGCTGTCAGCTGCTTTTGCGCTTCAAGAGCAAAGCCTGTAAAGATGCGTTCAATATCGCCCTTTTGAATTTCTTCCTTTAGAACTTTTTCTTTGCGTGTATTTGTACTTGTTGTTATCGGCATAAAAATCCCTAAAAATTGCGCATGGCCTCCTCTTCAGAGAGATAAAGATCTAAAATGTGATCAAATCCGGACATTTTAAGTACCTCAAACACATTAGGCGGCATGCTACAGATACAAATTTTGCCAGATAACGCGCGGATTTTTTTTGTTGCCGTAAGAAGCAATCTCATACCGGCGCTACTGATGTAGTTTGTTCCACTAATTTCAAGGATGATTTTACGTTGCCCTTTGGCGATAAGATCTAAAACTTTAGTTTCTGCGGCAGGAGACGATACCGAGTCAAGCCTTCCCTTTATTCTAATGACGAGAATATCCCCTTTTGGCTCTTCTATTAACTCTACAATGCTGCTACTCTCTGCCATGACAACTTCCCTATAAAATATTACAAGTCTATGTTAAATCATTTTCTATACATGTGCAACTAGATTGTGGTATATCATCAGTTATGACGAAGTATCCCCTATTCAACTCTCACCTTGATTTGGCAAAAAGCTATTGGAAAAAGCTTTTAAAGCCGAATTCAATTGTTATCGATGCGACTTGCGGCAATGGTCATGATACCCTCTTCCTTGCAGAAATTGTACTAAGAAAAGGAATGCTTATTGCAATCGATATTCAAAGTGAGGCAATTCTTCAAACAAAATTTCGAATAAAGGCCCAAATACCTCCTGAAATAGCGCAAAATGTGCAATATTTTAACCAGTGTCACTCCTCATTTCCAGCCTTTATTCAGGAGGAATCTGTTGCACTCATTGTGTATAATCTTGGGTACTTACCAGGAGCAAACAAGGATTTAACAACAGAAGAAGGCTCAACTCTTAAAAGCTTAGCTAACGCACTTAAGCTAATTGCTCCAGGCGGCGCACTTAGCGTCACGTGTTATCCCGGGCATCCGGCAGGTAAAATTGAAGAAGCAAAAGTTTTAGAATTTGCATCGACCTTTGATCCAAAAGTATGGAATTCTAGCCACACTAGGTTTTTAAATCGAAACGCGTCGCCAAGTCTTTTAATTATTCAGAAGTTACTGCCAAATAACACTCTATTAGGTGGTTAACACCATTCATGGCTCTATGGGGCTTATCTTCTTTGGGAAGACCGTAATATTTGGCAATCTCATCTTTTGAAAAGAGCACTTGATCAAGAGATTCTTTGTTCTTTTTACCGTCAATTAATAGCCGCCTTGCCCAATACATCGAGGCTAAATCAAGCCAATGGTAGGGCCAAAAAAGAGCTTCTTGTCTTGCCACTTCGACAATTTGATTAAAGAATGAGCGATCAAAGGAGGGGTTTTGACAGACAAACATCGAGTGACCTCTGCGAATTCCGACCTTCGTAAAAAGGTCGATAATCTCTTGAGAAACAACTTCCTTCCTCTTACCCCTCTTTACCTCTTCCCAAGTGAGCTGGTTAATCTCGATGCTGTTTAAGTCTCTTTTTTGCCAGTCATTTTCAGTTTGATAGATGAGACTATCATAGCTACCTAGCAAAGCTTGGTTTTTAAGATCGATGATTTTTAGCGCAATTTCAATGGGATGGTAAATCAGGGCGTCAAGTCCTGTCGTCTCTGTATCAAGAAAAATTGCGAGCATTTAAATAACTGTATTCGTACTCAATTATTTATTATGTGCAAGCGAACAAATCGCCTCGTTTAAAGTCTCTTGAGAGTGATGTTCTGCATGATGTGCCTGCATTTTGCTCACCCAGTGACTTTGATTTGCATCTGCCACAACTTTTGCAAGCTGCGTTAGGTGCGCATCTGATTTCTTTCGAATTTCTTCTTTTATTTTTTCTTTCACAACTTCTTTCCAAGCTTCATCTGCAATTTGTAAAAGCTGTTTAGCATATCCAGCATCGCCTTCATGATGGCATGAAGGGCAGTGGCTATGACATCCACAACTACATGCAGATCCGCAATGGCAGTGAGAGTGAGTTTTATTTCCTGATGCGCTTCCTGAGTGAGAGTGAGAATGACATGACATACAATGCAACTCCTATAATGTTAAATATTTTTTATATCATGCATTATCTGGATAATTTTGCAAGATATTTATGACTTCCTCATCATCAACTTGATAAAACTCTTGATAAAACTGCCCAACAGCAAAGAAATTTTCAGGTACATAAAGGCAAAAGACTGCATCGACTAATGACTTAATTTCTATTAGTGTATCTCTTGGGGCCACTGGAATTGCCACAATAATTTTTTTGGCTTTTGCAAGTTGTGCAGACCTTATTGCAGCTTTCATTGTAGAGCCTGTTGCAAGACCGTCATCGACCAAGATCACAGTCTTACCTTCTTTAAGAATTTCTTTTTTTAAAGAAAACATCGACTTTCTCTTTTTGGCAAGTTCGGTTTCATGAGCGATTGTGCTTTCCAAATAGCTTTTAGAGATATTTAATTGATTGACTAGGCTTTCATCAATGCTTGAGTGACCATCTTCTGTCACAGCGCCTATGGCAAATTCTAAATTATTTGGCGCGCCTATTTTTCGCGGGACTGAGACGTCAAGTGGAAGATGTAGGGCATTTGCAATGGCGTAAGCCACAACAACTCCCCCTCTTGCTAATCCTACAATAACTGCATCAGCTTGATTGGCGAAGGCAGATAGCTCCTTAGCAAGCAGACTTCCCGCTTCCATGCGATCTTTAAATATCATTTCCCATTCCTCTTGACATAATAATTTTAAAGAATACAGTATAGGGAAAAATTCGACAAAGGATGATTTATGAAATTATGCACTTTATGCAGCGGACTTGCGGCGATAACAGCTCTTAGTCTTACGTCTTTTGCTATGGCAGAAGCACCAACTTCTGTAAAAACAGAAGTAAAAGCAAAATACAAAGCAAAAAATTTCGATCATCTTATCGGCAATGTAAAAGGCCTTGATGACGAATTGCTCAAGATGCACTTTAAGCTATACCAAGGATACGTGACCAACGTCAATAATGCTTCTGATCAAATCGAGGGATTAAACGCGGCTGAAAAAAATCGCTCGCTTGAATATGCAGGTTTAAAAAAATTGTTTGCGTGGGAGTATAATGGAATGACTCTTCACGAATACTACTTTGCAAACCTTGGCGGTAAAGACCCTCTTAATGAAAAGGATCCCCTTTTTATAAAGATCGCAGATGATTTTGGATCTTACGATCTTTGGAAAAAGGATTTTATCGCAACAGGCGCCATGCGCGGCATTGGGTGGGCAATTGCCTACATTGAACCAAAAGAGGGAAGGCTTATCAATACGTGGATCAATGAACACGACTTAGGCCATCTTGCCGGAGGCAAACCTATCCTTGTCATGGACGTCTTTGAACATGCCTATATCACCCAATTTGCCCTCGATAGAGCCAAATATATCGACGTGTTTTTCAATAATATCAATTGGAGCGAAGTTTCAAAGCGTTTTCAAGATGTAAAATGAAACAATTTGCTGTAGCTACCTATCTATCTTTTGCCTTCGTGACGTTCGATTGCAGCGCAAGTCCTGATATTCATGCGATAGGCAAAAAAATTTGGGACTTTGAATGTGCAGGCAGTATTCAAGGCCTTACCACGTGGAATAAGGGGGAAAACTTTGCCTCTTTTGGCATTGGCCACTTTATATGGTATTCGGCAAAGCATGCAGATGAGCCCTTCGATGAAACGTTTCCAACGCTGCTGCGCTATATAGAATCGCAAGGACAAGCCCTTCCCTTATCTCTTAAAAATGCTAAAAGATGTCCTTGGCAATCAAGAGATGAGTTTTACGCCAAGGTCGATAGCCAAGAAATGCAAGAGATAAGAGACTTTCTTGCAAAGACGGTAAAACTTCAAGCGCAATTTATCATTAAGCGCTTTGACGATTCACTTTCCAAAATAACTGCAGAGGTCAGTGCAAAAGAACGCAATCACCTTACAACAATCTTTAACAGACTAAAAGACACCTCAAATGGCCTTTTTGCGATGATCGATTATGTCAATTTCAAAGGCCTTGGCACATCTCTTAAAGAGCGCTATAAGGGACAAGGGTGGGGACTTAGACAAGTTTTGCTAAGAGTTCCCCTTTCAACTGATAATCCCCTATTATCATTTGTGGAATCCGCTAAAGAAGTCTTAAAAGAAAGAATTAAAAACTCCGGGAAAGAAGAGATTGAAAGTAAATGGCTCTTAGGTTGGATGAAAAGAGTCGATAGTTATTCTATTTAACAAACAAACAAAAGGAAAATTATGCAACCAAGTACTCCCCTATCACAATTAGCAGCGGAAATGCTTGAAGGCGGTAGATTATATTGTGAGAAAGTAGATCAATCAATGAGTGGTCAAACATATGGAAGTCTAGATCATGAGGCTTTGAAAAAACAAATTGATGCGTTCAAAAGTACACCTTATGGCACTCACTATTCTTTTACAACTCATGGTCAAAAAGGCGTAAATGTTCATAACATCAATATTTTGAGTATGTTGTATGTATTTAGCCAAGGGCTGGAAGAATCTTTGAGAAAGCCTTTAGAAGGTCGCGTTGAGGAAATGAAAAAGGCTCAAGAACTTACTTTGCATCAAATCGTCACTGGTGGAATACCTGAGATGAATGCCATGATTGAAGCTGTTGTCACGAAAAAATTGGAAGCATTAAAATTAACTCCTGAACAAAAAGCAGATGAAGATCAAGCTAAGCAACCCATTCGCGATGTTCTAGAAATTCAAGCGAAAATCTTTCAGGATTTAGATTCGGCAGGGACAGATGAAGAAAAATTAAGTAAAATACAAGTTGGCGTTGCCAAAATTAGCCATCTCATGAAAGATTTTCAAGCCAAAACTGACGCCGAAAAGGCTTTAGAGCGCCTAGTCGCGTTAGTCTCAGAGTGTAATAAACTTAAACCATCTACCTCTTAAGGATGTATACCCAAAAAAATCAAACTTTTGAAACACTTTCGGTATAAATAGATATGCTAGCAAGTAAAAGCATCTGAATTTATTAATAACAAAAAGGAAAATTATGCAAGCGAGTACTCCCCTCTCACAATTAGCAGCGGAAATGCTTGAAGGCGGCAGATTATATTTGGAAAGGATAGCTCCATATAGTGACAAGACAATTGAAAGTGTAGATCGGGCAAGTTTGCGAACAGATATAGATCTTATCAAAAATGGCAGCTCCTATAGCATAGTGCCCCTAGTGTCAAAGAATGTAAATGCACAGTGCTCTCATATTCATAGCACCGCAAATATTCTTGGTATGTTGTATGTGTTTAGACAGGGGTTGGAGGAATCCTTGGCAAAGCCTTTAGAGGGTCGCGTTGAGGAAATGAAAAAGGCTCAAGAACTTACTTTGCATCAAATCGTCACTGGTGGAATACCTGAGATGAAAGAGATGATTGAAGCTGTTGTCATGAAAAAATTGGAAGCATTAAAATTAACTCCTGAGCAAAAAGCAGAGGATGAACAAGCTAAGCAACCCATTCTCGATGTCATTCAAATTCAAATGACAACTTTTCAGGATGTTGATTCAGCAACGTCAAAAGAAGAAAAAATAAACAAAATTCAAGATGCTATTGCCAAAATCACTGCTATCATGAAAGATTTTCAAGCTAAAACTGATGCTGAAAAGGCTTTAGAGCGCCTGGTCGCGTTAGTCTCAGAATGTAACAAACTTCAATCATCATAAATAAAGAAATGCACAATGAATAACACTTCAACAATAAATTTAATCAATGGCTGTACAGTCTTAGCATGGCCAAATGGCGCCAGTATGGAACTTGGGAATTGTTCCATCGAAGCAAGTGTCGGCACTATGACTCAAGCTGCAGCATACCGTAAAGAGCAAAAACCTGCCGACTATAGCAAGGTAGCTCAAGAGAAGCTCAGTCAATACACAGGATTTATGCCGGCCAGGTTTAGGGAAGAAGATAACAGTTGGGCGTTGCTTGAACAATATGGAAAAGATGTCAACCGCTTTAATGTGAAGAGTGACATTCACGACGCCTATCATCTTGTGACAACCGTAAGTGCCGTGGTGCTACCACTGGCTGCCGCAGCGCTTCCTATACCCTATGTAAAGGTAGCTGCAGGGTCAGTTATTACGGGCTTAAAAGGAATTGACAAAGTGTGGAGTGCTCGCCTCAAAATACAAGAAAAAGAGATTGAAAAATCTACTATTCAGATCGTAAAAAACTGGACGCTGACAGATCAGGACAAACAAGATCTTCTAGCCATGTCCAAAGAAGAACAACTAGAAGCTTTTGATAGTTTTCTTGTCAATAATCCTGTTTGGCAAGCAACTCAAAAGGCAAAATATTTGCCCCCTTCTGCTAAGGCCAAATTTTTAGCTGCGTTTTCAAATAATCACCACATCTTTGCAGAAATTCTTGGAACGGACCCAATCCCCGATAAGGAATTGGGTGAAGAGCTTTCTAAAGCTGGTAAGGCAGTAGCAGCAATTGAAGCAATGCCAAAGCAATGGGAGGCAGATTTAAAGGAACTTAAGGGCATGCTGTCTGATCATGAAAAAGACCTTAAACAAATCAACCAATACCTTCAAACAATTAATCAAAATACGCAGGAAGGAAATCAAATTTTACGCTTTATGGTCGATGTTCAATATAAAAATTTGACTACCGCTGAAAAAATTGAAGGAATAAAAGAAGGCATCTATCCAAAAAAGATTGGACAATTGGAGACTCTTGAGTTGTTACACAAGTGGGAAAAAACAGAAAAAACAGTAAACGCCATTTCCACGGGGCTTCTGACAGGTGTACACATTGCGCGTCAATTGGGAGTGAAGCTTCCAAAAAATCTTGAAAAGGGAGTACTAGCTAGTCAGAAAGTTTTTCAGGTCATTATGGGGGCTTCCACTGGTAACCCAATGCAAGTCATTCAAGCAATTGGAAGTATTGTCGGCCTTTTTAAAGGCGCTGGACCTGATATTGGGACGTTGCGTCATCAACAATTGGTCGACATGCTCTCGGTAATTCACGAAGATAATCAGCAAATTATGGCGATGATTAAGCAAACACAAGAGATGATCGCGCAACTCTATGATTTAAATGTCGCGATCGCACAAGGTGTTCAAGTCATCGGGGAAACAATCTTGAAAAATCATATTGAGGTGATGGACGCGTTGAAAAACATCCATACCGATATTTTCTATTTACATGACGTGTTGCGCCAACAGCTGCTCACCTATCTCGACCGATTTGAAGAGTTGGATACGGCCTTAAATGCCCCTGACAATGACTACCACTGGGAGCGCGGCGTCTTTAAAACTCATCAATATGCAACCAGTTTTTTTCACGATCACTTGGACCAATATAATACAGCCATGGGTGACGCAGCACTTAAGTTCCAATTTAGTGGAGCCAACCTTGATCCGACACTCCGTTTTGAGATTATGTACACAAAACAGGATAGTGAACCAATTGATGGCAATTATAAACATTTTTATACCAATATTTGGGGAAGTGCATTTCGTTATTATCAGCAGTTGACAGGAAATGACAAACCCCACCTTTGCGATTTCTTTGAACCCGTCATTCATGTGGATGATCTAGATAGCCTCCTCTTAAGCCCTGCTCAAATTGATCCCCAATCGAAGGCAAAAGAGATTGCAGACACCTGCCAAAAGTTTCTTGGGCAGCTTATTGCGCCTTATGTTGTATTAGAGACGGGAAAATATGCGATCAATTTTCATCGTTACGATCCGCAAATTAAAAACCAACAAACCGGAGAGTTATTTACAGAAGAGGATTTATTTAGTCCTAATTATATAATGTCATATCCGCAAAAAAGAGGAAAACGCATTTTAGAGCGAATTTTACATTTTACAACGCTTTCCATTGTTCAGCATACGTTGCTTTCGGGCGGACCTATGATCCCGGGGTTATATAGAGATTTTTTTGAAAAACTAGGAGACGCAGACAGTTCGATCAAGGGCAGTGCGACCTTGGCAGCTGCTAGCGGAAGCGCTGCCTCTCCCCCAACCGTCAATGAGATGGCACAAGTACTCGGTAATAATTCGATTATTGCAAAAAATGGGTTGCTATACGCGTTGCGGAAAAAATTGGGAATCGATGAGAAGAAAAATAATAATAGCCAAATGTGTATTCAATACCGCCAAGCCTATAATTATTCAACCGATTCGACTTCACTTTGCAAGCTATTTCCCGGATGGAAATTTGCCCCTCACAAGGATGAAAATGGGCAGCCTGGATGGCTATTAGTTTGTCCTTTTAAATATTTCGATCATACACTGGCGGAAAGAGAGCTTACCATTCAAATGATTAGGCCGTCTGAGCTTTTTCATGGCAAGCTTGACTATCCGATTGATTTACTAAAACTATTGGATCTTCGCGGCCAATTAATCGCTGAACTTGTCAGCTATGATTTGATCCATTC
>JABDAE010000063.1 GCA_013289325.1 Chlamydiota bacterium
TTCCTGCACGACAATGGAATTTAGGAAACGAGTTTATTCAATGAATCGGCAAATTGCTTAATATCTTTTGGACCAAATGCTGCTGGTCCGCTAGTAATAGATCCAGCATCGCGAAATTCTTTAAGAAAATCGCGCATCGATAAAATTGAGCAAATATTGTTTTCATTATAAATTTCGCCACGGGGGTTTAGACCTATGGCCTTTTTTTTCAAAATTTTTGCTGCTAAAGGAATATCAGCAGTAACAACAATATCATAAACTTCAACCCGATCAATAATATGTTGATCAGCTACATCGAATCCTTTATCTACAACCATCATCTTTATAAGATCGCTTTTAGGAATATTTTGATAGGAATTCGCCACTATAATGATATTTATATTCAACCTAGAAACGGCAGTTGGAGACGCTAACTTGACACAATCTCTTGAACCAGAATCATTTTCAGTGGGGCGGTCCTTCACCACTTGGGAATGTCCCGCCCCACTGCAAAGTGATTCTAATTCAAGATCTTGCGCCAATTTAGCATCTCGAACTGCCGTTTCTAGGTTCAAGCGAAGGCTTGTTTTAAAAACTATTTCTTTAATTGCTTTAGGACAAGAATCTCCATCAATCCAAATTGTATTAGGCTTATGTAGAACGTATTTCAAAAATTATACACAGTTGAGATTAATACAGTCGGATGTACATGTAGGACCTTAGCAAGGCGCTCAATCATCGGTTTAGAAGGTTCCACGCAGCTTAGTTCTATTCTTCTAAGCTGTTCGTAATTAAGTCTTTGAACATTTGGAAACGTAACGTTATATATTGTTGAAAATGCCCGCAAAGACAAATTTTGACTTTTTCGAATGGAAGAAACAAGCTCAGCACTAAATTTTGCTTGATCGATTGTGAAATTATGAAGATATTGAGCAAATGTGACAAAAAACTCCTCAATGAGTTTTTTAGATGCAGCGTTAGTCACTAAAGCAAGAGCTGGCTTGCACGTGTGCTCACATTCGTGTTTTAAAGATTCCAATGTCTCACCATTGCAGTTATAATGGCGCTGAAAAACCATTCGCACCCTTTCTTTTTGCACACCGGCCTCACTCATCAAGGCAAGTTTAAATGCCTTGTCGAAATTTCGCGGTTTATTCGCTCTAAGCGCTAAAATTTTGGCTTTTAAATCATCGATTCGAAATGCCAACTCTGTTTGGTAGGTGTTTTTTGTTTTCAAGAGATGATAGTGGCGAGGATAAACGACCTTATCTAAATCGATACCCTGTTCCGCAGTGGGTAAGGCATAGATGCCGAGCAGTTTGGAAATAAATAATCGGTAGTCTCCTTCGTAAATAGCTTCAAACTCTTCAATTACTTTTTTCCAAGTTTCAAAAATCACCCGCTTTTCTGGGCTCAGTTGTGCGTCATTTAAATTTTTTATAAGCGTCTTTAGTTTTGCCATGTAAAGACCAAAACCTTGAATGGGATTAAGCTCTTTTTTTGCGACTCGATTGAGAAGCCCAATTGAATAGTGACGTAAGCGTTGTTGACCTTCTGCTTTTATCGGACCAAACTCGACATCGGCTTCTTTGTCATTTCCGTCGACGTCTATATCAGCACGATTAATCTCTGTTGCTAGACCCGTGCAGGCATTATTGGCGTAATAAGTATCAGACTTGTTTAAGTGGATTTTGGCTTGGGGCTTTTCACCTGCATTTGGATTGTTTAAAGCTTTCCATCTTTCCCACTCCTCTCTTGGATAGGACCAGATACAAGGGATTGTGCCGTGATGAGCAGAGGCAAAGCTCATCTTTAGATCTGTCTGTGGAGGACGCTCTAGCCCTTCTGCTAATTTAAAGTGGATCGGTGGCGTGCTTTCAGTCTGATCCTGTGTTTTGCCTATTGTATAATGAAAGGTGGTATCGTAGCAGTCGATGAGCTGCATTAAAAAGGCAGCGATGCGCTCTTCCATGTGATTCTCAATAGCTGCCTGACTAAAGATCATACGCCCACATTGATCTGTCAAAAGGGCTGCTTCTTCTGGATCTTCAATTTCTGCAGTCACAGGACCCAACGCTTGCTTTTTTGTAGTAGCGTTGTTAATAAAATTCTCCCTCTGAGCCTGAAAAACTTCATCGCGAACAGAAGGGGTGAGATTTGATTCTAAAGACCAATGAGCTCGCGAGGTGGCAACCTCGGAAGGCTTATAAGAGTTTCCAAGCGGTAAGTCACGAATTTTGCGCATATCATGATTGACGTAAGGGCAGCTCATATCCAGGGGATTCCTTTTTAGGGTTAAATCATCATTTTCATCTTTATCACCCGTTTTCGGGTTAAACCTAAATCCGGCAGTTGGAGACGGCAACTTAACGCAATCTCTTGAACCAGAATCATTTGCAATGGGGTGGTCCTTCACCATTTGGGAATGTCCCACCCCATTGCAAAGTGATTCTAATTCAAGATCTTGCATTAATTTGCCATCTCGAACTGCCGGATCTAGGTTAAAAGAATGGTATCATGATATACCATTTAATGTGTGCTATCCAAAACAATTTCCCCACTCCAAAATGTTTTCATTTCTCCATCTGTGAACGCGTACTCTTGATGAATCTAATTATTCAATTTTTATAACAGCTCTACGCGCCAGTCGTCCATTGCTTTAAGCTGACTGTTAAAATTAATGCCGGTTAAATAGATTGGAACTTTTCTGTCAGAATAAATTCGATAATATTCTTTTTTTTTGATTTGAGCGATTGCCATCTCTGCAGTTTTGTCTAGTTTGAATTCAAAGAGTATCACCTTGTCTTTCATTTCAATGACAGCATCCACGCGGCCCCTTTGCGTATGCACTTCAGCGCTGACACTGATGCCGGCTAATTTGATGATGAGGTAAAATAAACTTTGGTAGTGTTTTTCATTTTTTAGGTACAAATCGTAGGGCATCAAAGCAAGAAGTTCTGAAAAAAGGGTGAAAAATTCAGAGAAATCCCACCTGGCTTTTGCTAAATTATGGTAAAGAGCTGAGAGATGATCCGCTGCGCTTGCCTTTGAGGTCGCAAAATAACGCAAAATACTCGTATAAAATGATTGGCCCACTTCGCGATTAGGGTAGTCTAAGCGGTAAGTACTCATTTTGGGATCAAACGTCTTAATCGTGATGTATCCGGTTTGATAAAGTAAGGGGATTGTGGGTAGCTCTTCGATTTCAAAAGTGCTAAAGTCTTCCGCTGCTATTTCATATTGTTCTAGACTAATAAGATCAAATTCTCTTTTTTGTATTAATTTAATGAGGAATGTGGGGGTTCCTGTTTCAAACCAGTATGGGATAAAATCCTTAGATTCAAATAATTTTAAGGTTGAAAAGGGATTGTAAACCATTTCACCTTGCTTTGAAAATTGATAGCCGTTATACCATTCTTTGATCAACTCATAGCACCCTTCTATTGAAAGCCCGCTAAGCGTGGCAATATCATGAATATCCTTTGTAAAATAATGCTGCAGCTCTTGTCTTGTGTAGCCTAAAAGTGAGCTAAACTCATTTCTCATCGTCAGATCATTCAAATTATTGAGTCCAGAAAATACAGAGACTTTGGAGAAATTGGTGACGCCGGTTAAAAAGGTGAATCTTAAGTGCGCATCATGTGCCTTTAGAACCGTGTAAAACCTGCGAAGAATTTCTCTGTTTTTTTTGGCAGTCTCTAAATCTTCAAGATTGTCGATCAGCGCTTTGTCATATTCATCGATCAATACCACGACTTGCTTTCCGGAAATTGAGGCCAGTTGCCTGATTAAATCAGAGAGATAATCTGAAGGGGATTCTCCCGATAAAGTCAAGCCATGTGAGGATCCCATTTGGTTTAACGCATGCAGCAAGGCCCTCTCCAGCATTTCGGGGGTTTTGTTGTTGATAAGAGACATATCCAAATGAATGATGGGGTGTAAGACCCAGTTCCAATCGGCTTTATCGATCCATAAACCTTTGAACAGATTCCGTTTTCCGGAAAAAAGGGCGTGCAATGTAGACACTAAGAGTGATTTGCCAAAGCGTCTTGGCCTCGATAAAAAATAGGGGGTATGCTGGGAGGCGAATTTATAGATGAGCTTTGTTTTATCAACATACGCATACTGATTGACAATCAGTTTTTCAAAGTCTTGTATTCCAATTGGTAGTTTTGTTTGAGTCATAAGCGCGAGCGTTCCCCTTCAAAGGGTCCATTTTACAGAAGCATTCCATTTTTCTGTACCAAATAATGGATCAAATGGCGTTTCATAACTCGTAAACTCCGGCTAGACACTAGGCTATCCAATTGGGATTTTTTACCTACTAAAATCTACTAATGAGTGTCAAATTAGTAGATTTATCCAAAAAGTGAACTAATTTAACATGTTTGAGTGGATATAGAGCCGGTACATTTTTGATGCAAATTTAGTGCAGATAGGTAGAATCTAGGGAAAACACTTATAGTAACACCATGCAGAAATCGACATTTATCGTTGGAAATTGGAAAATGAATAAAACCTTAGCAGAAGCTAAGGAATTTATTTCAGCTCTCACTCGGCACACAGTCCCATCACACACCCAAGTCGCTCTCGCTGTTTCTCATACACTTATCGCTGAAGCTGCAAAGATTGCTGCTAAAACAAATGTAGCCATTGGTTCCCAGGATGTGAGTTGTTTTTCTGCAGGGGCCTATTCCGGAGATGTTTCTGCAATGCAGGTAAACGATGCTGGAGGCTCTTTCACATTAATAGGGCATTCAGAAAGGCGCCTCTATCATTATGAAGATGATCAATCAATTAATCAAAAGCTGCATATGGCAATGGCTGCCAACCTTTCCGCGATCATTTGCGTTGGAGAATCTTGGCAAGTAAAAGAAGAGGGGCAAACTCAAGACCTACTAGACAGGCAGATTCAAGGCGCTCTTAAAGACATTACTAAAGATCAAATGACACACATATCTTTTGCTTATGAACCGATTTGGGCCATTGGCACAGGAAGGACGCCCACGCCTTTGCAAATACAAACAGCGCAAAATGACATTAGAAATACGGTAAAGCGGCTCTATGAGCCAGACATTTCTTGCGATCTTAAGATACTTTATGGAGGGTCTGTAAAGGCGGTAAATGCCTTTGAAATCATTTCACAAAAAGATGTCAATGGCTTGCTCGTAGGGGGAGCCTCTCTTGTTTTTGAGGAGTTTAAAAATATCCTCACTGCAAAATAGTAATTTCGATATAAAAACTTTACGTTGTCTTATATGGGAAAAACAGCTATATTCACATAAGACAACATTTTCAAAAATTGGGTTTATTTATGGGAACATTCTTATATTTCTTTACGATAGCGCTTTTTATCCTGCTTTGCGCAGTCCTTTGTTTAGTGATCTTGATTCAAGAGGGAAAAGGCTCCGGCCTTGGCGCATCTTTTGGAGGTTCTGCAAGTGATTCTTTATTCGGGACATCGACTGCCGATGTGTTAAAGACCTTTACAGCGTGGCTTGCAGCGATTTTTCTCGTAGCTTGCGTTATCTTATCTCTTTGGACAACATCAATGGCGCGCACTGGACATGCCGTTTCGACTCCATTTCCAGTGGAATCGATTGACTAATTCAATAGCCGGTACTGCTTTTCTATAAGCTTTAAGGAGCGCTCAAGCTTTTGGCGCTCCTTACCGCGAATTCTGTCTATGAAAAGCGTTCCATTGAGATGGTCGTTTTCATGCAAAACAGCCCTTGCCTTTCCCATGGAATAGTGTTTGGTAAAGCGATTTCCTTCAAGATCTGTCGCTTCGACTGTAATGTGTGTAGGTCTTTCTACTTCTGCGTAAAACTTAGGAATAGAAAGGCACGCTTCGCCCCGCATCCACGTCTCTTTAGAGTGGCTTGTGATTTTCGGGTTAATGAAGACTTCTGTTGTGATCGTATCATGGTCTGTATCATCTCCATCATCATGACCGTCATCTGCGATCCTTAAAATAAAAAGCGCAATCGATTTGCCAATTTGTGGAGCGGCAAGGCCAAGGCCTCTTAAAGCGATTACCGTCTCTTCCATATCTTGCACAAGCTGCTTGATTGTATCGTCAATTGCGAGGACCTGGGCACATTTTTTTCTAAGGATGGGATTACCCAAATAACAAAGGGGAAGTTTCATGAATTACAATCCTTTTTTAAGCTTAATTATAGCATAGTAGGAGATTACAAATCAAGATAGGTTCAAAAGTGTCCAATCAGTGTTGCGCTCTTTGCAGCGTTTCTATTTCCAAAAGTCCGATTGTAGAAGGGACCCATCACTTTTGTTGCATGGGGTGCCATGCTGTATATAACATCCTATCTGCTAAAAATGAGGTGGAGGGGTTTGAAAGTAACCCCTTGTTTTTACAGGCAGTGCAATCTGGCTTAATTTCCAATCCTCACTTGCTAGATCGAATTCAAGAAAGGCAGACCCACGAGAGGCAGTGCTCCTTACAAGATACTGAGAGAGAAAAATTATACCTTGAAATCGGGAACATGTGGTGCCCGTCTTGTGCAGAGGTCATCCGCTTAGTGCTCTTAAGTAAACGGGGCACTCTTCATGCCGTGATCGATTATTGCACAGACCTTGCATCAATTGAATATAATCCCAAAGAGGTCGGCAAAGAGGCTATTATGCAGGCGATCTCCTCATTTGGCTACGAGGCAAAACTCTTTGGTTCTAAAGAGAAAAAGGATGTGAGCCTTTATCTTCGATTCATTGTCGCCTCGTTTTGTTCGCTTAACATCATGATGCTCGCTTACCCCCTTTATGCCACTTACTTTAATTATGACGGAGAGGGGTATGGGAATCTGTTTGCCTGGATTTCCATGGTGACCTCGCTGCCTGTGCTTTTTTATAGTGGATTACCTATCTGGAAAAGGTGTTTCAATGCTTTTAGGGTAGGCGTTTATGGGATGGAAATCTTAGTGACCATCGGCGTTTTTTCCGCATTTGCCATTTCTTTTTACGAGCTCATGATGGGGGGGACGCGCGTTTATTTTGATTCGATGTCCATTGTGATTGCCTTTATGCTTCTTGGAAAAATTATCGAGGCCAAGGCTAAATTTTCCTCAAAATCAGCGCTTCTTCGCTTAAGTAGGCAGACGCCTAGAAGGGGGCGAAAGCTTTTCCCCGATGGTAAAGAGGAATTTGTATTGGTCAAAGAGATACAGAAAGGAGATATCCTCATTGCCTTAGCAGGGGAAAAAATTGTTCTAGATGGCATTGTCGATCAGGGAAGCGGCGCTTGCGATGAATCTCTGATGACAGGGGAGTCAAAATTTGTTTCTAAACTCCCGAATTCTTCAGTTCTTGCCGGCACAGTTGTTGTGCAAGGACAATTGCGCTACGCAGTCACTGCAGATGAGAATGAAACAGCGCTCCATCGCATTATCCAAATGATTGAGCAAGATATCGATCATAAGTCGATGTATGTGAGAGCTGCTGATAAAATCGCAGGGTGGTTTGTTCCTTGCGTTCTTTTAATTGCCCTTACCACTTTTATCATGTCGTTTCTTTTCTCATCTGAGAATCAGTTGCAAACAGCCTTTTTAAGAGCGCTCTCTATTCTTCTCATCTCATGCCCATGTGCACTTGGCGTTGCAGCCCCTGCTGCCGAGTCATACCTCTTAAACGGTTTGGCCTCTTTAGGCGTTATCGTGAGAAACAGAGGGTGTTTACCTTATATTGGCAAGGAGGCTGTTATTGTCTTTGATAAGACTGGAACTGTCACAGAAGGGCGCTTTCAAGTGGTGAAAGGGCTTGAAAATCTTTCTTCAAATGATCGAAATGCTATCTTTTCGATTGTGCGTAAATCAAATCACCCGGTGGCGTGCGCTGTTTCCCTAAACCTTACCGGCATAAAAAAACCTGTTGAAGAGATGCAAGAAGTGATTGGATATGGGTTAAGAGGAGTTATCGACGGTATTTCTTACGTGATTGGTTCAGAAAGGTTTCTAACGACGCTTGGCATCGTAATTCAAAAGGGTGCACCGGAAAATACGGACCTTTCGTCTTTGCTTTATGTCGTGAAAGACAATATTTGCATAGCTGTTATAGAGCTTGCAGACACTATTCGTCCCGAAATCAAGCCGCTTCTTAAAAGCCTTAAGGGGATCAAGACGATTCTTCTTTCTGGCGATGGCAAAGAAGCTGTGGCTGCTGTCGCTAATACTTGCGGCTTTGATGAGTATTATCCGCTATGTACTCCCTTAGAAAAACGGGAGTTTATCGAGCGCTTAAAAAGAAACTATGGAACCATCGCAATGGTCGGGGATGGGATGAATGATGCGCCGGCGTTGACAGTGGCAAACGTGGGGATATCGGTGGTCACTGCGTCCGATATGTCGATCAATGTCTCGGATATCTTGCTGACAACAGATTTAAGTGTGCTTACCAAAATGAGATCTTTTGCACTTTTAGGGCAAAGAATCGTAAAGCAGAATCTATTTTGGGCCTTTTTCTATAATGTGGTGGGTATTGCCCTTGCGGCTTTTGGATTCTTGACACCCATTTTTGCAGCATTTGCCATGTCGATCAGCAGTCTTACGGTATTATTCAACGCCCAGCGTCTTAAGAAACATATCACATGATTGACAACTGACTTGCTAATTGATTTGCAAATTTAGCGCTGACATCGAGCTCTACGCCGTCAATATGGAGCCGACTATTAAACATATGCAAGGCTTTGTTGTTTTGCATGGCAAGTTCAAAAGTGCGCTTTGCGTAGACAGTAAATATTAAACCATCATTTTTCCAATCGCCAAATTTATTGCATAGGGCGATAAAGGCATGTAAACCTATCGTCCAACGATCCAAAAATTCCTGATGACACGCTTTTAGCAAGTTATCAAAAAGGAATGGGCTGGGAGATATACCTGGAGGAAGGCTTGCCAAAAATGGGGCGAGCTGGTAGAACTTTGCGGCTTCATGATATTTTTCTATAAGCGTCAGTAACTTCTCCGCATTTGGCAAAGTCGCAACGATTTCTTGAATGGGAATAGGAGAGACTGCCGTTTCTAGATAAAATTTCATCAGTGCCTCGAATGCGATCAGTTTACAATCTAATTCAGAATCAGAAAGGAGCAAAGCGATATGTGGAATGGCTGCAGGTTCTCTTAGTAATTCCAATAATGTCTGGTGTGCGGCATACCTAGCATTCGATGTAGAATCTTTTAGCAGGGCAATGATGGCTTGAATGTGAACAAGGTCGGAAATTTTGAACTTTACAAGTGTTTTTTTAGCGGTGGCTGCAACAGATGGGGTAGGAGAGCTTAATAGTTGTATAATCTCATGGATTGTCGATGATTCCAAAGCGTCCATTACCTCTAACGCTTGGCAGGCTTGTTTCCTTATATTAAAGTCCTTACCCTGCAATAGTTTTGTTAGCAGTGGGGCAAAATCTGGATGTGCAAATTTTAGATTGATAATGAGCCGGCAACCACTTTCTTGAGCTGATGCACTCGCACTTATTAAAAGAGACAATATTATTCTAATGACTTTTGTGCGAGCCTCAAAAGCCCACATCGTGATGCAAGCTTCTTCTATCAATTCAATTGGGAAACTTTCTAGCGTTTTTACTATTTCCTCTCTTATAGCATTATCTTGAATGTTAACAAAGCTTAGTGCTATGCAAGCGTGCTTTTTAACGCTATTGTCAGATGAGTTAAGGAAGTTAACTATCTCTTTTACGAAAAGCATATCGACAGTTTTATTGTCTTTTCGTAAAACATTATCGGCGAGCAAAGCTAATGCGTGTTGTTGAGTCTTTAGGTCCGCATCTTTAAAGACCCTTATCAAAGCCATTTTATGCGCATCTGAGTTTTCCTGACTTAAAGCGACGATGTACAACACTAATGCAATCCCTTTAGCAATTGGATGAGACCTAATAAGCAATTGTCTCCCTGCTTTGGCAATATAGGGAGGAAAATTGTAGAAAATGTCTATTCGTGCACCAATTGCGTTTAGAAGGTGTTCATCTGAGCTTTGCAAAAGAGCAAATATTGCCTCTTGGATCATTAAAAAATTGGGAAATCTTGGATCAACACTTGCGAGTGCATTCACAGATGCGATGACGACTTTCGGATTTTTGCTTTCTAGTAATGCCATTAGCTTAAAAATGACTGAAGGTATAAAACATTTTAGGCGCTGAACATCTGAGCAAAATTGGATTGCATTCCCCTCATTAATGTGATCGATCATGTAGGGTATGCAATATGCATTTGTATATTTTGGACAACTGGAGAGTATCGGGGTCATTTTATTAAAATGTGTTTCCGACAAATCAGGGTGTGTCTCTGGACATGTCCAGAAAGAAATTCGTTTCTGCAATATTTTGCTTTGCAAGCTAGCAGGAAGGTCGCTTTCCTCAAGCATCTGAACTCCCAGCTGAGCTTCGTATACGCCGATTAGGTCTTTTGTGCCTTCATCAAGATAAGCACCAAATAAACTATCTAAAAGATGTTCAGCAGTGGTAGAAGCTCCATCTTGTAATCTTTTATCTTCTAAGGAGCATAAGCCAGCTGCAAAACAAAAAACCTGTTGTAAATGAGGGTTATATTTATTTTTGCAGATGAACGTTTGAGCTTGTGGATTTTTAAGTTTCAAGAGCCTCACTAGGTGACAAGCTGTAAAATATTGCTGAAGTGTAGGATGGATAAAGTGATACGAAGAGTCATTTTTTACCAAAAGATCTAACTGCAAAGTTTCATCTATTAAGAGGGGATACCCCGGCTCTTTAACTTCCTCAACTCCCTTGGCTTCAATAGTTTCGCATTGTTCTTTACTCATAGATGAAAATGCGATTTTAGAAAGCAATACAATAAATTTTTCTCCAGCTTTTTCTACTTCTTTATCGGTTGCGCATTTTTTTCCAGTTCGCATGAGGTGTATTCTTAATATCGATATCTCTAAGTGTTTATAGATACTCGTGATTGTGACACTTTTGCTTTTTTCAACATTATTCAACCAATACTCACAAAACAAATCGAGTAGCATTGGATTTTGCAACAGGGTTTGAAGATGCTTGTGAGTTGGTAGGGATATAAAATCGATAAGACTTTCTGCTATATGGATAGCATTTTTTGAAGTAAAAGTGGATAAAGTTGTAAATATCTATTTCTTTAAAACCTTTGATATTAAGCTCTTTGTACATTCGAAGTGTATCCATGGCACATCGACGAGAAGTCATTAACACGTGTGCTTGTGGATAAGGATCTAATAGAGAAGAAAGTCTTTGTTGATCCGAAAGCTCATCATACCCATCAAAAAGGAAAAGAACCTTATCGGATTGTCGAATGTGCCGTCTCCAAAAATTCTCAAATGCATTTTTGCAGATGTGGGAAATAAACCATTTTTGATAGACGAAATTGATTAAATCGATATTTTCATTGTTATTTACTTCTCGTAACGGAATTAAAAAAATCCAATCAAAAAACTGGTGCCATTGCGGCTTTTCTGCCCAGCTATAGGTGATGTATTGGCAAAGCGTTGTTTTCCCGACTCCTCCATCTCCGCACAGGGCAGCTCTGCAAGGTGTACTAGATTCATTCTTCTGAATACGAGTAAATAATTCTTCCAATAAAACAGGAACTTTTTCTTCCCCCGTTTTATTGAAAGTCGTCTCATCATTTTTTTCAAGGATTTGAGGAAGAATAAAGAGAGGTTCTTCAAAAGAGATTATATCTTTAGAACATGAATCAGCCCTACGAACTATTTTAGAATTTTCTCTGTAAACATTTTGAAGCTCTTTGCGCAGCTCTTTAGAGCTAAGAGTTTTGTAGGTGTTTGGCCAAGGACCGTTTAGGTTAAATTGTCTTGTATCACTTTGGGTGTAGGTGTCAGGTATTTCTCTGCCATCATAAATAGAGGTGAAAATGTCAAGAACCCTTTTGTCTTGTTGTACAAGAGGGGCGACCTTCGGATTACAAAAATTCTTGATATCTGATGGGCCCAATATTACTAAAGAATTTGTTGACATGTTTACCTGTTTTCATTCTGAATCCTGGGTAATATACAGTGGAAAATCTCTTCTGTCAACCTTTGATAATTACTTTTAGCAGCTCCTGTAAATAAAAATCTTTATTTATGGGGGCTGCTGCTTATTCTTAAAAGGGGAGATCGCCTCTTCAATTGGATGATACATCAGAGAGATCATCGAGGTGGCATAAACTTCAATTTCGCTCGCCAAAATATTTTATTTAGTGTATACCGATAGTATTTCAAAATTTTAAGGAGATTGAAGTATGTTGTCCCCGTTGTATTCAAACTCTACTACTTTGTGCACTACCTTCTTGCAAAACATGTCGTTTACAGAAGGCGTTGTCAGCGGAATTGTACCAGATTCAGGATTGCTTTCAAACGAAGCCACTTCCACAGCTTTGATGGAGATTTATGCTGATGCCCCAAGGGTCACCATCGAAATCGATGTCGTTTACGAGCCACCTAAATCGCCTGTTGATTTTGCTAAAGAGTACCTTTTAAGACCTGCCTATGCTGCGGTTTCTTCTCTTCTTTCCCGCACTTGGACTGTCTGTTTGGCAGTAGATAAGCAGCTTACCTTTCCTGCAGCCTCTGCAAACCCTATTTGGAAGACATACAAGCACTATAAAAAGTATAAGCAGTATGTCGATGCTGTCAATAATAGCGCCGTACTATCAAATAAATTGATAGCCATTGCAGATGGAGAAGTAGAAGTTAGTGAGGGAACTCCCGAAGAGGAGGGGATTTTTGAGAAACTGAAGGATTTAGTTAAGGTGCTTCAAAATCCAGCCAGTTTTTATGAGCTCTTTTTTTCTAAAAGACTTGAAAAAATAGCCATGAATAAACTGGAAAGGCTTATAGCGAAAAAAGTAGAATTTGACAAACCATTTGAAATCTATCAGTTAAGGCAAAAACTAAACAAGGGTTTAGCCATTATTCAAAGGCGAGACGAACTTGAGCTTCAACCTCTCATACAACAGTATGAAGCACAAGATGCTGAAGTTGATCGGGTTTGTGGTGGAGGTGCCCAAGAAGGAGGGTCTCAAAATCTGTTGCGCATTGCACAGCGCCATGCGCTTCAAAAATATACTCACAAGCTTAAGTTTTTGAAAATGCTCGAAGAAATTTATCAGCTCCATACAATCATGAAGAAGGTGCCTATTGATTCTGCGGATCGCCCAGCTTTGCATGCTCAATTTGAGGCGTGTCTAGCTCACAATGCGGCTTTAAACTTTCAGAGTGAGGCTGATAAAGGGGCTAATACACTCTATATAGAGATGGCTAATGCAATGGCTAATTCTGAGCAAGGACCCTGCACAGCGGAACATCTGAAATTGTCAGCCTTGCTCGAGCAACGCAATGCGCTTACAATAGAGCTCAATCGGATACAGACTGAAGAGTTGGTCCCCATCGCAGAAAGGTTGAAGGCTTTGCTACAAAGCTAATAGACCTCTTGCATAATCAACGAGACTTAAGCATTTCCTCTAGAGAATGGGTCGCATACCAGTTGCGAACGTCGTTGTGAAGACGATAGATCTCGTTTACAAGTTCATCATGGTTTAAATGATCGACGTTGATGTGTTTTTCAATCGGGTATTTTTCAATCAAGTGGCTAAATTGTCTTCCTAGCTCCTGAGAGATCTGGCGCTGGATCGCATTTGTTTTTGTGGCTTGAGCTTCAAAGGGTGTCACATCTGTTTGGGCTTGTTCAATTTTCTCTGCTAGCTGTCTGAAGTCAGCCAGGTTTTGTTCAAAACCATCATGCAGAGTTTTGCATTCTTGAAACTTATCTTTTTCAAGAGCATTTAACTCTTTTAGTTGGTTGCTGAAACGCGTATAATATTCCATGTATATTTTCTGCTTGGTAGGCCAAACAGGGTCATAAAAGTTAAAACTGGGATATACCAACTTGTTTTTGCGGAATTCAACCTCTATTTCTTTATTAATTGTGGCTCCTATTTGAGCATCCAGATGTTTTAATTGATCTGCCTGCTTTGAGGCCGATTGAGAAATAGCTTGCATTCTCTGATACATGTTTTGTATCTCTTCTATTTGCTGATCCATAAGCTTGAGCAAATGATTGGCTTCTCGTTCATACTCCGCGACCATCGTTTCTAAAGGGCGCACATCTACGGCAGCGGCGGATGGAAAAGTTAAAGCCCGATCTACCTTACGACCTGCTGTCATCATTGTGGAGAGAAACGATGAGGTTGAAGAAATGACCTTATCGATAACAAAACCAAGAGCACATGCAGCTGCTTGTTGTACGAAAGGCAGCTCAAGCAGACTAAGTGAACTATTGGCTTGGTATTTGTCAACCTGTCCTTCTGCAGGCAAAGCAATCGCTGTGCAATTGCCGACATAAGGAGTGAAATCGCCGGAATAAGGCGTAAGTGAAAACATAAGATCCCCCGTACTTTAAAATGTGCTTCATTAGACTTCTTTCGAAACTCCATTTGGTCGCTAAACTCATGCTTTTTGGCATCTTTGCTGCAAAATTTTTCAACCAGGTGTATACACATGCTTTCAAAATTTTGCAGCAAATCTGCACAAAAATCCCAAATTTTATCACCCAAAGCGAGTTTCGAAAGAAGTCTATTGTCTGCAAGCTAGCAATTAATTTCTAGTATTTTTTTAGCCAAATAAAATGACTCTTTAATAAGCAGGTGGGGCTTTTTCCAATTGAAATAAATTTCTGGCTCTTGTTTAATTCCATTTCGAAACCGGCGTCTATAGAATGGAAGGTTACAAAACAATCAACCCTAAAGAGTGTGAAGAGAGTTTAGCAACAAACAATGCACTCGCACAAGCTTTGGCTACAATTAGAATTGGAACAGATGTCATTTCTGAGCTTGCTCTTAAGGTGACAAAATCGAGCCTGGTAATCAATGACGAGCTTTCAACGCATACCTACGATATGCTTAAGACATGGCTTCAAGGTTTTGAAGCTGCAAGATTGCCAGATAATGGCCCGGTTAATTTAATAGAGCTATCCCATATTCCAGGTCCATTACATGGGGATAAGGTGTTTAAGCAATTTATTTGTCCAATTACGCATCACCCTATTCGCGATCCTGTCATGGACCCAGATCGTGTTACCTATTATGAGAGAAGTGCAATCGCTAATTGGATTCTTTTTGAAGAAGGACAAGGCAAAGGGCCTGCTCGTTCTCCGAAAACCTCTAAGCCAATAAAGTTAAGTGATTTGGTAGAGGCCCCTGCAGTCAAATTAGCCATCGATGCAAGATTGGAAATGCATAACAGCTTCTTACAGAAACAACGCTAAAACAACCTTAAGGAATTTGTATGGCGTTTATGGAAGCCATTTCCGTCTTGGGATCATTTGCTCCTTATGTCATTATAGCAGTACAAACTTTTGGCGCCGCTTTTGATATCTACCAATCCGCAAAGGACGATACTGCGTCCACTACTGAAAAAACCATGCGAATTGGAGCCAATTTATTGTTTATTGGCTTTCAAACTACAGCTATTGGTGCAACCGGTTATGATGCACAACCTGCAATCAAATTAGGGCTAGGAGCAGCAGCTGCCGGAAGCGATATCATGCGCACAGGCATTAAATTAGGATTTCAAAAACAAGTGTATGTAGATGACTATATTCAATTTGTCGGTACAGCCCTCTTTAGGGTATCTTGCGTGTCTCAACAGGGATGTACGCTAATGCCTGTAATGGTTGGGGGAAATTTAGATGCTGCCCGCAAGGCGGTAGATGTTGCAAATGGGATAGGCATAGCCGGGATGAATGCAAAAAAAATTTATCAAGTAGGTGCTGAAATAGGGGATGGTTTTAAGACATTGTATATCATTTCTCAGATGAAAGAGACATTTCCAGAAGAAGTAAAAGTTCATATCGACCAAGCCGACCGCCTCATTATAGAGGCAAATAGAAAGTATGCTGAGCAGATGAGAAAGCTGCAAGCGACTAAAAATATCTCTGAATGGTCGCAAGTGCCTAAAGAGTTCGAAAGGTATCCAACACTGCGACAATACATCTGTCCGATTACTAAAAAACCAATAAGGTTTCCTCTTACAGTAGTTTCCAAGAGGCCAATACATTACGAAAGCCAAGCTCTCCAAGAGCACTTTGCAAGAAATACTTCTCCTCCTGCGTGGCCGCCAGATGTTCAGTTTGATTCCTCTCATGTAGCCGCTTTGCCAGCTGTTGCCAAAATAATCGACAATACTTTGCAAACATTACTGACTGATATACAGAAAGTCGACTTTAAAAATCTTGACGAAGATGAAAATGATTGTTTTTTTGCGATCAAAGGTCAAGAAATAGGTGTGGATAACTTTGCTATTTCTGATGGCGAATTAACCGATAAGCTCCTTACATTGATGCCAAAAAACAAAATTGCAACTTTGGAGGTCCGAACAGAAAAACACCATTTTGAGAAAGATGAAGACCCTATGTGGGTGCGTAAAATTGTGGCACACCCTAAGATTTTTATAGGGAAATCACCCATTCTCCCTGAAGGAGTCAAGATGGATGGAAAAGCTGCACTAAGAGCACTTTTTGGCTCTCAATCCATAAACGATCAAGAGGCGTT
>JABDAE010000064.1 GCA_013289325.1 Chlamydiota bacterium
CTAAAGGCAATGGTCTCTCGCTCCAGACCAAAAAATGGCGCCGCCTTCTTGCTAAAATTCCAATTTTTGAAACACGTTCGGTATACAGTTGCGTTGACAAACATTAATTTTTAATGTTTTATTTTTGTTGACAATAAAACAGATTTCTTTTAGATTTATTGTTTTGACTATCAAGTAAGAGGTTTATTATGACAGGTGTTGCTCCACTTGACTTCAATTCTGCTGCGGCAGCCCATACTCCAGCTGCAATCGGTTCTACTGCGGCGGCCCCTCCTCCATCTACAATCGGATCTACGGCGGCAGCGCCTCCTTGTCCAAGCGCCCTTCAGCCTGGGCTTATCCCAGGAAGCCTGCCTGCAAGGCTTAATGGGGCATGTCAACAAGGTGCGCCATTTGTTGGGTCGCCCCCTCAGCATCATACAAGCCTCTCAGGTGACCCTAAAGACCCTAAATACGTAGGTCCACGCCATGGAGCTGATGCACCTCCCTGCCCTGGAGGTGATTCATTCGCTCCCCCTCACCCTATATGTGATGTACCTAAGTGCCACCAGCCTTTTAGTGCAGTCGAGGAGTCAAGCCATCCCTATCTGTTTACAGATTGCCAGCACAATGTCTGCAAGTACCACGTCGTACAAACGCATTCGCCATTTAGCTGTCCTGCATGTGGGCAAAAGAGTTTTGCCGTTTTCAAAAACCTTGTGATACTTAAAGAAACTCCAGCTGATGCCCTTTTCTCAGCAGCAGCTTCTGGCAACGTGGCAGCATGCACAACGCTGCTTAAAGATAGCTATCAGGAGGTTGTATCTGGAGCTAATGCGGCGCTTTTAGCTGCCGCAAGCGGTGGTCACGATGCCGTATGTGAGCTGCTCATCGCCAAATGTCCGACCCAAATTGCGGCAGCTGACAAAGACGGCAGAACGGCGCTGCACCTTGCCGCAGGCAAAGGAATGGTCAACGTCTGTCGCCTGCTCTTGAACACTGCGGGTAAAGAGCCCGCGGCTGCAATGGTGAGTGCAACAGATATGAAGGGCAAGACGCCGCTGCATTGGGCAGCTGTTAAAGGCCACACAGCCGTCTGTCAGTTATTGCTAGAAGCGGGCTCTCAGGCAGCCTTGGCTGCTGATCAGCAAGGTCGTACGGCACTGCACTTGGCAGCGTGCGGCAATCATACAGGTGTGTGCCATATGCTGCTGCAGTGGGCGCCAGCACTGGATATGGCTGTCGATGAAAATCAATCTACGGCGCTGCACCTGGCTGCTGCCGGAGGGCAGACCGATGTGTGCATGACACTACTCGATGTCAACGCTAACTTGATCTCTATCGTAAACGGCAAAGGGCAAACTGCTGTGCAGATTGCAGCAGAAAGCGGACGTGTCGATCTTTGTCGCCTTCTACAAGATCGAGTAAGAGTGGCGCCGGTGCAAAGAAGCAAAGCCGCTCTTGCAGCCGCACAGCTGCGGGAGGCAGAGCGGATCCTTGCGCGCGGCCCTACCGACCCGCAATACATGGAAAGAACGCGCGACGAGCAACTTGCCGCTGGTAGACCTGCTGATAGGCCTGCAGTTTTAGCCGCTAATAAACCTGCAATCGCTTCTGAGGCAGCTGTTCCTGCGTCAGGTGAATTAGAGTATCCTAACATGGTAGTCGATGGGGAGACGGTCCACCATGGAACAGTCGGCAATTATACGGGCTATCTGAATGAAATCAACTATCCCCATGGCCCGGGCACTTATACCGGTGCCGATGGAAGCGAATATAAAGGGGAGCATCGCTCAGGGCGCTTTAAAGGCTTGGGCACCTATACCGTTCCAGGTGGGCTAACCTCCTTTTCAGGTGAATGGGACATGTATAGTGCGACGAAGTGTTACTGTTCGCGCTGTGGAGGAAAGCAAAAAGGGGACATGGGAGCGTTGAATGCCCACGCCGCCTCATGTACAGTCGGCTTGACCGCACCACCTGCGACACAGTCAGCGGCTGCGGACAAACCTGAGGAGTACGAGACCATAGAAGGTCAAATGGTGTTTAAAGGAAACAAAGATTTTGGCGGCGGCAGCTTCTACACTGGTCAACTCGGGGTGAGCAGCAATAGTCCGCATGGCAAGGGGGTAATCAGGTGGGCCGATGGGTCTAGTTACGAAGGAGAGTTTCGCAACAACACGTTCCATGGAATGGGAACATTTAAGGTTGCCGGCAATAGGCAAGTGGAGGTGACAGGGCGCTGGGAGGGGAACAAGTGTCAAGAAGGTGTGTGCTCTAAATGCAAACAATACGTTCTCGGCAACATGTGGAATGTCACTAAGCATGCAGCGCATTGCTCGGTAGGGGAAGTTTTAAAAGTGGATGGGGTCGTCGTCGTGGCAGGGACTCGAAGCATTGGCTACAACCGGAAATACGACGGTCACTTAAATGATAGCAAATTGGCACACGGCTGGGGCATCATGAAGTGGAGCGACGGCTCTTTATTCGAGGGGGAATCTCGAGATGGCTCTTTCAAGGGGCGCGGCATATACTACACACCCAACGGTCGCACCTTCTTTGAAGGGCAGTGGGATAAGAGCGAAGCCAAAAACTGCCCGTGCTCCCGATGTGGTAGAGCTGTAAGTGGGCCGCCAAGAGAGTTGATGAACCATGCTGTCGACTGTAAGGCTACGGGACCGGCGGCGCCTATTGGGCGGCTTGCGGGTTTTGCGCCCAATCAAACGACGACGCCGCCACTTAGAAGAGGCACAGGCGATGACATTGCCGCTAAGGCCGCTGGCAGCCAAGGCGCCATGTATACAGGAGTTGACGCGGAGGTGTTGAGACAGCAGCTTAAGACTACAAACACATTCGTCCAGGATCAACAGGCTGAGTTGATCAAGCTTCAAAGGCAGGTGGTCCAGATTTTAGCTGAAAAGAACCAGATGCTTGTAGAAATGGAGCGGTTGACACAAGAAAATACGCGAGTCAATAATGAACTAGTTAGGGGCGCTGCAGAACAACAAAGGCTTGTAGCCCAGGCCAAGCAGGATTTAGCTGCTAAGGAGAGGCAGGTTCATGCACAGTTAGAAAAGCTGCACCAAGACAAAATGGCCGTGATCACCGGACAGGCCACCAGCATGGCTACGCAGCTTGGACGGTATGCAGGTCAAGTAGCGACTTTGCAGAGTGAGCGAGATGTGATTTATCGAGAGGCTCAAACGCGTACACAGCTCTTGCAAGCAGAGAAAAATTCACTTGAAGGCAGATTCACCGCGCTGCGGATTCAATTTGATAAGACTACCCAAGATTTGGTTGTCGCCAAACGGGAGAATGTCGAGTTACGCGGGCAGCTTCGGCAAGCCACACAAAGGCCGAGTGGGGGTGGCGAGCCTGCGCAGAGTGGAATACAGATTCTTTCTTATGAAGAGGTGTTAGAAGCAGTAGGTGGTGCATTTGAGCCCCCTTATTTGGGTAGAGGAGGCTTCGGCGCTGTAAAAGAGGGGATCTTGCGCAGTGGTCGTAGAGTGGCCATCAAGAAGATGGACGCCGACAGTATGCAAGGGGAAAATGAGTTTTTAGCCGAGGCGCATGCGCTCTCAGCCCTCGCACACGTCGCTTTGCTGCCACTTATGGGTATCACTGTGGGTAAAAATAAATGCCTGATCTATCCGCTCATGACAGGAGGAACGTTAGAGGAGAGGTTGCTAGAGGCACGTACTAACCCTCTCTCCTTTACTTTGGACGAGCGACTAGAGGTGGCGTTGACAGTCGCGCGTGGTATTGAACATTTGCATCACCATGGATACCTTCATCGCGATGTCAAAACAGACAATATTCTTTTGGATCCTATATTGGGCACACGCTTAGCTGATTTGGGTCTTGCGCGAAAACTCGAAGCTATTGCCAGCACCGCCGACAATCCCGACAATAATACAAGAGCTGTTCTCAAAACACGCGATTTTGCCGTGGGGACTCTGGGATTTACCTGTCCCGAGTATGCTTGCACTCTGCGCGCAACAAAAGCTGCCGACGTATTTAGCTTTGGCGTTACGTGTCTAATGGTAGCAACCGGCGCTCCTTTGCGCCATGGACCGCTGATGATATGGGAGCGTTTCGATGCGGCTTTAGAGAATGTTTTGAGGAATATGAGTGGTAAGGCTCTTATTGATCTCTGCATGAGAGGGGCAGACTGTGGTGATGGTGGCGATCCTTTCTGGCCCGCCGCTGCGCCTTTGCTAGAGGCTCATGAGAAGAATCGAGCTGTGATGGAAGGGCTTGCGGCTATTACAGCCCGCTGCCTTGACAAAGGTCGTAAGCGGCCTACCATGCAATGGGTCGTAGAGGCCTTAACGGCTGTTCAGAGGATGCTGCCGCAGGGTGCGACAGCTGCTGCTCCTGTAGCTCCTGCTGTGCGCGAGTGTCTTGTGTGCTTAGATGCGCCTCGCAACACGCGTCTGCAGCCATGTCAACATTTTGTAGCCTGCGTACCTTGTTCACAGCGGCTCTTCGAATGCCCCGTGTGCCGACAAAGAGTGGATCATTACGACGTTGGCGACTTTACAGGCACCTATGTGCCAGAATCTGAAGCAGGACCAGCTAGAGCGGGTGCAGCAACCGGCACAGCAGCCGGCGCAGCAGCAGCAGCAGGCACAGCAGCAACAGCAGGCGCAGCTGCAGCAGCCGGCACAGCAGCAGCAGCCGGCACAGCAGCAGCAGCCGGTACAGCAACAGGCGCAGCAGCAGCAGGACCTGCTGCAGAACGAACAGGAAGAGCAGCGCAAAGGGTTACTCCCGTAGCCCGCGGCCAACAGTCCTATGCAACTGCTGCATCTACTGTCACGGCCCCTCTCGGTCAACAGCCAGCAAACGCAGGGAACGGTAGAGGTAGAAATAGAGATAGAAGGCAACATCACTAGCAGCTCCTCATAATCTAGATTTTAATCAGTACGCGTTCACGAATTATCAATTCGTGAATGCGTGCGCAGACTCTTGTTGTTAGAATAACGTGGACCCCTGTAGTTTTAAGTCTGAAATCCATAAACTATAGAATGGAAGTGTTAAATGGCGATTGGTTTGACACCTAGCCCTTTTCCTCAAGAGATACATCCCCTTTCAAGGGGCATGGAATCCGTAAGAGACCAAGGCATGCAACAGTCTTGCGTTGTGCATGCATTCGCAACTGCCCTTGAAGACTGTCTTCGGAAAAAGTATGACGGCATTCGCATTCAGTGGAAACAACTGGTCGACGCATTAGAAAAGCGTAAACTTGACAAAGAAGTGTATCATGGACTCTTAGCAACGGAGATTTGTAATCTCATACTCACAGTTCAGGATGAAGATGGAAAGACTCTGACTGTACGAATGAAGCGCCCTCTGACAGAGGATGAACCTTGCGTAAGGCACTCAGGTGATGAACCCCATGTAAGATACTGTAGTTTCAAGCGAGTTTGTGCCTATATGGAGGCGACGGGTTTTTCTTGCATACTGACGATAATGAAAGAAGACTATCAGACAAAGCAGGATGTTCAGCATGATATTTGCGCAGTTGGGTGCATAGGCAACCTAAGCAAAAGGGATGGGCTATTCGAGGATAAGCTGCTCGGGAATAATAGCTGGGCAGCGCAGCCGACCGTTCTTGTAAATGAGAGCATATACCGTGGCCACTGTGAGATGGATCCCGTGATCACTTGTGTGCAAAGTAGAAATAAAACAAAATTGGCTATACCTCCGACCAGAGAAAAATATGAAGCGGGAATGGAAAAGTGGAGACAGATCGCGCCCGACTATCCTGCTAAGATCGAGCAAAATTTATATGACCGGTTAGCTTCCCCAGAGAAAACGGTGTTAATAATGCGTGTGAAAGAGTTGGAGGAGGTCTTGAAGCAAGCAGAAAAAGTGATTGCCTCTTCCTCACGAGAACTGCTCGAGGCCATTGCTGCATTCCGTTTCCATCTGAAATCATTAGAGAATGAACTGAAGGCATTCAGAGAGCGATTGGCGATGCCTGCATTACAAGAGGAGTGTATTAAAAAGGAGTATATTCAAGATCAATATACAGAGGCAATGAAAAAGTGGGGGCAGCTTGAGGATAAGTATTATCCCAAGATCGGATTGCCAGAGCGACCACCCCGTGAAATGCTAACAGAGAGAAATCTGGAGGCGCGTGTAAAAGCGGTGGAGGAGGACTTGCGGCAAGCACAACAAGCCCAAAAATCGCTCTTCCAAGAACTGCTTGAGACCACTGTGGAATCCCGCAACCTGCAGGAAAAACAGGGGGAAGAGTTGAAGAGAATCAGCGAGGAAGTGTTGCTTAGATACAGAAGCTTGGGAGTCCACAGCTTGAATGAATATTCTGAGGTTGATATTTCGCCTGATTCTAGAATTACCTCTTCTTCTCAAAACCCACCTTCGCCTGTTCATCAAAACCCACCTTCCCGTCTTCCTCAAGACCCACCTTCGCCTCTTTTAGTGAGCGAACATCGAACTTTTTCAGTGAGTGATAGGCAATGGACGATAGGGAATAGGGCGATAGGGAATATAGAAAAAAGGGTGGAGGCGTGCTCCGAGGCTACACTCGTGAGTGTCCTCGCAGAAATTCTTAAGATAAAGTATGGCATTCTCATTGACGAGACGAGACTTGTCCACGAATTGATACAGTCTGTAATAGAAGATGAAGAGTTTCATGAATTCTCTTTAGAAGAGATGTGTGATTGCGAAATCCCATTGGTAGATAAAAGTAACCAAAACCGTCTGACTGTGCGATTGAGCTGCCTTCAGATAGGTAATCCCACAGATAACCCCTGTTTGAAAAACAGTGATATTGAACGAATTGATGCACTCAAACGACTTGATGCCTATATGAAGACGACAGGCTTGTGTTCCCTGGTGACGGTGATGTCAAGAGATCCTGAGCAAAGGGTGGATTTTCAGCGTTCGGTTTGCGCGACTAGCCGCATCGATTTACTAGGCGATAAGATAGTGCTGCTCGCGAATAAGAGATTGGCCGATCTGTCCACCATGGCTATAACCGATACCATGACTATAACCAGTGACAACTATTGCGGGCACATTGAGATGAATGCCAAGGTGACACGCGTGCAGAATATAAGAGATGGAAAAGACTTGGATATCCCTGAGATCAAAGAAGAATACATAAAGCGTAGGATAAAGTGGAAAGAGCAGCTTGCGTCCGAGCCTAATAAGGCTCAGATCAAGAGGTTGACCCGAAAACAACCCGCTTTCTCAAAGAGCTGGCTGGGGGGGCTTGTGACAAAGGCGGAGGAAGGCGTGAAGCAATTATCACCTTCATTTGGTGACGAGTTCTCAGAAAGACAATCTGTTGCCGTGATAGCATTTTGCAATGAGCAGGTAGAACAGTGGGCAAAGGTGCAGAGCATTTGGGCAGATGTGGTCTGGGCAGATGTGGATAGAATCAATGAAAAGATGAGCAGCATAGCCTGGAATTATATCGAGCTATTCCCTCCGGTTCAATGTTTTCATCCGCAAAGGCAAAGCGGAGGCAGCATATAGCTCCATGCGTTAGAATGGGGAAATATGACTCTTGTTTTAAATCGTCTGATTTGTTATAGTTGTTTTTTTTACAAAAATTGTGAAATAGTTAATTAGTTGTTGCGGAGAAATTATATGGTTACACAAGAAGTCCTGGACATAAAAAATAGAGCGGATCTTGAGCGCATCAATCCTCTATTTTTAGCTTGTAAAGAAGGCAAAACAAATGTTGTTAAGTATTTGCTTGAAAGCAAGGGCAAAGGATGCGTCAATCTGGCGGAGAAAAATGGAGTCGTCCCCATTCACATTGCTTCTCAAAATGGTTTTTTGGAAATTGTAGAATTGTTGATTGCCCATGGAGCAGGAGTCAATCTTGTAGAAAAAAATGGGGTCCACTCACTTTACCTAGCTGCACAAAATGGACATTTGGTAGTTGCTAAATTGCTGGTCTCTCATGGAGCCGATTTGGACCCAGCTGAAAAAAATGGGGTAACACCCCTTCACGTGGCTGCACAAAATGGGCATTTGGAAGTTGTGAAATTATTAGTTGTTAATGGTGCCGATGTGAATTTTTCCGAAAAAGAGGGGATAACACCTCTTTACACCGCTTTACAAAATGAACATTTTGCCATTGCTGAACTCTTGATCGCGCATGGAGCTAATGTTAATCAAGCAGACAAAAATGGGATCGCTCCCCTTTTCATGGCTTGTTTACAAGGGCATTTAGAGAGTGTAAAATGTTTGGTCGCCCATGGAGCCGATGTCAATCAAGCGACCCAAAAAGGGGTGTCACCGCTTCACGCTGCTGCACAAGGTGGACATGTGAGCGTAGCTTCGCTGCTTATCACAACAGGTGCCAAAGTCAATTTTGTAGAAAAAGATGGAGCCACAGCTCTTTACATCGCTTCACAAAATGGGTGTTTAAACGTTGCGGAATTGCTGGTTTCTCATGGAGCCGATGTTAATCTCATGGAAAGAAAAGGCGTATACCCTCTTCAAATTGCTATACAAAATGGGCATTTGCCAGTTGCCCAATTGCTGATCAAGCACGGTGCCGATGTCAATTGTACGGAAATAGACGGGGTACACCCGCTTATGCTTGCTTCTCAAGATGGCCATTTGGAGCTTGTAGAATTATTGGTCGCTAAAGGGGCTGATGTCAACCTCGCTGACGCATATGGGGTCACGCCACTTTTCATCGCCTCACAAAATGGGCATTTGCCCATTGTAGAATTTTTGCTTAAGCGAGGAGCTAACCCCCATTTAGCGGATAATGAAGGGATAACACCCTTCGAGGCTGACAATAAATCTCCGTTTTGATTGAGCAAGCGTGTGTGGGCAGCTAATCTTTCTAACAGCTGATGAATTGCTGCAAAAATATTCTCCTCTTGCTCTGATTGCCTCATAATTTATTAATAAAAATCATTTGAATATTATTTTTTTTGGTTTATAATGGTGTTCGGAGGTTTAGTTTTTTTTAACTTAACAAAAAAAACTGTAATCATTATGAAAATTGTAAAAATTGTTTTAATATTATTGGCATTTAATTCTTTAGTTGCAGGGCAAAGTGTTTCTGCAGCAACATTAACAAAAGAAGAAAAAAGAGAAATAAAAAAGCAAGTAGATGATGTCATAAATAATAGTATGCCTAGAGATAAGAGTACGAAAATAGTTATGCAGATTGGAGCGGAGAAGGGTACGGTTGGAGAGAAGCAGGGTGCGGCAGTTTTGCTGACGCTTGGAAAGCAAGCGGCAAATCAAACGATACAGAATCCTAAAGCAAGCCGGGAAGAGAAGAAAGAAGCCCGAAAGACCTTAAAGGAAATTAAACTATTCAATCCAGAAAGCAAGCCTACTTTAGAGGCATTAAAATATGAAAAGGAATCGGTTCAAGCAGGAGGTCTTTCGACTAAGGAAGGTCAAAACTTTGAAAGAAAAGCAGTAACAGCTGAGAAAAAAGCCGAAAGAATCGAGAAAAATTTACAAGAAAAAGGGGGCAAGTCAATAACTGTAACTTTTTAACAAGGTCACTCAGGCCACTACTGACCCCATTGTTTTTCCTAAATCCAGTAGGTAAGGGACTGGAGAATCCAGTCCCTTACCTACTGGATAATCAAGCATGACATCTTTATAAAAAATAGGCTGAAGGCTTTTTAAGCCTCAACCTTCAGTTTTCTTGGGTATAGAAATTTTAGAGTTTTCAAAGACATTCTTTACTTTGCGCAAAGAAAACGTATATAGTGCATCTTTATGAAATCTTAATTATTGAATGCTACTTTTCACCTCAATACATATTACATAAGGCTTTCGAATGAATCCTGTAGGTAGAGAAGCGCATAGCGCGCAAATGGATGACTTAAATGCAGCTGACGCAGCTTCTTCAACTGTTTTTGCAAGAAGAGTTGATTTCCAATCCATCAATTCAGCAGAAGGAGCGTCTCGCGATATTCCCTTAACGGCCCCTGTGAGAAAGGAAAGCCTATTGCAAAAAATAAAAAGGGTGGTGAAAAATTTTTTTAATGCCGTAGGAAAGTTCTTTAACGGTCATTTAGGAATTAATAAGAAAATACGTTTAAGTCGAACCGAACACTCAAGAGTTGTCGACACAAATCTAAACAGGAGAAAAGCCCCCATAAGGCCATCAAGAGAATTATTGAGACCAAATCTTCCTCAAGATCCGGATGTAGCCGGGCCATCTACACCTAGTTTACAACTATCTATTCCATATGATCATGCCGAAAGAAACAGTGGAAGAGTTCTTGTAGATAAAGCTCTTGCTCTTTCCGATGACGTCATTGATACCCTTTCACTAGAAGGAAGAGTGAAGTGTTTACTCCCCATTATTCCTAAGGTTGTGACAGGAGCTGCTACATTTACAAATGGCACATCAAACCTTATTGAAATGTTTAAAACGTATTTGGGAAAACTTGATGCGATCAGAGCCTCCACACGCCCGGCAAATAGAACTTCTCAAGAGTATGACGATCCATTCCTTACTTTATTTGATTTTTCCGCAATCATTTGTGCGATTAGAAAAATTCCAAGAGAGAATCGGAAGGAGGAATTAGAAAAGATTTTAAGTCAGTATTTGCTTGAAGCAGAAGGAGATTCAGATTCAAAACGCGCTTGGCTAAGTGGCATGTTGACGGATGAGGCTAAGGCATATATTAAGCCAGTCATTGGCTGGGTAGTATCTTCTTACATTAGCAAGAGATTTGATTCTTTCATGACCTTTATGGAAATTTCGGAAAATGCAGCAAAATATGGATTACATCCAAAGGATATACAAGCAAATTATACAAGAGTTCTTAAGGAATTAACCGATCACATACGAAAAAGAATCTCTTCCCTATTTAATCAGGAGGGTTTGACTCAGTTAAAACCTTTATTAGAACCCATGGTATTGATCAATACCGTCGATGAGATGATTAACAGAAATGCCACTCAAATTGTAGAAAAAGTCATTGCAAGGGTATTAGAAGTCACTGACAAAATCAATTTCTCGACAGCTATCTCCCATAATTTTTCCCATCTGCAAGAAAGGATTAGGGGTCACCACACCCCAATGGATGAAAAAGCCACTTATGACCTTGGAACTGATATCGTGGATCTGCTGTTTCCCATTGTCGATGATAAAAGAACTCCATTAAAGCGGCTGTGGGAGGATAAATTTTTGCCTGAAGTGCTTGTGAATATTCAATTTTCGTCTATTATTGCCCCACTCTTTGATCTTGTAGACAAAGCAACTCTTGGGGCGATAACGAATATGGACCCTTTAGACCGTGCAGAAATGCAAGAGCGTTTTGAGATGAGAATTCTTTTAATTTCTCAGCAGCTTCTTAGTGTGGGAATGTCACAACTTGTTAGAAAAGCGATTAAAGTTCTTCAAGAAGGTACATTTATCGATAGCTTGCTTGCAGAGCAAGTTTTACCAATGGTGATGGATCAAGTCATAGTTGTGTTTTCTAAACAGGTTTTATCAAGAAATATCGATGCCAATTTCATGCTAAATTGCAAAGCTTTATCACTTCTTGAAACAGATGAGATCCCAAGAGATCTTCTTGATGAACTTAGTTTAAGATGGACCATTCTGATGAACAATCAGAGTCTTGGGTTTTCTGCATTTGAAGGTTTAAGAGGGCAAGATTACGGGCATGCGAAGTTTTTGGCAATCATTTTGCCTGAGATTGCAAAGTTAAAAGAGGCATTGTGCCAAGCAAGACGCGCTAAAATAGAAGCTAATGAAGAATTTGAAGATGGCGACATGAGTGAAAGTCTTAAGGTATTCTTTAATCCGCCGGCAAATCCTCACCATACGCCAGATCTTGCTGAAATTAATGCCTACAATGCCTTTATAAAGGATATTCTTGGTCGAACAGAGCTGTTATCGGGAAAAGTTAGCGGTTTATTTGCAAATAGCGTGAATGCATTGATCGATGCAAATACCAAGGAGTGGATTGAAGCAATTCCATCAACTCAGGAAATTTTGACAATCACACTCGATTCTTTAAGGGAGTTTTGGTCAACGGAATCTGATGGGGCGGTGAGCATCGATGTTGATAAGGTCTTAAATCGCATTCTCACAGATGATGAGAAAGCGATTATGGCAGACCAATTACTTGGTGATCAGCAAAAGACGTATCAACTCGAGCAGCTTGCAAAGGAGCAAAGACAAGCCAAGAGCGCAGCACTTAAAACGAGAATTGCCCAAATGAGTGCGTTGTTGACAGATTTTATTGAAAAAAGTGTCAAAGTAGCAGCAAGTGATGCGGTGCACGATCGTTGGTATAATAGATGGACTTGGGGGCTGGCAGAAAAAACTGTGGCAGTGACGAGCTCTGTTCTTGCCTATCGCATAGCAGACCCAGGCTCTCTTGATAAAGCCATATCCAAAATTTATCATGACCTTTTAGTTGGAGATGAAAGCCGTAGGGCCATTATCTTTTCGATATTTAGATCGGTGGTTAACGATGCAAAAGCAGCTGAAGCGCCGACTGTAGCCACACTAGCAGCTACCTCTTACGCACAAGACGCAGTTGCTATTTAACTTTAAATCTCTTGTTTTTATTTGATTGAGTAGGGTGCATTGAGTGATCGACATCTCTACTCAATCTACTTGTTTAAACCTCTTGACATGTTGAAGACCCTTACGCTACTCTTATACCCAAATCACTTCAAAAATGGGTGCCTTTCATGAGTTTTAAATACCAGGTTTTTAAGACAGCTTTTAGCTTGCTTTCCCTTGCCTCTTGTGCTTTGCAAAACGATACGCTCGATGCATCTTTTACAATACGCAATGGCAAAATCATCGAAATTTCAGACGTTCCGACCATGTCTTGCGAAAAGCATTTTGAAGCAGGTGCCTTAGCAATAAAAAATGATGAGTGGGAAGAGGCTGCCTATCAGTTTAAAATGGTCACAGAAAATTTTCCAACGACCCCATATGGACATGAAGGGTACTACTACCTTGCGATCTCCTATTATTATCTAGCAGAGTATGATCTAGCCAATAATTTATTTTCTGAATATCTACAATGTCAAACTAGCCCCAGATTTTTCCAAGAGACAATCCAATATAAGCTCGCCATTGCCGATAGGTTAGCGCATGGGGCTAAAAGGCGTCTTTTTGGGACGAAAAAGCTTCCTAAATGGGCTTGTGGTAAGGAGCTTGCCTTAGAGATTTACGATGAAGTGATCGCAGCTGTACCTTGCCATGAGATCGCCTCGCAAGCACTGATTGCAAAAGGGTATTTACTTTGGACGATGGGGGATCATAAAGCAGCTGTTGAGTCTTTTCAGCTTGTGATCAAAAGATTTGCAAAATCAGAATTTGCTCCTGAATCTTTTCTATTGATTTCAAAAGTTTATGTCGATCAGGCGTATCGCGAATGTCAAAATCCAGATATTTTAGCTTTTGCCGAAATTAATTTAGGGCGCTTTGAAAAGCAATTTCCAAGAGAAGAGCGCCTTCTTGTTGCAAGAGATGACTTAAGAGCAATTAAAGAGATCTATGCTAATGGGCTTTATCAGATGGGACTCTTTTACGAAAGAACATGCCAAAAGCATGCTGCAATTATCTATTATTACAACGCGATTCATCAGTTTCCAGATACAGCGATTGCCGAAATGTCTCGCTGCCGTCTTTTATGCCTTGATGTGACTTATCAAGATCCATACGTTGAAGAAGAGCCAGGTGATTTATGCGAAGATGATGATCAGTCCATGCAAGAGGAAATAGAAGAAATTGAACCAAGATCGCAAGGGGTCTTTGAAAGGCGTGGACAGCTTTCAGGCAGTTAGTGTTGATGTATAGAATTTTAAGCTTAAGCTTAATTTTGTTATTTACTAGCTGTGGCTATCAGATTCTCTCCTTAGATACAGTAGATGGGGAAAATCGGATTATAAGCGTCCCTTATATCGAAGGAGATACCGATGGAGCGCTTACTGCCGCTGTCATCAAGCAATTGGTAAAATCTGGGCGGTTTTGCTATAGAGAAGAAGGGGCTGCGAAAGAAGGGGCTGAGTTTGAGCTTTTAGTAAAAATTGTCAATGTGGTAGAAGATGAGATCGGCTTTCGTTATGATCGCAAAAAAAGAGGACAATTAAGAAAAGAAATTATCCCAACAGAGATGAGAGCAACTCTTATCGTCGAGGTCACATTGTGTGATAAATGTAAGGGCTTAAATCTCGTGGGTCCAGTCCAATTGTCTTGCAATGTTGAATTTGATCACGATTATTACTTTAGCCGCAATAGAGTCAATGTTTTTTCGCTTGGGCAATTGACGAATATTGACGCGGCAACAGATGCCATGTACGTCCCCTTGTATGAGGCGATGGCAGTCAAGATTGTAGACTATCTTCTATTACGGTGAATATGACCAGTGCTATGAAACAGCAGTTTAAGGCCCATTTAGAAAATCTCCATGAGATGCTTGATTTTGTCAAGCACTCTGCCGCATTGTCAGGACTGCATTCCAATTTACTTTGGATGGTAGAGCTTGCTGCAGAAGAAGTCATTGTCAATATCATTAAACACGGGTTTCCGCAGGAATTGGCCAAAGAAGGGGTCAAAAATCCCGTAATCGAAATTTGCTGTGAGGGTTTGCCTCTTGAAGAGGGGGTACAGATTATCATCAAGGATCAAGGGATCCCATTTGACCCTCTTTTACATGCACCACCAGCTCCTATTGGGTTAACGCTTGAGACAATGCCAATTGGCGGCTTTGGTGTGTATTTATTTAGAAAAATGATGGATAACGCCTCTTATCGCCATATAAATGGTTCAAATGAGCTAACTTTAGTCAAGAGAAACTCACCTTAAATTTTGTATGCTATTTTCTGTACTTTGAATATCTTCTAAGAATTTTTCAAGCAGTTGAAGGATGAGTTGTGAGTTATTGTAAATCCCTTTCGTGGAAAATCCGATTTCTAGTTTAAGGGAGCGGGGTTTGCGAAGGGCAATCAATACATCTGTCACTGGACCTTCTGCATTTTTTTGAGGCACAATCCATATGACAAATGTATCATTTGCAAGCGTTAGCTTTTCAGAGGATTCAATAATATGAAAATGACTTGTAATAGGGGAGGCAGTTTGGGTTGTTGAGTAGTGAAGGACTCCAAGGTCATGCAAGACCTTAAGGTCGACATCGACCATTCCATCTGGCAGCCACTCTCGTATGCTGCCCATATATTTTTTATAGCAGTCTTCTAGTAATTTTGGATTGTTCATAATTGCACCAGGTTTTACAATATCTACTTAGTTTAATTATAAACAATATTGCATATACTTTTCAATGTAAAGTAGCCATGTCAATCACAAAGCGATATTTTACTGCTCTCTTTTCCATTTTTTTGTAGGCTTCATTAATTTGTTGGATGGGGATGACTTCTACAGTAGATAGGATCTGATGTTTTGCACAAAAATCTAGCATCTCTTGCGTTTCTTGTAAACCGCCAATAAGAGATCCTACAATGCTTGCCCGTTTTTTTATTAGGCTAAAAGCCTCAAACATTTCAGAAGGGGCAGATGGAAGCCCCACAAGGCACATCACACCATCGCGTTTTAAAAGTTCTAAGTAGGTTGCCAATGTATAAGGAGCGGAACTTGTCTCGAGGATAAAATCTAGTTTATTATAGTAAGTCGTCAGCCCTTCGGGGTCATTAGCTAAAAAGGCGGCATTGGCCCCAAAATGGATTGCATCGGCTATTTTTTCTTGCGAGCTTGTAAAGACAACGACAAAGGCTCCCATCGCATGCGCGATCTTGACAGCCATATGTCCAAGCCCCCCCAATCCGATAATGCCTACAAGACTTCCTGGGGCCACTTTCCAATGTTTAAGAGGGGAGTAAGTGGTGATTCCCGCACAAAGAAGGGGGGCAACTTGCACGAGATCGCTTTCTTTAAAAGTTTTGGGGATATGGAGGACAAATTTTTCATCGACTATAATTTGTGATGAATAGCCCCCGTAAGTGACTTCATGGTCATATTTGTCTAGGCTATTATAAGTAGTGATCAGTCCTTTTTCACAATATTGTTCTAAATGATCGCGGCAACTTGGACAGCTTCGACAAGAGTCGATGAGACACCCCACACCGACTATATCGCCAATATTAAACTGTTTAACTTTATCTCCGACATGCACTACTCGTCCCACAATTTCATGTCCAGGCACAAGTGGGTAAATCGTGTTTTTCCATTCGTTTTTAACGTGATGCAGATCGCTATGGCAGACGCCGCAATAAAGGATTTCGATTTGGACATCTGTCAGGCGGCAATTGCGCCTTTCAAAACTGAAAGGGATGAGAAGTTCTTTTGATCCATGCGTTGCATAAGCCTTTACTTTTATCATCCTCAACCCCTCATTTGATATGGCAATTAAAGTTCTTCCGGCAGAAAATCCATACTTTGC
>JABDAE010000065.1 GCA_013289325.1 Chlamydiota bacterium
AGGAGCTGAGAGTGTTAATTCTGCTGTTAATTTAAATCGAAAATTGGCACAATTGCAGGACATCCAACAGGCTGTAGTTCGAACTCGTATTCTTCCTGATGGGAGAATACGGTATTATCAGGCGGAAAGAATATCTCGTACTAGTGGACCTACTCGAGGAAGTGCTTATGCTGTTGAATATCATCCTGTAACAGGGAAAGTTAGAGGATGGAATGAATGCTATAATCATCTTGGTGAAGTCAATCGTGTACACCCAAAAAACATTAATGGACAAGAACTAACAAGTCCACATTATCCGCCAACTGCAAGAGAACTACTCAGATGACTTATAAAAAAAAAATAGGGGAAGCACTAAAAGGAGAATTAAGAAAAGGATATGATATTGCCAGAATTTCAAGATGGGCTTTCCATTTGTTTTATAATCATACAAGAGAGTTAGACGTGACAGAAAGGGAAGTCCTAGAGGAATTGTTTAGAATGGAAGACGACCCTCAATTTGAATATACAGAAAGGGAGCTCAAATTATTGGCTGAAATGCTAATCAATGAGGAAAAAAATCCCATCAAACAAATTGGTAAGCTAAAATCTAACTTATTGGATGAATAGATGGCATCGGCAATCTTACAGCAGTTACATCTAAAGAACCTACCCTATGGAATGAGGACTACCCCTCACCTTATGGCCCTTGTTCCCCTCCAAAGAACGAGACAAGCCTTTTATCCTTAGCAAAGTCCTTCACTTGGCAAAGTAAGCGATTGGATCCAACCGGATTAGTTTGGCTTGGCGCGCGCTACTACGATCCCAAGAGAGGGCGTTTCATCAGTCCCGATCCAATCGGTCATCCCCTTTGCCTTGACCTTTATGGTTACGCCAATGGCGATCCGATTAACTACAATGATCTAGATGGACGTTTTGCATCATCTGCCTATCAGTCCACAAAGGAAACTGTGATAAGTACAGTAAACCATCCCAGATTTCAGGGTACTATGCAAGCGATGGGTGGTCTTGGTGAAGCTTTTATGGGTGGTTCAATCACCGTAGGAAGCTATGGAACAGCAGGACTTATTGGAATGCCTGTTATGGCACATGGTCTGGACCATTTTTTTACAGGCGCGCAAACAGTCTACTACGGAACACCACAAGAGACTGCAACATCTTTGGCTTTACAGAAAGCTGGATTGTCATCTCATAGAGCAAACCTTGTTGATAACGGACTTAGCATAGTCGGCAGTATGGGTGGAGTTCTAGCTGTACAAAAAGGTTACACAGTCGCAACTAAAACAGCAAACAGGACTGTACAAGTACTCGAAGGACATGTTACACAGTCAACTACAGCCCCTCAACTTTTAAATGAAACATTATGTTGCAATCCATTAAAAGGCACCTCATATAGTCAGAAGGTTCTTAATCAGGTCAAACCAAATGGGAAAACAGGACTACCTGATTTTCATGGTTTTCCTCAAATAGTGGATAATTATGCTTCACTTGGAAGTAAGGAGTTGATTACTGGTCGAGATGGTATAAGCAGAATAAAAGTGTCGTTATCAGGTAACTATCAAGGTAAAGATGGTCACTTTGAATGGATTATTGAAAGCAATAAAATGGTCAATCACAGATTGTTTTTGCCTCGAAAATAAATTCAAAATTAAAATTTGGTGAAAAAATGATTGATATAAATGTTAAGAATAAAATAAAAAGCAACTCCATAAATTTAAATAATTTTGGACTAAATGACTTAGCTTGGAAAAAAGACGAAGCACTGAAGTTGATAAATTCTATTATGTCTGACAGCATCGGAATATTAGGGGGCGATGTGTATAAAATTGAATTAACAAATCTTATTCCTATCTATGATAATTGGTCGTGTCAAAAAAAAACAGGAGAAACAACAGCTGAATATTTATTAAGAAGCAAAAATGAAGCATTAGACTATATCAAACGATACCCTATTGAATCAAACGAAGAAATTATTTTTGCAATTATATATACTGAAACTATGGATTAATGCCTGCCTATCCGGTTGTCACTTAATACTTGGCTTTAATAGTTTTTTTCGCACACTGTAAACGTCCTGGTAAGTTAAGCCAGTATTGAGAGTGCCAAGTCCTAACAAGGTCCGAAATGACACGGCACGGAAAAAACGGCGATTGAATCTGAGCGACCTGAAGGGATGGTCATTGGTGACCTGCCGATGCCTCAAAATCTTGGTCGTTTGGTTGGATCTGCTATAAACGCAAAGCGTGTAACTGCTACCTCTTCGGCGTTGCGCAATCCAAGCTCTGCTTTGTCGAATACTGCGGCAGTATCGACGGGGAAGATCTATAGGCCCTTTACAAAAAATAACTTTAGACATAACAGAGGACTTGGTGTATATGCTCCTCCCACCTTAACATCAGTTCTAAACATAACGCCCTCCAAGTTATTGTATTTTTACGTAATAGATAACCATCCAAAGATACTGTTATATATAATAAGAATGAATATCAACTATTATTTAATAATACACGCTACAATAGCTTTATGTCAACTGTTTAGCCCAAAAAATATATACGCATATTTGTCATCTCGAACAGCCATTTCCAGAGTTATACATTAAAATAGCAGCAGAATATAGCCTTGAGAGTTTCAAAAATTTGCTATTGGAAGAAGCAAATTGGAAAAGCTGTTTTTCTTTAAATTGACAAAATGAAGAAAACAATAAATCTAGATGTTTTGCATCGAAGGAATTCGAATGGTCCAAAAAGAGTCGATAGCGTTGCTCTTTACTGAGATATAAATGAGGATGGCTTAATAGAGATAATAAATCGTACCAAATCGGACCTTTTCCACACAAATCCCAATCAATCACATAAGGGTTTTCATCGATTACCATAATGTTTTCAGGATGCAAGTCACCATGTATGATCCCAAATTGATTTAAAAAGGAATCACCTTTTATAAGTTCTAGAATGGTGGGACGAAAGATATGTTGCTCTGGAAAAATTTTAGCATTTGGCAAATCGATGGATTTCTGCTCAGGAATTTTCAACACTTGCTGACAAATACGGTATTGCTTTTCAGAATCTAAAATATCACTTAAATGAACTTCTCCAAAAAAGGGGGACTTAATGCCTTGCTTGCCTTCCTCTTTGATAAAAGTTACAGCCTTGGTTGGATACCTTCCAAGACTAGTGGCATAAGATAATAACTGAAGATGGGCCTCACTGGTTGTGGATGGATAGAGCTGAATATATGAAATGTAATTGTTTTTTTCTCTATAATCCCCAATTTACCCGTTAATGCATTTATCTGACTTTTAATTTTCCATTCAGAACTTGATCTTGAGAAGAGATAACTGCAAAACAGAATAAGGGCACTAAAAGAAGCAAATGTAAGATTGCCTATTTCAATGATTTTATAGCTATAAGCCAGAAAATACTGAATCAATGAGGAAAAAATTACAGTTATAGAATAAATGATAGATGAATTGGTACTCATTGAATTTTTAAATGGGTAATGCGTAACAAGTTCTGTACTGATTAAAGGTCGGTAACAACCTTTAAAAATATTGATAGTCATAAATCCCAAAATAACACACCATATATAACTGATACTCATGAGCATATAGGAAAAAATTAAAACGGAGCCTAACACCAAGATTTCAATCGAGCTTGAAAACCTCTTAGATATATACTCATAAAAAAACTTTGCACCTGAGGAGGAAAATAAATTACCTAACGCAATCACACAACCCGTTAAAACTACTTTGTCATGACTAAATAATGAATTTAATTGAGATTGTATTAATTTATGATTGAGGTTCACTCCGAGACCAAACAACATGCAACATATTACTAAATACAAATAATACTTATCTTTACTCATAAAAAGGAGAGATTTTTTGATATCGTCTTTAGCACACAAAAAAATATTTTTTTGGTTGTTGGTTTTAGACAAACTTTGTTCTGGGATCATTCGTAAATAGTAAAGAGAAACTGCAAAATTAATAATTTGCAATACAAAAGGAACGAATACATTTACTGTATACAAAACAGAAGAAATAACAATAAAAACAGAAGTGATTTTGTAAAAAGAATTTTGAAGATTGAAAGTAAACTCTTTAAATTTTTTCTCATCTGAATCTTGAAACTGCTTTTTTATAAGTATTGTGCTCGCACCCGTGCATAATGATTGGGCGATATTGATACAAATTAAATATAGATGATACGCAGCTACATTACCAATGAAGAGCAAAGATAGGCAAGATATTACTTGAAGAATGAGACATAAATAGAGATTACTTTTCACACCCCAACGATCAGCAAATATTCCACAGGGCAACTGCAAAAAAATGGACAACAACCAATACGATGATGCAATTTGAAGAATAGAAGCTATGGATAAATTTAACTTTTCTTGAAGAAATGTATATAAAATGGGGGTAATAAAAGCGGTCGATTGGGAGATATAAAACAGCTTATATCTTTTCCATAATAGATTATTTATTTTTATTTCTGTCATGAATTAAAAGCACCTTTCTTGCATGAAATAAGCTTGACTTTCTAGCGAATACAATTCAAACACTTCTATGCGATGATCTAGCTTTTCTTCTTTAATTGTGCTTTCTTGAAATATAAACCCGAGTTTTAGAAGAACTGCCCTAGAAGCCGGGTTTCTTTGAAACACTTCAGCTTCAATTTTATCGAGGCCTAATTGTTCAAATCCAAATTTCAAGACAGATCGTGCCGCTTCCGTGGTTATTCCTTGATTCCAATAGGGTTTTCCAAGCCAATAACTAAAACGAGCAGACTTTCTACTTTCATCTAGTCTAAGTTGAATCGACCCAATTAAAGCTTTTTTATCTTTATAAGTGATGATCCATGACATAGCTTGAGAATTTAGATTGTCCTGGTGATGTTTTTCGATCCATTTATCTGCTACATCACTGGGGTAAGGAAAAGGAATGGAACCATTCATCATATCAGCAATGCTACGGTCATTAGCCAACATTACAAGACCTTCAGAATCCAATGGATTTACATTTCTTAATATCAGTTTATTAGAGTGTATTTCAAAATCATTTTGAACAATATTACATTTTGCAAAACAAGATGTAAACATCGTCCATAAACCTGTTATTTTACACATGAACTCTCCTCAATTAAATTTCAGCAACAAACAATAACGAGTAATTATCTTCGACAAACTCAAATACTTTACTGTTTATATTTACAAACCCTTCTTTTAGAGTAAATATTTCTTCATTTAAATTTGCACCTATAAAAAAGCTCGCTAAAGAAGTATAGTCCACACAAATTGTAGAGAATTGATTAAAAAATCGGCATAATGAAGACGAAACTTCATCACAAACCTGCGTCCCAATAATGCAAGGAATTTCATTATTTTGAGCAAATGTAAGCCATTCTAAAAATACTGAAAAATCATGCTTAATAGTTTTCAAAATAAATCCAGTATAGGGTGAGCTTTTAAATGTTGCTGGCGATAATCTAGAGATCTCTTCATCTGCATAAATGGATACAGGGGATTGGTTTGCAAGTTTAAATGTTAATTTACTGCACGGGAATGGTTGTTCTACCCATAGACAATTATCGAAATTTGCATTTTTGATCAAGTATGTCCAAGCTTCTTCGCTTAAGCTGCCATTAAAATCCACACACCATCTGTTTGTACTATTTTTACTAAATGCGATCAATTGTTTAATTGATTTAAGATCGCTTTTTATTTTAACGACAGACAGACGATTTGTTACAGGCCAATCCCCAATTCCAAAGGTTTGTAGAGATAATGTGTTAATGGGCTTTTTTTTTTGAAAAGATGTAAAATCAGTGGTTTTCATATTCAGCCAAGAAAGAGATCTTCTAAGATGTGTACTTCTAAATAATGCTTTTGTATGGTGCTGTTTTAAAGCAATTTTTATATCGTTTGGCATTTCACCTAAGCTAGGCGAAAGCGGGAGTTCGTGGATAAATACTGGTTGTTGTTTTTCAAAGAAAAGAAGCTGTAGAATTTCTTTTTCTTTTAATTTACCCGAAGATGTTTCAAAGCTACTTTCCAAAATCCTTTTAGCTGTATATATTTTAATTTGCAGTGCCACTGATGGTGCTTTCACTTCTTTTTCGCAATAATTACTAATCGATTAGAACTCTCGTCGTACAATCTTCCTTTTTGTCCTCCATAAATATCTACAACTTCCAGATTTACATTGTTTAGAAATAATTTCATCTGCTCAATCGAATAGTTTTGGATTTCTATGTAGGCTTCTTTTCTCACACTATTTTTAATATATACCCTTTTGATTTTAAACCGATTTTGTTGTTGATCATACGTTCTCCAGTCTATTAGGAGATTCCCATCAAAATCAAAGGCTGTGCAATTTTTAATGCCTTTATCAAATAACTGACTAAGGTACGGGTTAAAAAGTTCAACAAAAAAATAACCGCCCTTAACCAAAGCCCTGGAAACATTTTCTAACACCAAAAGATTTTCATGATGTTGAAAATAGCCAAAAGAGGTATCAAGAGTTAAAACAAAATCAAATTCTTTACGAAAATTAATTTTTCTCATATCAGAGTGCAAAAACTTGGATGTTAATCCTTTAACTTTAGCAGTGTCTATTGCTTTCTGGATGAAAATGGGATTTATATCAACACCCACAACATTGTACCCCCTCTCAGCTAAAATACATGTATATTTCCCAAATCCGCAAGGAAGATCCAAGATGCTATGTTCAGGCTTTATTGCTAAACGGGTAATGATAAATTGAAGTTCTTTTTCCATCATTTCTTTTAAATACATCTTTTCACTAAAATAGAGATAAAATTCAGCATCGAACATGTCTTTGTAGTCTTCACATACACCAGTTTTATTCATATCAAAGCCTTATTGTTTCTAAATCCCGTTAAGATTAATTTATGCTGGGAATATTTAGTGACAACTTCCTTACAATTATCCCATGCTATATTTGAAATAAACTCATTCTCTTTTTCTGATAGCATAAAAAAGTCTGGATTACATCCTAAACTCACTAATTCTTTAATGAGGCCCTCTAAGAACACATCAGTGCCAAGAGTAACTGTCAAGGAATAATGAATTTTTTCATTCTCAAGGATATTTAAATTTCGAAGCCATTCGATCCGAAGAAGCGGTTTAAGATTGCGCTTGTAAACCAGCATGTCTGTACCCAAAGAAAAACCGGAAAAATGAGTCAGGGTCTTCAATTGCCCAATATAGGGCAGAATATAGACATGTCCTCCAGTTGCTATGCGAAATGGTTTTTTAATAAATTGCAGCTCTTGCAATAACAAAGCAAAAAAAGGATATTCAAGAGGTTCTCCTCCTGATAAAATAAAAAAGTTACTCTTGCAAGATTCGATTGTTTGAATAATGCTCTTCACACTTTTAGGAAATATGTTCGTCTTTTTCCCATATGGGCAATGTAAACAACCTGCTTGACAAGATTCATTAACGAGAATGATTTGTCCCTGTTCTACTTTAGATATCTGCATAAGGTATTTTTGCACTCTGAGGAATTTGTGCTCCGCAAAACACATTGCCTCGACAGCTTTTGCATTTGCCACTTTCTTTTAAGCCTTTCATTGAATTTTGAAAGCTCCAATCTATAGATTCAAAATTGTAAAGATTTCCAAATGCAGGAGAATAAAAACAGTTTCTAAGATCTCCGTTATAATCAAGAACTAGAGAAGTATAAGGAAAGAAGCAGGGCCGATTTGCAAACATTGCTTCCTCGCCTTTTAAAATTCCCAAATAAAAAAGCATACATCGAATAAAATCATAAGGTTTCCAAGAGGACAAACCTTTCTCAGCTGCTGCTTCAATTTTTTTATAATAGGCACTCTCTGCTGTAAACGCCTGTAAAAAATCATTGATTTGATCTTCAGAAGGTAACAGCAGGGAAATTAGAAATTTCTCTTTCTCCTTATCGATATCATTCCTTGAAAAACTAATTGAACTGACATCTGCAGGACTTAGCCCTACACCATGCATTCCGTTTTCTTCTATAGCATCAAAAAGGAGTTCCATTTTGTCATAATTATCTTTATTGAGAATCGTGCGTATCCCTATTTGTGTTGAAGGTGATTTCTTTTGAAATAATTTTAAATTGTCCCAGACAATCTGATATCCATTAAGGCCTCGATAACTTTTATAAGTTTCTGGATTATAGCCATCCATAGAAACGACTAAGCGCTCAAGATTTAGATCTGCGATCCATAAATTCTTATGCAATAACAGAGCATTTGTGTTGAGCATCACCCTAAGCCCTATTTCTTTTAAATCAGTAATGATTTGACGAAGTTCTGGATGAAGCAATGGCTCACCCCCTGAAACCATGATCGCAATTGCTCCCAGTTGTTTTGCCTTTTTGAAAAAAGTTTTAAGTTCTTTTGCTGGATGCCAATTTTTTTCTTTCGTCTTCCAGCAATCACACATTTTGCAAGGGCTATTGCAATTTTGAATGATGTGCACTATAGGTGTGTGTAGATGAAAGCATCCACTAACAAGGCTAAAATCATCTTCTTTATTTGACTTGTTTTGGATAGAAACATTGGGGTTTATACCTATTTGCTTAAACTCTGCAACGAGTGCATGTACGTCCTGAGCTGCCTCTGCAAGATCGACTTCATATTCATTTGCAATAGAGTAAATGATTTCATTTATTTGTACATTCTTAACGTATTTCTCAAATACATGAATGCCGATTTCATTTAATTGATATGTTTTTAAGCTTTCGTAAAAGAAAATTGTATTCTCTGAAGAATTATAAAAATAATCAGACACACTATCTCCTGTCAAAGTTAAGATTTTCCTCTCTTAGAAGAGGAAGTAGGCTGGAAAATTTGAGTTATGACTAAACCTTGATTAAATCAAGGTTTAGTCTACCAAAAAAATAACTTTTTAAAAAATTATTTTTTTTCAGCAAGATAACAAGTGCAAATTGTGTCAATACTGTGGATTATCTGTGGTTTGGTATAGCCTTTTTTCATTAGGTGCTCCTTTTGTTTTAATCAAGATGATTTAACATCTCACTACAATTTTCATAAATAAACCATTTTCTGTTAACTTATTTAAGTTATTTTGTAACAGTTCAGCTTTTTACCGGGCTGGCGCCCGGAAGCATCTACAAATAACCGACATCAATAGTTGAATGGAATTTAAAAGCGGCAAGCCTTTATCCTCAAGTTTTAGGCATAAAACAAAGGAGGCCTGCCATGAAGAATTCTAAAAAATCGCCACAAATAAAGCCATCTCAATTAAAAATTCTTGATCCGAAATGTGCCGGCATTGATATAGGCGCAAGCGAATTGTTTGTTTGCATAGCTAAAAATCATGCTCAGCAAGAAGTCCGTTCCTTTCCTACATTTACAGCTGATCTAAAACTAATGGTCAGTTGGCTCAAGGCAAATGGTGTAGGAAGTATAGCTATGGAATCAACCGGAGTTTATTGGATTGTTCCCTATGAAATGTTGGAGCAAGCCGGATTCGAAGTTTATCTCGTCAATCTGACGGATTTGGTTAATTTCAAGATTGCCAGTTTTGCTTCTTTTGTCTGATCCTGGTCGCTTGCCTTTACCGTCTTTATCTGAACCTGAAGCACCGGGAGGATTGTCATTTAATCGGTTTGGAGGGATTTTAGGTTTAGGCTTTTGTCCTTTCAGTACAGCGATCTCGTCCTTAAGAAGTTGAACTTGCTCTCTTAAGGCCAGAATCATTCCAGCATATTCTTCATTTTTAGCAACTAGCGCCTGGTTTTGAGCAATGAGTTCCTGATTTTTAGCAACGAGTTCCTGGTTCTGAGCGACGAGCGCCTTGCAGAGGACTTGCAGTTCAAGAATTTCAGCTTTTAAGGGGGTTGGAGAAATGTTTTGGTCATCGAGTAAAATGTCTTGCATGACCGGCAAGATATTTCTGTAACGATTTTAAGTCAAAATAAAAAATCAATTAGACAGAAATTTTATTCTCGAAAATTCATGGTAAGACAGTTGCCTGAGCTTGCGAAGGCGACTGTCTTACCATGAGTTATTGAGAAGTTACGGGAGAATTAAACAGAGACACCTCCACAATAGATACACTTATAATTAAATCACAGATTTTAAAATGCTATATATTTTATATAGCAAATATATTCGAAAATGAAGATCCTAAAAAGATTTTGCTCTCCATTTCCTTAAATGACAATGCACCTATTTATTATCGACAAAAAGCTGACGTCTTCTTATGTAAAATCGATCTGAAAAATGAGACTGACATTTCAAAAATTGAAAATCGGATCGCTTTATTAGAGAATAATGGAAAGCAAGCGAATGTAGTTCTTTACTATGCCGCCAAGATTTTGACTCATATTTCTTTAACTAAAAATATATGGCAATTAGGCCTAAAAGCGTTTACAAAATTAAAATCCTTGCAAGACGACTGTGTGTTGGAGGTAAAGCACCAAATTCATATCGACATTCTTATCGCAAAGCTAAAGGCCTCTGAAAATAGATGGAAGATAGGATTTCCGATTGAAAAAAAAGAAGTCTTAAGGCGTATTAGGAACCATTTACAAAACTCAAAAATACGAGATTGCGATCGTAAATTAGCTTCAAAGCTAAAGTGGCAATTAATGCGGCAAGATATTTTAGTGAATTTTATTTGCTGTAAAAAGAGTTAGTCAAATTTACTTATACTCATATTATGTCTATTATTTTTACAATAGTCCTTAAATCGGTCCCAGATCATTGTCTCTTTAGGATCTTCAAATGCAGATGGATCCAATTCTATCTCTTGAAATTCATCATGCCCTTTAAAATCCTTAGGAGAATAAGGTTGCACTTGCGCTTCTTCTTGCGCTTTTGTGGGAAGGCCAAAACAAGAAGCCCTCTGCGTATCGATCTCTTTTATGGTTGTCGCAGTGATTTCTTTGCACTGCGAAGGCACGAGCATGCCATTCTTCGCCTCTTGCTTTCTCTGTAGATAATATGATCTTAAGGCTTCTTCGCCGAGCAAGAAAAAAATGGAGGCGGAAACAGCAATAAGCGCAATCCCTCCTGCCAAGGTGTATGGATTAAAAAGAAGGAAAATGCCAACAGCTAAAGCTGCGATTGCAAAAGCTGCTGCCGTTACCACTCCTGCTATTTTCAATTGATGGATGTGCCCTTTAATTCGCACTTCTAACTGATCGATCTGCACGCAAATCCCGTGCAGCTGCTTCGAAATAGAACGAACCTTAAGACTCACCGAACTAAGAGGTGTAGTCACTTCTATTTTTGTTTCAACGACTGGACTAGATTGAACTCAAGAAACAGGTTGTATTGATCCCATAAAAATCCTATAATTAATATGTAAATAATAACACTATAAATAAATATTGATGTCAATTATTTTAAATTAATTACATAGCTAAATTAAAATCTATGTGTTTTATAAACAAATTTAATAGTGAAATAAACGTAAAAATCTTGATTAAAACAAAAAATTAGTGTAATATGAAAAAGTTTTAACAAAAAAAAGGTGTGATTGTTATGTCTCTCATCTTCGATCCTAAAGCCATTAATGCCACAACCACCATAGACAATAGCCTAATAGCTGGCAAAAATGGAACCCTTACATCAAGAGTAAAACAAAAAAAGACAGGGTGCTTTAAATTTTTTCGCAAATTTATCCACTGGTTCACCCACCCAAAAGAAAGAATCAAAAACGTCACTGAAACCTTTGAAAAAACCTTGCAAGAGTGCAAGCTCAATGAAATGGCAATGACCGACAAAGTCAACCTTTTAAACACCTGCCACACCTTTAACGAGCGCGTCGTAAAAAGGCACAATGGATCACGGTGGATGACCCTTTTCTTCTGGAATAAGGCCCCATCTATCGATTGTCAAGCCTTAAGTACCGACATAAAAAACCGCTTAAGTCAAGAGACTACCCATTTGCGCTCTGTAAAACAACAAACTAGCTTTGATATGGAAAGTCAATTACACGCTATCAAAGTGCAATTAGACTCTTTAGACCTCTCCACCCAACTACTATACGACACTGCAAATGGACAAGTCCTACTCGATTCTCAAAGAAATGCGCTTCAAACGGCCCATAACGAGCTAAAGGCCTCAATCAATCAGCAATTGACAAAAACTCTTGAGAGCGTAAAAAACTATTTAAGTGATATCTGCAAAAACGATGATCAAGCGATAATCCGCGCCTCAACATTAAAAATTTATGGTAATGGTTATTATCCTTCTTTAGCAGAGTTAAACAAGTGCGCTGTCACAAATATGGCAACAATCACACGGCTTAAAACAAGAGTTTCTGCATTGCCTACAACAAAAGCCACCAAAAGCTTAATCAAATCGATGGAGCTTACGCTTCAATATAAAGCAGATTACCTCCAATTGCTGCAATTTGCTCAATCGATCAACTTAGAATCTCAAGAACCCCCTCTAGATTATTTCCATGAAAAGGTGCGTGCGCTAAATGAAATTTCGGAAGCGTCACAAAAGGACAATTTTACTTTCGATAATAGACTAAAAGATGCAATCTCTTTCTTAATAGAAGGGCAATACCATCAAGTAAACAAAGTATTCGAAAACCTTTTTTCCCTTGCCTCAAAAGACTTAAAAACCCTTTTTGGATATAAAAAAACCATCGATGAGCTTCTATATGAGCTAGAAAAGCTACATAAGAAACAAAAATGTTATCCACAAACAGAAGAAAACGTTCAGAAAATCGTAAGAGCATGCCAAAAAATTAAAGCCGAGATCGACAACTACGAGATACATCTCAATCTTTGGGCTGTAAGACAAAAAGACGCTCAACAAGAGATGAAAGAGCTTGAAACTCACTGCGAAAAAGCTGATAAATTTAGCCGCGACATGCCTTCTGTCGATCTTCCCCCTAGCACCTGGGTGGATAATATTGTAAGAGAACCCGTTCACCCAAGTTATGAACCGCTTGCTGCCTATGAGAGGCAAGTCAATGTAATTAATGTATTTAGATGGCTTTGTATAGGGCTGCAAGTAAAAATAGATGGCAATCTCACAAGCGAACAAGAGAAAATGCAACTCGTCCTAGCTATCAGACAAATTGATGAATTTCTCGCCACAAACCACCAAGTCCTCCCAAAAAGCATGCAAGAGCTCTATGAGAGGGTAACTTCAAAGGCTCGCCTTGCTCTTGCAGACCTTTTCACAAGCTACAATAGTTGGGAATCAAACGCAAGTGCATGCAAAGCAAAGCTAAACCTTTTAAATGACAATCAAAAACTTTCTTTAGCTCTATTTGAGGGGCAAGAACAACTACTAAATGTTTGTAATTCTCCTTTCTTAAGCGACTCGCAAGAACACCTTGCGTTTTTTAAACCTATTATGACGTCTATACCTAAAGACTTACTGCCACACGCCCCATTTTTTGAAAAGTGCCACCAGATATTTCACGCAAGTTCCCCTCATCAGTTTGAAGAAAATGAGCTGCAACTATTAGAGACTATAACGGATAGAACTGATATCCCCTATCCCATGTATTTACAACTAAGCTTCTTATACGAAATGCATCAACTTCGATTCCATCCCAACATGCTCTGCCCTATCTCCAAAACTGCCATCACAGATCCCGCTCTTTCGATGAGTACAACACCTCCCACCTACTACAACAGAGCCTCATTACTAGCATGGAAAGAGATACATGCAACAGATCCATCAGATCTCTTAGCAAACGCAGAAATCGTTGTAGAAGGAGATATCATCAAAAACGTCGCCATATTCTTAAGAATGTGGCGGCTCTTTGAGGATCTGATAACAAACGCCCCCAAGCTTAAATCTGGATGGGTGAATGCATATCTTAAAGCTTGCGATCCGAAACTTACAATAAAAGCTGCTTATTTCTTACGTTCTGAAAAATTCCCTTCAAAGGTCTTAATGGCCTTTTTACAATATCATTCAGAGCATTTTACAGGGATGTTAGACTTTTTATTGCATACAGAGCGCCTTCTTGCCCCTTATGAACCGCTACTGCCCTACGATCTTTCTTATCCAAATAAGATCGTGTCTTTGATTGAGCATTTAGACATCCTCTCTTTGCATCTTGAAAAAGCGCTTGAAAATAGGGAAGAAGCCCACATGAAACTGGATCTACTGCACCAAAATCGGCAGTTATTTCACCTTCTATTAAACCAACCCAACGCCTTTAATACTGACAACATCGCATCGACGATGGATTATCTTAAGAAAATGCTCGCAGAGACAGAGTGCTTGATCACAGATCTTCTTAGGATGTATGTAGAGGGTAAAGGTCAAGAGGGAGGATATAAAGGATTTACAGATCAACCTCAAACACCTGCTCCAAAAGACTTTTCCCCGAGCAACCCACTCGCTATTCTCGCATTCAGAATTGCCGCAGCTGACCAATCTAATGGCTTGCCATTGACAAAAGACTATTGGCAATCGTTTACTTCATGCTTTAATTCTCTACAGTACAACGACTTATGCACACAGCAACAGCAAAACCTACAACACGCATTACAGACTCATCTCAATTCTTTTGCAAGTTTTCAGAGTAGTAGACAGTATGCAGCCGCACAATACAATTACGTTCAAAACACAAGCCAAATCAAGGAAAAGGTAAAAGCTGCTGTGGCTCAACAAGCCAGATTGTTTATTGCAAGTTAACTTAACTAAAGGAGAATATGGATGAGGCTAGAGCAAAAATTACAGACTTTAAGAGAGTATGGACCCACTGCACATTTAACTACGCTCCATTTGGCGATTGATGAACACCTTGGCAAGGGGGGCTTTGGCAATCAATTAGCAGCTCGTGCAATGACTGGGGCAAGCGTTTTTGTACTGCTTGGCGCAGTTGTTGAAAATATAGGATATGCTGCCATCAATATCTTTACAGCGATTCCTCAATTCTGTGTGGCAAGGGCTGCGCAAAAAGGAACAAGCGAAAAATTGATAGATTTGAAAAATGCACTTGGCAGTGGAATTGATCTTTTTGCAAGAATTGTCTGCATTTTCGATTGCGCAATGGGCGCAATATCTGCCACTTTTGGGATAGCGGCTCCAGGCACAAATATCAAAATCCAAGAGAATTTACGTAATGTCTATAGCGACGATCTAGCAAAGCAGCAAATACCTCGCTATAAAGAGAAGTTAGCGGCTAAAGAAAAAGAGATGGAAGCTTGCGACCTTGCTCTAAGAGATTTGCAAAAGAGTCTTAATGACGCACGCCTGATCACCGATGTACAATCTGCCAGATTCAGAGAGGCTGGTAAAGCAGCTGACCGAGTGACAGCGATCAAGGAAGACCTGTTGATTAGATGTTATCCAAATAGAGTTGCAGAACGACAAGACGCTCAAAAAACATTAAAGACCTATGCAAAAAAACTTTCAACTATTGCAGCAGAGCGCAAAGCCATCTTTGCTCTTTTAAAAGCTGACAGCAAGATCGCTCAGCAACAAGAAAAGGAAGCTAAAAATGCATTAGATCAAGCAAAAGCTGATGTAGGGAAAGCGGGAGCTGCATTAAATAATGCAAGAGAGGCTTATGATAAGGCTTGTCAAGGCGGCGCAGATGTAGCCGTTGTCAAATCCTTAGAGGACAAGAGGTGCGAATTAAGTAGAGCGCATGTAGACGCTCAAACCAAAGAAACCCAGGCTCAAACAGCATCTAATGAAGCTGCGGCAAGAGTTAAGGAAAGGAAAAACAATGGGGTCAGTAGTCTTTCTCCGGGGAAAGACTACTGACCCCATTGGCCCAATCGTCCACTTTTAAGGTGATTTTTTCGTTCTTTCCAAAGAAGCAGTGTTCCTTGGAGTATTTCGCAAGAATTTTCGAAATATATGACATAAATCTTGGTAGTTGAGGCATGGGGGTAGTAGTTCACTGCAAAGCAATGAATTTTTTTAAG
>JABDAE010000066.1 GCA_013289325.1 Chlamydiota bacterium
GGTGACCTCTATCTCTATTGGAGATATGTTTGAAATGCAGATGTTAATGAACCACTTATCGCAGCTGTCAGAAATGGCAACAAGCGTTGTGGGTGCATCAAACACGGCAATTATGTCTATGGCTCGAAACCTTAAGTCATAATCGCTTGTGTAATGTATACCGGCTTAACTTTAAGCCGGTATATGTTAGGCTTCGTGCATCATCTGCTGCACTTAAAAATCATCAATTTTTTTAAGCACAGCAGATGGTGCACAAAGTCTAATATGAGTATTTGCTATGTTTATTTTTTATGAAGGGTTTATTACATGATTGAAGATATTTTTAAAGGCCTTACGAATGATGATTTTAAGCGAGATTTTGCCTTGTTTATTGAGGCAGGATTTATTGCAGTCAAACAACTTGATGAAGTGAGCGCAGCTAGAATGTTCCAAGCTGCACATGTAATAAATCCCAAAAGTACGGCTCCTAAAATAGGTCTTGGATACATTGCGTTAAATAAATTGGAAATTAAGGAAGCGACGAAAATCTTTGAAGAAGTGATTGAGCAAGAACCGGATAATCTTTTGGCTAAGACATTTTTGGGGATGTGCTTTTTACTGATTAAGCCTAAGCGCAAAAAAGGGGAAAAGCTCATTGAAGAAGCAATGGCAACAACAACAGATCCAACAATTAAGGATCTTGGTAAGGTGACGTTGGAATGGGCAGAAAAAGACTTAAAAAAACAGAAAGCTCCATTTTTTGCAGCAAAAGATGAAGAATAAATTGCAAAAGGTGAGTAAGGAGTTATCATTATGGCACAAAATGAAAGAATAGAAGCTATCGCAGAGATAGATAAAAATAAAAAAGTTGTCCCCACAGCGATAGAGGAAACTGAGGCGTTAACTCGGCAAGAGCCAAATAAAGAGCGCTTTGATGCCTATCTTGGAGTAGCTGGGACAAAAAACGATCAGTCCAAAGTACAAGAGGTTCAAGATCAGACTGCAAAAGTCACTTTATTGGACGAAGTCAAAAACATCAATACAAGTGTCGATCGCTTATCAAAAGTTGAGCCAAAACAGCTCATCGACACATCTAATAAGCTAATAGCCCAAGTCGAAAATGTAAAAACCAAGCTACAAGAGCCTACATTAGATCTAAAGAGTAGCGAACAGACAATTTTAAATAACAAACTGATCCACATCGATGAAAACTTAAGAGTGGCTCTCTCCAAAGCAGGTGTTGAATATCAGCCATCTCCCACTTTTGCAGATAAGCGCGTCAATCCAATCGATCGGTTTTTAGGCTTTTTAACAAATGGGCAGCAGCAACTTGCCTCAATGTCTACTGAGATTGAACAATGGCACTTAAGTGGAAAAGATATCTCGCCTGCAAATATGCTGCGAATACAGATGAAACTTGGATATGTGACACAAGAGATTGAATTTTTTACGGCAGTATTAAATAAATCACTTGAGTCGACGAAGACAATTATGAACGTACAGGTATAAACATGGGATACTTTAGATGAATATCGACGAGCGTCTAGAAGATCTGATAGGAGAGCTAGAAGGGGTTGAACTGACCACTGTGAATGGGCGTATCACAGAAACGGTTGGGATGATCATACGCGCTGTTGTGCCTAATGTCAAAATAGGTGAGATCTGTCTTGTCAAAAGAGAGGGGGCGCCTCTATTAACCGAAGTTATAGGGTTTACGCAAGAAGAGGTTATCTTATCCCCTTTAGGGGAGATGACTGGGATTGGACCTTCATCTGAGGTCATCCCTACCCACATGCCACTTTCAATAAAAGTGGGAAACAACATGCTTGGAAGGATATTGAATGGGCTTGGCGAGCCGCTTGATGTCGAAACAAAGGGACCCCTTGAGTGCGATGAAATCTACCCTGTCATACAGGCGCCGCCTCCTGCTACAAAGAGAAATAGAATATCAAAGCCAATCTCTGTCGGCGTTAGAGCAATTGATGGCCTCCTTTCAACTGGCGTTGGACAAAGGATTGGGATCTTTGCAGCAGCGGGCGGTGGTAAGTCGACACTACTTGGAATGATTGCGCGCAATGCCATGGCTGATGTGAATGTCATTTGTTTAATCGGTGAGCGGGGACGAGAACTTAGAGATTTTATCGAAATGGATTTAGGAGAAGAGGGCTTAAAGCGCTCTGTTGTGATCGTTTCGACTTCCGATCAAGCATCGCAACTGCGATTAAATTCGGCCTACGTGGGGACAGCGATTGCCGAATACTTTAGAGACCAGGGCAAGTCTGTCATTTTGATGATGGACTCCATCACAAGGTATGCAAGAGCTTTAAGAGAAATTGGCCTTGCCGCCGGTGAGCCGCCAGCAAGGGCTGGTTATACACCTTCTGTGTTTTCAACGCTGCCAAAGCTTTTGGAGCGTTCGGGAAATTCTGATAAAGGATCGATTACAGCCTTTTATACGATCCTAGTGGCGGGCGATGATATGAATGAGCCTGTTGCAGATGAAGTAAGATCGATATTGGATGGTCACATCATCCTTTCTAGAAAGCTTGGAGAAAGGTTTCACTATCCAGCGATCGATGTTTTAGCCTCGATTAGCCGCGTGATGCCATCGATTATCCCCAAAGAGCATTTGATGCTCGTTGGAAAATTAAGAGAAGTGCTTGCCAACTATGAGAAGAATGAGTTGCTCATTAAAATTGGAGAATATAAGAGAGGAAGCGATAAGGCAGCCGATTTTGCAATCGATAATATTGATAAAGTCAACCGGTTCTTACAGCAAAAGATCGATGAGAAATGCTCTTTCCAAGAGACTTTTCAGATGTTAAAGGGAATGTTTAAATAAGATATGGGTAAGATCATTTATCCACTTGAACAGGTACTAGAAGTTAAGAGAAAGCGGGTAGAAGAGGCTGAAAAAGTTGTTAAGGAAAAAGAAAAGATTCTAGAAAAAGAAAAGGAAACACTTAAAAAGAAAGAGGAAGAAAGAGATAAAGTATTAAAGCACCATGACGAAAAGTTAGCGCAACTGCGCCATACGCTAGACAGCGGGACAACGAGCGATGAAGTGATCGGGATGAAAAATTACTTAAAAATCGTCAAAGAAAGAGTTGCTGCAGAGGAAAAAAAGGTACAAGATCAAGTTAAAGTCGTGCAAGGCGCGCAAAAAATTGTAGATGATGCAAAGCTTAAACTTAAGCAGCTTAGGCTAAATGTCGATAAGTTTGTGGCTCATAAAAAAGATTGGATGGCATTGAGGATAAAAGAGCAAGAGATCATAGAGGAAAGAGAGCTCGATGAGCTTGGCCAAGTGACTTATATGACGCATCATAAAAAGAATAAAAGGGGGTAGGTTATGTCAGACAAAACAGAAAACATCGATTTAAGGTCTCCTTCTGTCAATCGCGCCGATTTAGACGATGAAGAAAGCCAAAAGGTAAAAGGTCCTACAAAACCTGTAAAATCGAAAAAAGACTTCCAAAAAGTAATGGACAACACAACAGATGACAAAGAAGAGGGGATAAATATCGCATTGGAAGGCAGTGAAGAGGGATTAATTGCAGATACTGGAAAAACAGGAATGCAATCGATTTTTGATCTAAGCAGTCATACCCCCTATGAAGGGACAAAGAATGTAGAAACAACTCATTCTAATGAAAGCCAATCATTTGTAGATGATGGCAAAACATCAAAAGTCCATAGTGAGGACCTTGGAAAACAACATATACATCCAGTTAAGAGCGATGTCAATGAGAAAGAAAGCGACCAAGACACCTCTGATTTAGACACCTCAAAAGCTACGCTCTATACTCAAACTCAATTTGAAACTAAAACAGCGATGCCAATAGACCAGGGCGCAACAGTGACGCCATATGCACCGGTACAAGATATTAACGTGCAGCCGATCAAAGGCGATGTTGTGATTTCAAAGTCTAATATTCAAGATATCGTGAACCAGCTGATTGAAAAAGCTTACGAAATGAGTCTAGATGGCAAGACTGAAACGACAATTACCTTAAAGCACCCCCCTATTTTGCAAGGGGCAAATTTGATTGTCACAAGCTTTGATAGCGCAAAAAATGAATTTAATATTGCTTTTGAGAATCTTTCACAACAGGGCAAATACTTACTCGATTTAAGCGCCAATCAAGCTTTGCTCTTAAATGCCCTCCATGAAAAAGGATACGCCGTCCATATCTTTACAACCACAACCATCGCAGAGCACCTTGTGATCGACAAATCAGGCGGATTTGAAAACGAAAGACAATCCTTCCAAGAGCGGCAGTCGAAAGAGAGGCAGTCTAAAGAGGGGCAATAGTCTCATAGACATAACACCCTAACATGCAATGGTGTCAACTTAACAACGTTAGACTTCTAAAATTCATTTACTCTCTCCTCGCCAATCGTACCGAGATTTGAGGGATTTATTTCATTTAGCGGAATCATCATATCCCTATCTCCTCCCCAAGAGGAGCGATCTTGAGAGGAGCGATCTTGATTTGCTAACTCCAAAATAGAATCAGGACGACTATATGAGGCTCTTATGAAGGTAGAGGGTACATCTGTATTTTCCAAGATAGTTAAATCAAATTGCTCTAAAATCACCCCGGCATTCCCAATCGCCGTAATCCGCATGGGCCCTAAATGATGGAAGTTAGGAACTCCCCCAAGTGAATACAAGGTTCCAGTGGCTGCATTGCATGATAGCCAGTGTGACATCACATCTGACACCTTTGTCCAATTCTTAAACTTTTTGCGACAGAAAAATCTAGATCCATCCATTTTACTGTATAATTTTGTTTTGACCCCCTTTTGAGAAAGAACGCTTAAGGTCACGTTAGAAATCGCGCGTGGGCTACAAGAAAACTGATAGAAAAACTCTTGTCCAGCGGTCAGAGAAACGGGATCTTTCGTGTACTTTATTTTATTGATTCGATTTAAAATCAAAGCTCTCTTCTTGTACCCTCCAAAAATGGCCGATGCGATGGTTAACGCGGGGCCTGCGATTTTAATGAATCTTATCAAATACGGCTCCCCTGAAACTGCAATATTAAACGTTCCAGTTGTGGTGGCTTGTCCATCATTTGCCATTAGAGCAATCACCACCACCGCATCGGTAAAGGTATTTGTATCCTCAGGGGTGGGAATACCTGAAAATATGCGATTATTTGGCTCAAAATTTAGCCATTTGGGTAAACTTGCCCCTCCAAGCTGCAACGCTTTGAAAGTGAGAGGGTCTCCATTGGGATCTACAAACACATTATCTGCAACTACAAATTTAAAATCGATATCGACACTTGCTTGTTGAGTCGAAACAGGGTTTTTGTAGACTGGGGGGGTATTTCCTGCTAAATTCATCGCAAAATCTAAACGAAAAACTTCTCCTAAGCTTGTCGTTGCGGCCACTTCAAGCTGCATTGTAGAAGGCACATCATTAGGTGGGGATGCCGTAAAAGTCAAGGACGTGGGATCAAACTGGATCCAGTTTGGCAAAGGAATTCCATCAGCTAAACTTCCAGAGTAGCTAGTAATAGTGCCGGCTGTTGCAAATACATTGGAAGGTACTTGGTAGCTTACTTTACCCCCAATAACTGCAGCCATGGGTGCTAAGGCGTCTGTAATCAACAAACTAAATGAATTGGACGTCAACCCTCCATTACCATCATCTGCTACGACTGTTAAATTGAGGCGCTCGTAATTGGGAGGCATTCCAGTGAAAAAACCGATATTACTAAAGGCAAGCCAACTAGGTAAGGGATAGGTGCCATTTTTTCTTGCTGTATAGGTCAACAAATCCCCATTTGGGTCGACAAACGCATTAGATGGCAAGTAGAAATTAAGTAAGGTGTTGCGTGGAAGGGTAAGATCTTTTAATGGATTCGCCACCATTGGGGGCGCTTCCACTTTTAGGGTAAAGGGAACGCTCGTAGGGGCAAAGTAGGTGTCATTGGCCATATAGCGCAATGATACAGTGGCAATATCTGCAACTCCTGGGGTGCCCAAAAGAGTCCTTGTTGCAGAAGAAAAGAAAAGCCAGCTGGGTAAGGGATTGCCATTTTGAGTGTTGATAGAATAAATTAGGGTGTTTTGGTCATCTCGATCAAAAAAAACACCGAGCTCAAACGTGTAATTGAGTTGTTGATTTAATCTTGCAACGACCTGTGAAATAGCAAGAACAGGTGATGGAGGCTGTCCCACCCGCAATTTAAATGAATTAAATGCGACCCCTTGTGGGGTTGTTCCATTTAAAGAGACCACGAAATCCCCTTGATCGCGAATACTAGGCACCCCAGAAAATTTAATTTGGTTGAGCTGGCTTAAAAATTGTAAGCCGTTTACTGTGCCCACAAGCACATTATTTCCAAAAGCTTTACATGATTCAGGATTATCTATAGCATACGACGCTATAGGAATCGGGTTTCTAGGATTTGCCACATTCACAATTTGGAATGATCCAGAACCAGCAAGGTCAGCAAGATATAAAGTATTTCCTTGGATATCTATCCAGTAAAAACTACTTCCGGGTGAATAAAAAACTAAAAGGGTAGGTGCACTGGGAACCGACACATCGATGATTTGAAGTCCATTTCTATCTCCTCCAACATAAGCGATATTTCCGACAACCAAAACTCGATAAGCACCAAGATTTGGGGGAAACGAACCCACAAATTTTGGAGCACTTGGAGTTGCAATGTTGATGATCTGCAATCCACCCATTCTATCTGCTACATATGCCAGATTGCCAACGATTTGTACCCACTCTGCATCATCTTGAGTTTTATAAGATCCAAAAAGAGTGGGAGAGCTTGGATTTGCCACATTAATGATTTGTAATCCGCCAAATGCATTAGTCGCACATAAAATATTTCCGCTAACAGAAATCCCTTGAATAAACCCATATCCACCAGGAATGACATAAGTGCCAAGAAGTGCTGGGGCCTTAGGGCTTGCAATATTGACGATAAATATTCCGTTAGAAGAAGAGGCCAGATAGGCAACAGCTCCAATAACTTGCAATGAACAGACGCCTGCATTTGAGGGGGGTACATAAGAGCCAAGAAGGGAGAGGAAAGTGGAATTGACGATACTGTAGATTAATAAACCGCTTCCCTGCGCAGCTACATATGCCGTATTTCCAACGATTTGAATTCCAACGGCTTGTCCAAATCCTGTCGAAAAGCTTACCGTTACCGGGTCAAATTGCTGTACCAACCAGCTTGGACTTTTCATCACTTTTTGGGTAACAAGTCCATTGCCGGATTCTGCAAAGAATGTGCGGCTAAGGGTAAAAAAAGCGCCTGGACTTGTTTGTTGATTTTCAATAGGCTGCTGTACGGGCGCGCCCCTTGTCATTACAGCAGCACTAAACACTTTCAACCCGGTTTGTTCATCATTTGGTAGAGCCAATTGATCTGAAGTGCCTTTTCCTACAAAATGGCGATACCCCAAATAGGATCCAATAGTCCCTAATAGTGCGGTAATTCCGATCAGTGAAACTTTAATCTTTGTTTTCGAGGAACCCTTATCGAGAGGATTTTGATGAGTATAAAGCGGTAGACTAGTTTGTACATTGGCGGACGTTAAACTTGGAACTTTTGGCATTGTTTATTTATCTCTAATTTCAAGATCAAACTGTTCTAAAATCACACCCGCTTCGCCTAATGCCCTTATGCGGATGGGGCTAATCTCTGTAAGGTTAGGCACTGCCCCGTAAGAATTCAAGGTCCCATTGATGGGATCGCAATAAAGCCAACTTGACATGACACTTGGCATGACCACCCAATTTTTAAGGTCCTTGCGACAGACAAGTCTAGATCTATCGAATTTTCGATACACGAGCGCTTTCATCCCATTTGGTGAAAGGGCACTTATGGATATTTCATTGATATGTCTTGGGTTACAAGAAAACGGATAGGTAAATACTTGCCCTACCACAATCTGAATATTTTCTTTTGTGTAATTCTTTTTATTTAATGGATTTAAAATCCACGCCCTTTTTCTATAAAGACCAAACACTGTCGTCATCGAACTTAAAATGGGTAGACCAATTCTAACTGCTTTTGCAATATAAGATTCTCCAGAAACTGCCACATTAAAGGTTCCGGTTACCGTCTCTTGACCATCACTTGCAAGAATTGCAATGGTTTCGATTCGATCTGCATAAGCATTGGTATCGTCTGGCTCTGGCTTTCCTGAAAAAGTGCGGGTATTTTTATCGAAGACCATCCATTTGGGAAGTAGGGCAGAGCCTAAAGAGGTGGCGGTAAATGTGAGTGAGTCCCCATTTCCATCGACAAAAACAGAATCTGGAATAATGTATTTGAAATCGTTCCCAACAGTTGCCAAAAGAGTTGAGATCGGATTCTGATAAACTGGAGCTACATTAATCGCCACATCCATTTCAAATGTTTGCACAAATTCCTCTCCAAGAGTATTTTTCGCAGCGATTTGCAAATTGATTGTAGATGAGGTTCCTGCTGTAGGCGTCGCAGTGAAGGTAAGAGTTGATTTATCAAACTGGATCCATCCAGGAAGCTGTGCACCTCCCACTAATGTTGCAACATACTGAGTCACTTGGCCCATATTTTGAAACGCTGATGAAGGGATTTGATAAGTGGCTTTAGCTCCTGCAACTACTTTAAAAGGGGTAAATGGATCTACAATCACAAGAGTAAAAAAATCTGAGGCTGTCCCACCAAACCCATCCATCGCATTCACGGTAATGTTAAATCTTGCAGCTTGGGTGGGTGTTCCGGTAAAAAAGCCCTTGTCACTAAAGGTGAGCCACGAAGGAAGGGAAGAGGTCCCCTCAACATTTGCGGAAAAAGTAAGGGGATCAGAGTTTAGGTCGCTAAAAGCATTTTGGTCAATATACAGATTAAGCAACGTGTTCTTTAAGTGAAGGATATCTGGCAAGGAAGTGACGAGATTAGGGGGCGCTTCCACTTTTAGACTGAAAGAGATGCGAGACGCAGGAAAATAGCTATCTGAGGCCCAATAATAATAGGATAAAGTGGCAATATCAGCAGCTTTTGGTGTCCCTGATAATGAGCGATTTTGCGCATTAAAATTTAACCAAGAGGGGAGCCCCGCCCCATCTTGCCTCGTGACAGAATAAACTAAAGAGGTTTGATCGTCTTGGTCAAAAAAAACACCTGAGTTAAATTGATAGTTTAGGGGTTGATTGAGCTTTGCAGAAATTTGTGAAATGGGCGTAATCGGAAAAGGGGGTTGTCCCACACGCAATTTAAACGAGTTGGAGGATGTTCCTTGAACTGTTGTGCCACCTAAGCTCACAACAAAATCTCCTTGGTCTATTACACTCGGAGTTCCGATGCAGCGGAGCTGATTCAACCCACCTAAAATTAGCAATCCAACTGAATTCCCTCCAATAAAAGCTGTATCTCCAATGACATAAACGGGTCCTACACCATCATCTGTATTGGGAGGATTGGTATTATAAGATCCAATTAATGTGGGCGTTTTTTGATTGGCCACGTCAAAGATGTGTAACCCCTTCATAAGTTCCATCGCAAACGCCGTATTTCCCACAACTTGCACGGCTCTGAAATCTCCTGAATAGGAGCTTAGAAGAGTGGGCGCGCTTGGCGTTGCGATATTAATAAGTAGTAATCCTCCTCCATTTACATCTGCTACAAAGGCAGTGCTTCCTATCACTTCAACTGCCATCGCATATCCCGAATAAAGGCCCAAATAAGAGGGCGCGCTTGGAGTCGCCACATTTAAGATAAGCAGGCCACTACCTGTTGCGACATACGCAATGCCACCCACCACCTTGACATCTACAGCTGTATTAGTAGAATATGAACCAAGCAGCGCGGGAGCACTTTCGGTTGCGATATTGACAATTTGTAAACTCGAGTAATCAGCTACATAGGCAATGCTTCCCACTATATGCACTCCAAAGGCGTCATCTGGAGTACGATAGGTACCCATTAATACTGGATTGGTTGGCGATGCAATATTAATGATATACAATCCACTAATGGATGTTCCAGATACTTGAGCCACTACATATGCCCTATTCCCCACAACTTGAACTTTGTTAGGATTACCCGCAATCTTATAAGAACCTATCAAAGTAGGTGTGCCTTTATTGGTGATGTTTAGGATTTGTAAACCATTTGTTCGGTCAAGCATAAATAATAGATTGCCTACGCTATCAATTCCAGAAGGGAATCCTGGGAAACTCGAAATAATAGGATCGATTGGCGCTGTTAACCAGCTTGGACTTTTTGTCAGCCTTTGTTGAATGTAACCATTGGATGACTCTTTAAAAAAAGTATGGCTTTTTGCAAAAAGAGCCCAAGGATTTGCTTGCTGATTTTCTAAAGAAACGGCAACGGGAAGCCCCCTTGTCCACACTTTATCATGGGGACCCTTAGTGGGATTTAGTGCGTTCATCTCAGTAGAATCTGCTCTAGCTTCTTCTTCAGTCCTAAATAGGCGAGTCAGACAATAAATCCCCAAAGCACTTAATAGAGCTGTCGCTCCAAGCACTGCGATTTTTTTTATCGGTTTTTTATCTGTTGGGACATCAGAATGGTAAAGAGGTAATTGGGGAAATGCATCAAGGTTAAGGGAATATTCTGATATTTTTAGCATGTCGCCATTCCTTCACTAGGGGAGTTCATGATCACAAGTGGAATCATATCTGATTGATCTTCATGAGGAGGCGCGGTGCCTTGATTTTCTTCAAATACAGCTTGAGAAATAGATGAGACTCGATTTTCTAAAATCTGCAGATCAAATTGTTCTAAAATGATATTGGCCTTTCCTATTGCTTGAATGCGTAAAGGACCAATTGAATTTAAGTCTGGTACGCCTCCTTCTGAATACAATGTCCCAGCGATTGGGTCGCAGTGAAGCCAAAATGTCATCATATTTGGAATCTTATTCCAAGCCTTAAGATGTTTTTTGCAAATGCATCTAGAGCCATCCATTTTTTTATACAGTATAGTTTTGGCCCCTTTCTGGGACAGAACACTGATTGCAACCTCTTGTATACCCCTCGGATCACAGGAAAATTGATGAACAAAGTCTTGGCCAACTAAGAGGGTAATATCTAGTTTTGTATATTTCTTTTTGTGAAGATAATTCAAAATCCAGGCTCTCTTTCTATAAAGCCCAAAGAGAGTTGATATAGAGCTTAAAATGGGTAAGACGACTTTAAGAGCCTTTACAACGTACGATTCTCCCGTCACTGCCACGTTGAAGGTGCCAATCGAAGTTTGCTGACCATCGCTTGCCGCAATTTCAATGACTTCTATACGCTCTGCAAAATTATTGGTGTCATCAGGCTTTGGTGTGCCAGAAAAAGTTCTCGCTTTAGGATCAAATTTCATCCACTTCGGTAAACCGAGTTGACTTGAACGAGTCGCAGTATAACTTATCACATCCCCATTTGGGTCAAAAAATGCCGTATCGGGCATCACGTAGTAAAATTCTTTACCAATGGGGGCTTGTTGAGTAGAAATAGGGTTTTGGTAAACTGGGGGCGAATTTAAGGCAATATTCATTTGAAATACTTGAGTAAAGACCTCTCCCAATGTATTGGTGGCAGCAACTTGTAAGTCAACCAAAGCAGCTACTCCTTTGAAAGGGCTCACAGTGAAGTTCAGGCTTGCTGTATCGAATTGGATCCAATTTGGCAACGGCAAACCTCCAGCAAGACTTGCCGCATACTGAGTGATATTGCCTGCATTTGCAAAAGCATTTGGGGGAACGTGGTAATTTATCAATTTGCCAGAAATTCCGGACAAAGGGGGCAATGGATCTACAATTAACAAACTAAAAAAGTCAAAAGCCTGTCCCCCATTGCCATCATTAGCAAAGACCGTCAGATTGAATTTTTTTAAAACTGTCGGCATCCCTGTAAACAGCCCAATTTGGCTAAAGCTAAGCCAAGAAGGAAGGGAATAAGTTCCATTCATTTTTGCTAAATAATTGAGTGGATCCCCATTTGGATCGATGAATGTATCTTGTGGTACATATACATTAAGAAGAGTATTCCTTATGTGAGTGACGTCTTTCAATGGGATCTTTACACTAGGAGGCGCTTCCACTTTAAGGATAAAGGGAATGCGAGAAGGAGGAAAATAAGGGTCACTCGCTTGGTAGAAAAGGGAAAGGGTGGCGATATTCGAAGCATTTGGCGTTCCAGACAATATTTTCGTTAATGGATTGAAATTTAACCAAAGAGGGAGTGTTAAGCCCCCTTGCGTAGTGACCGAATACACAAGCCTTGTTTGGTCGTCGATATCAAAAAAGAGGGTGGAATCAAATGTGTAGTTTAAGAATTGATTTAACTTTATAGATAATTTGGGGATTGCAAGAAGAGGTAAGGGTGGCTGACCTACGCGCAAGAGAAATGAAGAGGAGGCAACTCCTGCAAGAGTCGTCCCGGTTACAACCACATTAAAATCTCCTTGGTCGCTGAAACTAGGGGTCCCAGTAAAATAGAGGCGATTCAGTTGACTTAATATTTGTACACCTAAAGTTTGTTCCATCACAAATGCGGTATCTCCAACGATTCGCAATCCAACAGGAGTTCCTGTGGTAGAATCTCCTGCAAGCGGATAACTCCCAAGCAAAGAGGGCGCATTTTGATTTGTCACATCGATGGCATAAAGAGCATTTATAGGATTTGCTGCTGCGACGAAAGCTGTATTTCCCACCACATGAACTTTGGATAAAGATCCCGGCAGTTTATATAATCCCAAGAGCTGCGGAGAACTGGGCGTGGCAATATTGCAAAGTTGTAAGCTATTGTATCCAGCTAAAAAGGCTGTATTACCGAGTATGTAAATGCTTTTGTAATATACGGCTAAAGAACCAATCAAAGTCGGCGCGCTCGGATTGGTCACATTGACGATTTGCAATCCTCCCCCTCCAAAAAGGGATTGACTTACAAGATAAGCGATACTTCCGACAACTTGAAATTCAGAGAATGTTATAAGTAATCCTTGCAGCTTATATGCCCCAAGAAAAGAAGGAGTACTTGGGGTCGCTATGTTAAGAATTTGTAGGTGGGAGGTATTTGAAACGAACGCTTGGCTCCCCACTATTTGCACATTATTAGCTAGGGTCTTATAAGAGCCGATGAGAAAAGGATTTTTTGGATTTAAGATATTAATGATTTGCAATCCACCGCTACCATCTGCGACATAGGCCAAATTGCCCACAACCTGCACTTGATTTGCAGTACCCGGAGTATCGTAGGATCCTATAAGGGCTGGAGCGTTTAGTTTTGTGATGTTGAGGATCTGTATTCCCTTTGTACCGTCGGCGATATAGGCGATATTTCCAACGATATGGACTCCTGTTGCCTCTCCAGTGGTGTTGTAGCTCGATACAATTGGACCTAGTTGTGCCGTCAGCCAACTTGGTCCTTGTGTGTTTGGTCCTTGTGTGTTTGGTCCTTTTGTGATTTTTTGCTGAATAAATCCGTTAGATGAGTCTATAAAAAATGTATTTTCAACACTTGTATACAATGTTCCCGTATTGGCCTGCTGCTTTGCAAACGGCGTTGCAGCCACAACTGCGCGCGCTATAATCCCTAGATGAGAAACACCTAAGTGCACCCCCTCTTTTGCAAAGAGGGTTGCAAGGTCATTTGCACCGCTATGGACTAAGTATTTATTCGCACAATAAATGCCGGCAAAAGATCCTCCCAAGATAGCTGCAAAGCCAATCATTGCAATTTTCATGCTTCGCTTTTTGAGCGACTCTTGGATAAATCCTTGGGTTGATTCTTGAGTTGATTGAGGTGGGGCGAAAAGTGGAAGAGTATTTTCTTTTGGACGAATGGTGTCTAGCATGGCGCAATTTTTCTTTTGGTAGGAATCTATCAAAAATTATCAAATAAGGCAATAGTGCTTGCATCTTTTTCGTCAATAAGATACATTCCATCATACATATTTTTTATGGGGTTTTGACTTTTTGCAAAGGCGGATCACGCCTTGCTAAAAAGTATAAAACTATTTTTTAACTTATCATTGAGGTTTAATATATGTCACAAGACGCTAAACCGAATGAGTTCGGCAAACTGCGCTCGTTCTTTTGGCCGGTACATAGCTACGAATTAAAGAAGCTATTGCCGATGTTCCTAATGTTCCTTTGTATATCCTTTAACTACACTATTTTGCGCGATACAAAAGATACTCTAATCGTCACATCTTCTGGCGCTGAGACAATCCCTTTCTTAAAAGTTTGGGGCGTTGTGCCATGTGCGATTTTATTCATGCTTATCTATGCAAAGCTTAGCAATATGCTAAGCAAAGAAAATCTTTTTTATGTCACGATTTTACCATTTCTGCTTTTCTTTGCCTTATTTGCTTGGGTGCTTTATCCAAACCGCGAAATGCTCCATCCAAATGTTTCTGCAGATATTATTCAGGCCTATCTTCCAGCAGGGTTAGCAGGCCTTGTCGCATGCTATCGAAACTGGACTTATTCCGTGTTTTATATCCTCTCAGAGCTTTGGGGAAGCGCTGTGCTTTCGCTTATGTTTTGGGGCTTTGCGAACGAAATTTCAAGAGTACATGAAGCCAAAAGATTTTACACTCTCCTTGGCCTTGGCGCTAATATCGCGCTGCTTCTTTCGGGTCCTGCGATCATTTACTTCTCAAATATACGCGGCAGTTTACCTGCAGGCGTCGATCCATGGCAGGTATCTCTTAACTACCTCATGGGAATGGTTGTAGGCGCAGGATTTCTCGTCGTCGCCCTTTACTGGTGGATGAATCGCAACGTCTTAACAGATCCAAGGTTTTACGATGCGTCAGAAGAGAAAAAAGGGAAAAAATCTAAACCTAAGATGGGCGTTTTAGAAAGCTTTGCCTACCTTGCGAAATCAAAATATATCCTCTCCATTGCAATCGTCGTCATCGCTTACGGCATTTGCATTAATTTAGTAGAAGTGACTTGGAAAGGGCAGCTTAAGTTGCAATACCCAAATCCAAACGACTATAACGCCTTTATGGGAATGTTTTCGACATTTACAGGCGGCGTCACGATTGTCATGATGTTCATTGGTGGATGGCTTATCCGTAAAAAAGGTTGGGGCTTTGCCGCAATGGCAACACCTGTTGTGCTCTTAATCACAGGCGCTGGCTTCTTTGCCTTTGTGATCTTTAGAGAAAGCCTATCAGGCGCAATTGCAAGCCTTGGCACAACGCCTTTAATGCTTGCTGTCATGTTTGGGATGGCGCAAAATATCATGAGTAAATCGACGAAATACTCACTTTTTGATCCGACCAAAGAGATGTCATACATCCCTCTTGACCAAGAATCTAAGGTTAAGGGTAAGGCGGCCATTGACGTTGTCGGCGCTCGCCTTGGCAAATCTGGCGGCTCCTTTATCCAACAAGGCCTACTGGTAGCCTTTGGATCGATTGCCGCAATCACTCCATATGTAGCCGCTGCTATGGTGATCTTCATCGTGATGTGGATGTTTGCAGTGAAATCGTTGAACCGCCAATTCTTGGCTTTGACGACGCAGCCAAAGTCTGACCCTCAAGGGACAACTAAGGTGACAGCGGTGTAAAGCCGTCTTAAGTCTTCCTTATTTAGTCTTTTGTCAATAAGGGATCGCAAGCATTCAAGCTTGCGGTCCCTTTAAGTTTTACCTTCACTTTTTATTTTGGCGGTTTAGGTGGCAGAG
>JABDAE010000067.1 GCA_013289325.1 Chlamydiota bacterium
GTTGATAATCAAGCTGCGGCAGCAGCGATAGTACACATATGGGTAATAGGATGCGTGCCTCTGCCCGCCCTTTCCCGATTAAACTTTAAAATTTCCAAGAGTTGAGTTAAAAATGATGCTTCCATGGGGGCATCATGAAATACGAGCAAATACGAAATTTATTAGACGAACCATTCCGTCGATTAACAGGGGTTAAACGGCAAACATTTGAAAAAATGGTTAAAATACTAGAAGAAGATGATAAGAACAAAAAAATTAAAGGAGGACGCAAGAATAAATTATCCCTGGAAAACCAACTCTTAATGGCTTTGGAGTATATAAGAGAGTATCGAACTTACTTTCATATCTTTAAAAGTTATGGCGTCAGCGAAAGTACAGCATACAAGACTGTACGTTGGGTTGAAGATACCTTAATCTTTGAATATAGCAGAAGGGGCCGGTGAATACGCGGTCGATGAAAAGTTGAGATTTTACCGTATGGCTAAGCGATCTGCAACTGAATGTGCGGGTATTTTGGATGTATGTCAGAAGTTACAATTGTTGGATGAGCAAAAATATGTCAAGGGTCGAGAACTGATAGTACGGATAGTATCGATTCTGGTCAAAATGGCGGTAGCGAAAAAATTAATCGGGAAAGGGCGGGCAGTGGCACGGGATTTTAGTTTCGAATAAGTTTATTGTATTTTTATAAAAAAAATAATGTTGCAATAAAACAAAAAAACATATAAAATACGGTTTTATTAATCTAAAAAAGAGGTGAAAAATGACAGCTACATCTGAAAATGCTGTAAGAAAAAAAGAATTTAGTTCTAATTTACGTGCACTTCAAATAAATAGTTGTATTGTGGGCGTAGAGATTAGAAAACAAATTTCATTAGATTTAATTAGTATCGACCTCGGCACTCAAGGGCCTATTAATGATCATTACAAAGGCAACCCATTACTTTTAAAATATATAACACAAATAAAAACAGCATTAGACGCTGCTAAAACAAGCGATAGACATGAAGATCAAGAGTTTCACAAAAATGGGGCTAGGCAAGTGAAAGCTTTGATAGAAAAATTAAATGCAAGTTCGGCACAAAAACTAGCAGATACTGCCGGTCCAGCTACTCAAACCACAAGTAGAGCCAAAGAAAAACTGGAAGATGCAGAAAATGAAATTTACTACCTAAGACGACAACTGCAAGAAAAAAACACGGCCATGGAACTACAAAAGCAAGAAATGAATGCTAGGCAACAGAGAATAAATGAGACTGAACAGAGGGCTTTGTTACTTCAATTACGATTACAAGAAACGCAGGTAAATAATCGCGAATTAGAATTGGAATTGAATGGAGCCAAAGCTAGAATCTTATTTCTTGAAGGAGAAAATAAGCAACTTTACAGCTCTTATCAAGCACTTATGGTTGAGCATCGACAGCTAGACGAAAACGCCGCTACTTTAAATCGCATGCTGCAACAGTTTAGACAAACCGCTTCATCCGGTGTATAATAAAACAGTTGATGAAAATTTTGTTTTATGATAATATAATTTTTATATAATTTATAAAAACTATCGGGGGTTATATGAATGTTTATAGAATGAATGCAGAGCACTTTAGAGGATTGCTCGACTACATGAAAGATTTTGTGGAAAACCCATCAAAAGATTTAAGCAAGCAAGAAGAGTTACAAAATAAAGTCAATGAATTAATGGGATGTCTTCAACCAAGACCCACCTATGAATGGCGTAAAAAAATTTATATTCTTTGCAACCGGGCCATCGCTAAAGTCCAAGGGAACGACAACCTAGTCAGTACGATAGGGAAAATCCTCTCAATCGTCGGCACTCAAATTTCTATTTCCCTAACAGCTGACAATTGTTCAAGATCGGAGGCGCTCTGTCATTATCGCCAAGGTTTTCCAAATGAAGATAATACGCTAGGGGAGTTGCCATTGCAGTCTTATGCATCCTTTTTTGAGATACCTTTAGAGTCTCGTCAGAGTTGTTTTTTTCCAAGTGATGAAGCATCCCTTGCCTTTAAGTCCTATATCGAAAATGGAAAGATTGCGATTACAGAAGACACTTGGGAAGACCTTGTAAGTTTTGCTCGTGGGTTGCAGTGCAAAGAATTGTTAACCATTCTCGATGAATGGGCCATCAAACACATCGATTTAAATCAACAAGATTTTCCTTTTTTCGAAAGAATTGTTGCTCACCACGTATCTGGAATAGATTTGCTTCCTAAAACAAGAGATAAAATATTTAACCATGCCCTTAGGAAGTATCAGGATGATTTTCTTCGTCATTTAGAGAATTCACCATGGCTTCACTTTCTTTTAAGTTATCGGGGAGGTATCAGAAGCTTTGACCTTTCTGGTGATTTAGCTTCTACTGTCACAGATACATTTTTACAAGCCATTATCCCCTTCAGCACCCGCATCCATCACCTTAATTTAAAGAAATGTGAGAAGATCACAGATGAAGGCGTTGCCCACCTTGCACAACTTACGGACCTGCAATCGCTAAGTCTAGCTGGATGTAATAAAATCACAGATAAAGGACTTATCAACCTTGCTGAGCAACTTACAGGCCTGCAATCATTAGATCTAGCTTGGTGCCGGAGGATCACAGATGCAGGACTTGTCCATCTTGCTTTGCGCCTTACAGGTCTGCAATCGCTAAATTTAGATCATCTTTTACGGATCACAGATACGGGACTTATCATCCTTGCGCGCTTTACCGGTCTTCATTCGCTAAGTCTAGCTTTTTGTGGGAATATGACAGATGAGAGACTTGCCCACCTTGCTCTGCACCTTAAAGGTCTTCGATCACTAAGTCTAGAGGCATGTGAGAAAATCACAGATGCGGGACTTGCCCACCTTGCTTTGCACCTTACAGGTCTGCAATCATTAAATTTAGAGCATGTAAAGATCACAGGTGTGGGACTTACTCACCTTGCGCAACTTAAAGGTCTGCAATCGCTAAGTCTTGCTTGGTGTTGGAACATAACTGACGAAATACTTGCCCACCTTGTTACGAGCTTTACAGGTCTGCAATCGCTAGATCTAAGTGAATGTCGATATATTACAGATAAGGGACTTGCCCACCTTGCTTTACATCTTCCAGGTCTGCAATCGCTAAATTTAAATTATTGTACAATGATCTCAAAAGCTGGACTTGCACATCTTGTGCACCTTCGAAAACTGCAATCGCTAAAACTCTATGGCATAACGATCAAAGCCACAGAGTTTATTCAGTTAAAGGCAGAGCTTCTCGACCGCATCCCTGATGTAGTCGTCGAACGCTAATTACGCAAGAAGTCTATTTGCGGTGTGAGTAGGCGAGCAAAAGTAAGATCACGAGCATGACGGCGCTTAGCAAGGTCATAAGGCCAGCTGGCATGAAGGCATAGCTTAATAGGTAACGATACAAAAAGAAGATGCCTAAAAAAGCAGTAAGTCCAATCGATATTTTTAGGGCCATCACACACCCTTTTGCAACACCAAATGTGTTAAACAAAAGCGCAAGGCCAAAGGCAAGGCCCATCACTAAAGAGGGGATGCTATCTGCTTTTACATATCCGATGACGCCTCCTAATGCGACGATAAAAGAGTAAATACCTAAGAGGACAACGGCAGCAGTTTTATTCATTGAAGCTTCTCCTTAAAAAAGTTTTGCATCGCAATCCATGAGCGATGATCGGCAGATCGGTTATATAATAGTCCATTTTCTGGGCTATTGGCAAGTGGATTTGTAAAGGCATGCATCGCATTCCCATAGACGTGAAATTGCCAATCAATTTTAGCTTTCGTAAATTCGGCTCTTATGGCTGCAATATCTTTGTCTGTTACGGATGGGTCGTCGTTGCCGTGAAGAATTAATGCAGAGCCTAACATCTGTTTTGATGGAGCAAGCTTTGCCTTGTGCCCCCCAAGTTCATTTCCTAAGACGCCGTGAAAGCTCACAATTGCCTTAACATCTGCCCCGCTTCTTAAAAGTTCGATGGCCGATAAGCCTCCAAAGCAAAAGCCTATGGCTCCAATACGATCTTTAGCAACTTGGGGCTGCTCTTTTAAAACAGAAAAGGCCGCATTCATTCTCTCTTGCAAAGCCAATCGATCGACAAAGAGGGGAGCAATCAGCGAAAAGGCCTCTTCATCCGTTGTCGCTACTTTTCCTTCACCAAAAAGATCGGCTGCATAGGCCACAATCCCAAGTTTTGCAAGAGCATCCGCTTTTTTAATGATAAATTCATCAAGACCGCGCCAAGTGTGCGCGATGAGGACGCCTGGCTGCAATTTTGTAGGATCTGTCACTAAAGGTTTGGCTAAATAGCCTTTAAATGTTACGTTATGTAAGTGAGTGGTCACATAGGTGCCTTGCACGATTTTACCTACCTTATTTAAAGTAAGTAAATTTATATCTTTAACAGACAACATAGTCAATCATATATGTCTCATGAACGAAAATTTTATGTTCCCCCATCGGGTCCACCGCAAGAGCGGCCAAGCCCTGAAATTTATCAGGTAATGGGTGAAGGCAATATTTTTAAAATGCTTGAAGACTTTTATTTAGAGCTTGAAAAATCTTCGATTCGGCACATGTTCCCTCAAGATATGAAAGAGGCTTCAAAGAAAACCGCTCTATTTTTCGTCTTTCTGTTAGGGGGACCACCGCTATACCATGAAAAGCATGGTCCTCCGATGATGCGAAAGCGCCATATGCCATTTGTAATCGATGAAGAAGCAAGACAAGTTTGGCTAAACTGCTTTAAATTAACACTTAAAGCTTCCGATGTGAAATACCATTTCCCTCCTCAACATGTGGATGCATTTATTACGTTTTTAGAAAGGTTTTCTGAGTGGATGGTTAATACAAAAGGAAATGGCGATAAATGAGTTTGTTTTCCGCCTGCGTTTATAAAATTATCCCCCTTTATTTTAGTATTTTGATTGGTTTTTTCTCCGGAAAAAAGTTGAATGTAAGCCGCGATACCGTCGTTCAAATCATGCTCTACATTTTAAATCCAATCGTGATTTTTAACGGGATCGCTCGCATTCAAATCGATTCAAGCATTCTTATGCTGCCTATCATTGTGACTTTGATGTGTGGGCTTATGTGTTTCGTTTTTTATAAATTGGCTGCCATTTTCTGGAATGACAAAACAAAAAGCCTCATTGGATTTTCTGCCGGCAATGGCAATACGGGGTATTTTGGCTTGCCGATTGCCCTTTTCCTTTTCGACGATCACGGTGAGGGGGTCTACATTTTCGCAATTCTTGGGGTGACACTATTTGAAAATACGGTAGGTTTTTTAATCTTTTCAGATGAACGGATGACCTTTAAAGAGGCGTTTTATCGCCTTTTAAAGGTGCCTGTGCTCTACGCGTTTGCAATTGGCTTAATCTTTAATCTCTTTAAAATTCCCATGGCTTCATTTTTACAAGACTTTATGAGAGATATTAAAGGGGCTTATTCTATCTTTGGGATGATGATCATCGGCCTTGGTCTTTCAGGATTGAAGAGATTAACTCTTGATTACCTATTCATCGGCCTTACATTTTTAGCGCGCTTTGTCGCCTGGCCCCTTACGATGATTTCTTTGATCTATTTAGATCAACATTTTCTCCACTTTTTTGATCCCGTGGCTTATAATGCGCTTCTTTTAATTTCGATTGTGCCCCTTGGGACCAATAGCGTGTTGATGGCCACCCTCATGAATGTCCATCCGGAAAAGGCCGCGTCAGCTGTGATACTAAGTATTCTGATTGCGCTCTTTTTTGTTCCCTTTATGGTCGAGCGTTTTATGTGCGTCCTAACACCTTAAACGAAGAGGTATATTATGGAATTTGGAGCATTTCCAGCTTCTAGGCCGAGGCGCCTTAGGCAAAATCCAAAAATAGCAGATCTAGTTAGGGAAACCCATTTAAATCTAAAGGATTTGGTTCTGCCGCTTTTTATTAAGGGCCAAGTCGGAGAAAAGCAGCCGATTAAATCGATGCCCGGGCACTTTCAAATTCCGATCAGCTGTCTTAGTGAAGAAATCGAAGAGATTGTAAAGCTTGGCATTGGTTCGGTGATATTATTTGGAGTGCCTCCTAAAAAAGATCCTTTAGGATCGGATTCCTATAGCGATGAGGGGATTGTTCAGCAAGCGATTAAAAAGATTCGCACCGTTTCAAAAGATCTTTTGATCATCTCCGATATTTGCTTTTGCGAATATACAGATCATGGCCATTGCGGTGTGCTTTGCTCATCAAACGGTCATTATGATATCGATAATGATGAGACCTTAAAACTGCTTGTCAAGCAGGCGATTAGCCACGCAAAAGCCGGTGCCGATGTGATTGCTCCAAGCGGCATGATCGATGGGATGGTAGGCACTATTCGCTTAGGACTAGATCAGGCAGGCTTTTCCCACCTTCCCATTTTAAGCTACTCTGTCAAATACAACTCAGCGATGTATGGTCCATTTAGGGCAGCTGCAGAAGGTGCGCCCACCTTTGGCGATAGAAGCTCACATATGATGGACACAGCCAATGGGATGGAAGGGTTAAAGGAAGCTTTTCTCGATCTGCAAGAAGGAGCTGATATGATCATGGTAAAACCTGCTCACGCCTATCTTGATATGATTTACCGTGTCAAAGCAGCGCATCCAGCGGTTCCACTAGGCGCCTACCACACGAGTGGAGAATTTGCCATGATAAAAGCTGCGGCAGAAAAAGGGTGGGTCAATGAAAAAAAGGCAGCGCTTGAAGTCTTAAGAGGAATTAAAAGAGCTGGCGCTGATTTTATCATCACGTATTATGCCAAAGAATTTGCAAGCTGGGGAGAGCACTCTCTTTATTAGATTTTTTAAATAGAGAGAGAAAAGCGGCTTCTACGCCGCTTTCCTTTGAGGGCTTGGCATTTCATTAGTATGAAATATCTTGTGAGGAGTGCTTGGGTCTCCATGCCAAGTATTGCCTTTTTCCAACAGGTGATCGGCGTTACTTGGTCCAAATGACCCTGCTGGATAGTTTGGAAAACTATTCATAGGTAGCTCGGCCTGCCACTTAGAAAGAATCGGAGTATACAACCGCCAGGAAGCTAAAATCTCACCAATGCTTACAAAAAGACTAGAATTTCCTAGCATGCTTTCATAAAAAAGTGTTTCATAAGCATCTGGAATGCGTACACCTAAAGAATTGTGGTAATTAAAAGACATTTTAAGAGTTTTTACCTCACCGTGAAGACCTGGTAATTTAGTGTTGAACTGTAAATAAATTTCTGGATCAGGCTGTACTCTAATTACAAGTTTATTAGGCGAATACTTTTTTGACTCGTTTCCTGAAAGAAGAGCCGTTGGATCTTCTTTAAAAGTGACCACAATTTCTACGAGGTTTTTATCTAAACGTTTGCCCGCACGCAAATAAAATGGCACTCCTTGCCACCGTTCATTATCAATCATAAGTTTAGCCGCCACAAATGTTTCGACATTGGAATCTGCAGGCACATCTTTCTCTTGGCGATAACCTACAGCTTTCTTCCCATCAACCATTCCAGAACCATACTGTCCACGGACGATTTGCTTTTCTATATCTTCTAAAGTAAAAGGGCGAATTGCTTCGACAGCTTTTAATTTTTGTGCCCGAATATCATCGGCTTGTAGACTAGTAGGAGGCTCCATCGCAATGAGAGCTAAGAGCTGCATAAGATGATTTTGAATGATATCGCGCAATAGTCCTGTTTCTTCCCAAAACTTTCCCCTTGTTCCTATCCCTATATTTTCACTGAAGGTGATTTGGACATTATCTATCCCTTGTCTATTCCAAAGCTTTGAAAAGAGCGGGTTTGAAAGTCGCAGCGGTAATAAATTTTGGACGACTTCTTTTCCTAGAAAATGATCGATTAGATAAATTTGGGAGCTATCGAAGTCATTAGTAATATGTTTTTGCAATGCAACTGCAGAGTCCAAGTCGTGTCCAAACGGTTTTTCTATCACAATGCGTGACCAGCTTTTTTCCAATTTATTTGCTCTAACCATTAATTTTTGATCGTTAAGATTTTGGTTCACTTTTGGAAAGAAGCTTGGGGGTATTGCCAAATAAAAAATGCGGTTGCCTTGAGTCTGAAATTGTTTATCTTTTTCATCAAGAAAGAGCTTTAATTTTTCATAGTCGGCAGCATTTGCAAAATCAAGCTTCTGATAATAAAATTTATTTATAAATTCCTGCCAAAGCTTTGGATCTTTTAATTTTGCAGGAAGATTGGCTTCTAAAGATTGACGTATCTTCTGATGAAATTCTTCTTGTGTAAGAGGTGAGATCGCACTACCTACCATTACGAAGTTTTTAGGAAGATCCCCGTTATGAAATAGATTAAAGAGCGCAGGAAATAATTTTTTGTGTGCTAAATCTCCTGTCGCTCCCATAAGAACAAAAATATGGGGCTGCACATGTTCCATCGATTGTACATTCGCAATCGGTTCAATCGTTTTTTTCTCTGTAAAGGAAAAAGAAAGGCAGGCCAACATTAATAGGCAAACAGCCAAAAATTGTTTTTTCATTTTTTTTAAACCCTGTTAATTTCACGTTATCAAAAAATACATATGCTGCATTTACTCGAAAAAAACAACTTTTTTTTCACATGAATAGAATGAGCGTTTCTTAATTGACGAGAAACTTGCAAAAGATAAGAATCAAATTTTTATTTGAAGGACTACTTTGATGTAGGGTAAAATTATGTTAAGCTCAGCTGTAGGTCTTGACCGCCACTATCACACATTTGCATCTGATCAATCGCAATCTGAAGGTTCCTTTTCACCACAGCCAAATGCCTTACCCCGTACAGTAGAAAGCCCTATTGGGAAAATTTCTTTTGGTCACAAGGTGTTGCGATGCGCATGCCGCTACTCTCTTGCAGTCGCACAAACAACTATTGCAACGGTCGGAGCATGGATTGCACTTGCAAGTGCCGCTCCCTCAATACCTAGTTTAAGCGAAAAAGGCAATTCGATTGTGGTGTTAAGCCTTAATTTAGGAGGGTTGCCTTACACCCTTCATCTTATAAAAAAGACTATTCGGGATCTTATTGTAGCCTGTCAAGCGGGTAATCGACCTGTAATGGCCGTATCAGCGCTTAAGATCGCAGAGCAGGTTGCAATTACAGGCTTTATCCTATCGAACCTAGTTTTCCGCTCTCAGAGTGCAGAGGAAAGTGATGAGCAATACGACTCGGCGATTCCATGGGTTAAGCCTGGAACTGTTATCTTGAACGTGTATTCCTTATTAGTATATGGTGCTTCTGTTCTTTTAAGTTGCAAGGCAATTAAAGTATTTGCTAAGCATAGAGAAACGCATGCTGTGCTAGAGGCATATCACTTAGAAGATCATGAGGAGCTGTATAATGCGGCTTTGATTCGCTTTGCAGTAGATAAAGATACACACGCTGTTGCTAAGCATTTGCTAAAAGTAATTAAAACCCTCCCGGCTGCGGATCGGGCGCATGTTTTATCTGAAATGGTTAACCATTTTGCAGAAAATATGGATACGCAACTAATGTTCAACTTTGTTGGGCAGCTAGGTGTTTTGGCTCTTGGCGATCTATCTTTTGGTATCGAAAAAATTTGGAATCCCTCTATGTTCCCTATCAACATGATGCATTTTGTAATTGCAGCGGCTTGTAGCGCTAAATACGTCTATACCGCAGTAAGGCAAGCCAAAACAAGAGACAAATTTAAAAAATCTGTGATAAGGGCTTTTGACCAAAGGCTGATAGAAGGTGGCGGTGATGAGCATTTTAAAGAAGATGTCGCGTCTGTCACGGATCATGTATCTCAATGTGGAGATGACTCTCTTCTTGATATAGATGATGGAGACCCACCTCAAGGAGAAAGTGCTCTACACGAGCGCCGTTTTTCTAAGTTTGATGGTCCGTTTGACTCTAAGACATTTGATCCTAAGGCTGCTTGGCCAACCACTTATCAAAAGTAGCATACATTTCGCTATTCCTTTTTAAGCAGTTTTTTATTATAATTTACTCACCTTACGCAAACAAAAATTAGGTACACATTATGGCAGGTCTTTCTTGCGGCATCGTCGGGTTGCCAAACGTTGGGAAATCGACGTTATTTAACGCTTTAACCAGCAATCGGGCTGAAGCCTCTAATTATCCATTTTGCACGATCGACCCAAATATTGGCGTTGTGGAAGTGTACGATCCAAGGCTTGCGATCCTTTCTGATCTTTCAGGAAGCGCCAAGCTTATTTATGCCAGTATGACCTTTGTCGATATTGCAGGTTTAGTTGCTGGGGCGTCAAAAGGAGAAGGTCTTGGCAATAAGTTTTTAACCAACATTCGCGATACCGATGCGATCTTGCACGTTGTAAGGTGTTTTGAATCGGATGATATCATCCACGTATCAGGTCAGGTAGATCCAATTAGCGATATCGAAGTGATTAATCTAGAGCTGTGTCTTTCCGATTTGCAGACGGTGGAAAATACAATTGGGAGAATGGAAAAGCAGGCTAAAAGTAAAAAAGAACTCATCCCCGTCATTGAGACGCTTGAGAAAGTCAAAGCCCATCTAGATGCCGGCTATGTTGTGCGCTCACTGCAACTGACAAAAGAAGAACTTGAGTATCTTGCTCCTTATCCATTCCTAACAGCAAAAAAAGTTTTATATGTGGCAAACGTATCGGAAAAAGACTTGGGAGAGATGGATAATATTTATGTCCAAAGAGTCAAAGAGTATGCTGCCAAAGAAAATAATAGCGTCATCACAATTTGCGCCAAACTAGAAGAAGAAGTAGCAGAGTTGCCTGTAAGTGAACGAAATGAATTTCTAGAAAGCCTTGGGCTAAAGCAATCGGGACTACAGCGCCTAGTCAAAGCTTCTTTTGATATGCTTGGGCTCATTACATTTTTAACGACGGGTGAAATGGAGACAAGAGCTTGGACGATTACGAATAACACGTCAGCGCCTTTTGCTGCGGGAAAAATTCATACAGACATTCAAAAAGGCTTTATTCGCGCTGAAGTGATTGCATATGAGGATATGGTGGCCTATAAGGGGAGAAGCGGCGCTAAAGAAATGGGTAAGGTACGCTCGGAAGGGCGCGATTACATCGTCAAAGATGGCGATGTCATTTTATTCATGCATAACCCTTAAATTATCGCATCAAATTAGGATCTCATGGAACTATTTGTCACGTGCTCTGGCCATTTAGAACAGCTTTTAGCAGATGAACTAGCAGAGCTTGGCTACCCTGAGGTCGTCATAGGATTTCGCGGTGTGCGGGTACCCAATACGACTTTGGAAGATGTCTATCGCATTAATTATTGCAGTAGGATTGGTGGAAGAGTCCTTATTCCCATTACAAGATTTAGATGTCATGATGAAAAAGCGCTCTACGATGGGATCTACAGAGTAGATTGGTTAAAATATCTCTCTCCTAAAAATTCCATTGCAATAGATGCCAACGTCAATCATCCCCGTTTAAGAAATAGCCTTTATTGCGCGCAAGTGGCAAAGGATGCAATTTGCGATCAGCTTAAAAAACGGGTCGGGGATCGCCCAAGTGTCGATACGAAAGCGCCGGATGTGCAGCTCAATCTTTACATTAGCAACGATTGGGCAGTTTTTAGTTATGACACATCGGGAACGCCCTTACATAAAAGGGGGTATCGGCAAGAAGTGGTGCCAGCGCCGATCCAAGAAAGTCTTGCAGCAGCGCTTCTTAAGATGGCGGGTTTTCAAGGCTTAGAAGTCTTTTGCGATCCATGCTGTGGCAGCGGCACGATTTTAATTGAAGCAGCCTTAATTGCATCTAATACGCCGCCTGGATATTTGCGCACTAGATGGGGTTTTCAATCTTTTCCGGAGCATTCGCAAGGGCTTTGGTTAAAGGTAAAAGCTGAGGCCGATTCAAAGAGAAAGCCTTTGCAAGCTTGCCATTTTTTTGGTGGCGACATCAATAAGCAGGCCATGCATGCATGCAGAGTTAATCTTCGCGCGGCAGGTTTTCATAAAGAAATTAACGTTCAGCAATGTGACATTCGGGAATTTACAACAGATGTACTCCCAAATTTTGTGATGACAAATCCCCCTTATGGGCAGCGCCTTGATGATGTCAGTCAATTACATTCCCTTTATAGGGCAATTGGCGATTTTATGAAGAGAAAGACGGAAAAGCCGGGCAAAGGATTTGTCTATACCGGAAGTTTTGAGTTATCCAAAGAGGTGGGGCTTGCAGCTTCCAAAAGACATGTGTTAGATAATGGCGGGATTGAGGCGCGGCTACTTGCTTATGATCTTTTTTAGGGTAACATGATTTTTTATCTCATCCATTTTTTAGAAAATATTTTAGGCTTTAATGTTCCGGCAGCATTTGAATACACTTCAACGCGCATGATGCTCTCTGCTGTGACCTCACTTGTGATTACCATTTTTCTTGGGCCCTTATTTATTCGAAAGTTGCAAGAGCTTAAAATAGGTCAAACGATTCGCAAAGATGAAGAAAGTCCTCTTCTTGGGCAATTGCATCACAAGAAAAAGGATACGCCTACAATGGGGGGCGCGCTTATTTTAACGTCTATGCTCATCGCAATGCTGATTTGGATGAACGTGAGGCATGTCTTTACCTTGATTCTCTTAATGACTACGCTTGTTTTGGGCTTTTTAGGGGGATGGGATGACTTTCTCAAGCTGAAGTTTAAAAATTCAAAAGGATTATCTGGAAAGGGTAAGCTCCTTATTCAGGGTTTTTTAAGTGGCTTTATTGTTCTTTATTTACTTTTTCCCTCATTTTCAGAAAAAATTCATACGGGCAATTTCTTTCATCCGCTGGTTGTGAAGGAAATTCAACACGTGCCACTAAAATCGCAAGCACAACACCATGCAATCACACTTGAAGGCAGCTCTTATGCGGCTAGAATTTACATCCCATTTTTTAAAGAGCCTGTGATCATATTTTCAGGTGCTTTTTTGGTCATTGCAGCATTTTTTATGATGTGTGTGATTGTGGGATCATCTAATGCCGTAAATCTTACCGATGGCCTAGATGGCTTAGTATCTGGCTGCTTGATTATGGTGGCAAGTTGTTTAGCGATGATTGCATTCGTCTCTAATAATATTGACTTTGCCAGCTACTTGAATATTCTCTACATTGAGGGCAGCGGTGAAATTGCCGTTTATTTATCTGCTTTTGTCGGGGCGTGCATTGGCTTTCTTTGGTACAATGGATACCCTGCTGAGGTGTTTATGGGAGATACTGGATCGCTTCCTTTAGGGGGCATTTTGGGAGTTTCTGCAGTCCTTCTTAAAAGGGAGTTTCTCTTAGCTCTTATTGGGGGGATTTTTGTGGCCGAGGCTATATCTGTTATATTACAAGTTGCAAGCTATCGCCTTCGAAATAAGAAAAGGATCTTTTTATGTGCGCCGCTGCACCACCATTTTGAGTATAAGGGATGGCCTGAGACAAAAGTTGTCATTCGCTTTTGGATTATTGGGCTTCTTCTTGCTATTATCGGAATCGCATCGCTTAAACTGCAATAGACTTCTTTCAAAACTTGCTTTGATTGAGAAAATTGATGATTTTTAAGTAGCTTTATCGACAAATTTTGAGAGCATATGTTAGCATCTGGTCGAAAAATTTGTCGATAAAGATGCCAAAAATGGCAATTCTAACAACCAAAAGAAGTTTTGAAAGAAGTCTAATATATGATGAAGCTTACCCCTTTTTTTTCTCCGTCTCCAATTTCCGTTTCTAGCATCATTAAAAAGACAATCATCGCAGGCCCTTGTAGCGCAGAGACCGAAGAGCAGGTGATGCAGACGGCAAAAGAGTTAAAGGCAATTGGCATTACAATGATGCGCGCAGGAATTTGGAAGCCAAGGACAAGACCCGGAGGCTTTGAAGGAGTTGGAGAAGCTGCTTTAAAGTGGCTGAAAAGCGTTAAAGAGGAAGTGGGTGTACAGGTCCTTACAGAAGTGTGCACGGCAAAACATGTCGATCTTGCCTTAGAGTATGGAATTGATCTCTTATGGATTGGAGCTAGGACGACGGCCAATCCCTTTGCAGTGCAAGGGATTGCAGATGCTTTGCAAGGCGTTGATATCCCAATTCTTGTCAAAAACCCACCGAATCCCGATTTAGAGCTTTGGATAGGCGCATTGGAGAGGTTAAATAAGAGTGGTATCACAAAGCTTTCTGCCGTGCATCGAGGTTTTAGCTCTTTTAATCACACCTTATATCGCAATCTGCCGAAGTGGACGATTCCATTGGAGCTTAAAAAAAGATATCCTCATTTACCCCTTCTTTGCGATCCAAGCCATATTTCTGGTAAGAGAGATATGATTCAGCTTATCTCACAGCAAGCAATCGATTTATCATTTGATGGTTTGATGATTGAGTCTCACTGCGATCCGGAGAAGGCCTTAACAGATAAAGAACAGCAGCTAAATCCCGCTCAGTTGAAAGAGGTTTTACAAGCTTTATCTTTAAGAGATAGCAACCGAGAGGTCCTGCACCAGATCTACAAAAGAGTGGATGAATTAGATGAGCAGGTCATCAAATTATTAGAGGAAAGGGGACTGCTTTTAAAACACATGTCTAACAGCCTCATATAAGGCGTCGATAATCGGATATTCGACATATGGTTTTGAGATGATATCGGCAAGGCTTAAAAGCTCTTTTGGAGAGTGGCTCATCGCAATTTTTATGTCTGCTACCTTAAGCATACAAAGGTCATTCATGTCATCGCCTGCCGCAATTGTCACTCCTTGTCTGCCCAAAATTTGGAATAAATTGAGGAGCGTAAGTCCTTTTGTACAGGTAGAATGTGAGGCTTGAATGACATAAAATGATGGGTTAAAAGGATCCTTAATGACTGGAGCATGAAGTTTTAGGTTATCAGTGATTAAGCGGGATATTTCGTTTGCAGTTTCAAAAGAAGACTCAAAGCACTTCACTGTTGGAAAATCGCAGATCGGCATCTCATCAAATGATTCCATAGGATACCAGATTTCATGATAGACCTTGGCTCTTTTCTCAAGATAACTAAGGAGATCTTTTGAAAATTTTTTGGGCCGATAGTAGACGGCGTCTTTATTTTCATATCCGCTATACACCGCAAAATCACTTGCAAAATTAAGACAGATTGCCTCCATTTTTGCAATGATGGATCTGTTTAAATATTGTTTATAAGTCATCTTACAAGAGGGCATTTCAAAGACAATGGCCCCATTTTGCGCGGCGAGATAATAGTTAAATTTAAGAGGGCTTAATATTCTTTGCGCAGAGTCCATGGCTCTTCCCGTTAGGAAAATTAGCCTCCACCCTTTATTTGCAAGATCGTTTAAGCATTTTGCAACGGGCGCGTGAATAAGCTGCCCTTTTCCATCGGTCGTTAAGGTCCCATCGATGTCTAAAGCAATTGTGCCTAACATAAAGTACATGTTCACGAAGTTGCTAATCTCGTGCCCGTTTTTGTTCGCTGTCGAAAAGTACAGACCACTGTTAACAACCGTTCAGTAAAGGTCATTCCCCACTTAGATCGGCTGCCTCCTGTAAGATTGCGTTAAGTTGCCGTCTCCAACTGCCGTTTCTAGGTTTAT
>JABDAE010000068.1 GCA_013289325.1 Chlamydiota bacterium
CGATTGTCGATTTAGAAGAAAGGGCAAACCGCCTTGTTGAACTTAATGTCCTTAAGCAAGTGCAAAACATTTGCCATACCACAATTGCGCAAAATGCATGGGCAAGAAAGCAGCCACTTTGGGTCCACGGCTGGGTGTATGATATGAAGACAGGGCTGATACGGGACTTAAATTGCTGCATTTCAGGACTTGATCGGATCGAAGATATCTATCGCACCAGACGCACATCTCCTTAAAGCTTTAATTTGAGTATTATGTTGTGAATATCTCTTCTGGACTATTTAACTACCATCACTTATTTCGAATCGATTTCCGCACGATTCCCGTCATCTTGGGGCTGATGTTCATCAGCTTGCTCATCGTTTCCAATTTTCCTTCTGGCAATGCATTGGAAGGAATTGATGAGGGGTTTTTTACTCCCCTTGTCAAAACCCAGATGCGCTGGTTTATGATTGGCGCCTTTGTGTATGCAGTGATGGTCTGCTTTGATTACAATAAGCTAAGAGAGTGGACTTGGATGCTGTATGTCCTTGTTTTGCTCATGTTAATTGGACTTTTTTTTACTGATCCCATTCAAAGAGTGCAAAGGTGGTATCGCCTTCCCTTTTTACCAATGAATTTTCAGCCCTCAGAATATGCTAAGCTCATTGTCGTGATTACCTTAAGCTGGTTTTTAGAAAGGCGCGAGCAACAGGCGGACTCCCTTAGAACAGCTCTTTTAGGGGGCCTTATCGCAGGGATCCCCTTTATCCTAATTTTAAAGCAGCCAGATCTTGGAACTGCGCTTGTGCTTTTTCCAATGACTCTTGTGATGTTTTATTTTGGCGGCGTGAATCGATTCATCGTAAAGGCGATGACGTGGTGTGGAGGGGCGGTGCTCATTTTGGTCGCTGTGATATTCTTAAATATCGTCCCCCACGAGACGATTCGCCCCTATGCAAGTCTTGTTCTTAAAAGTTATCAGTTCGATCGTTTAGACCCCAATACCCATCATCAAAAGGCAGCTGCAACGGCCATAGCCTTAGGGGGATTGACAGGGCAAGGATGGCGCACGAGCGGATTTACTGGCGGCGGCTGGCTGCCAGCGCCTTATACCGATTCGGTATTTCCCGCCTTTGGAGAAGAGTATGGCTTATTGGGATTACTCGTCATGTTATTACTTTTTTATACATTGATTTATTTTAGTTTTCAGGTTACAGCTGTGGCGAGCAATCACTTTGGCAGACTTCTTTCTGCGGGCATTAGCGTCTATTTAGCGATGCACGTGCTCATCAACATCGGAATGATGACGGGCTTTCTCCCCATTACAGGAGTGCCCTTAGTTTTAGTGACATATGGGGGATCCTCTGTAATTTCAACGATGATGGCCCTTGGCATTTTACAAAGCATTTATACCAGGAGATTTTCATTTTGATGACTGCAGAGCACCCTTTTATCTTTACACCAGGCGTTTGGATTGGACATGGGAAAATCACATTTTCAGTATCTCCTGACTCGCTCCATTTTTGCACAAAATGGACTGTGGATATCTCTAAAGGTGGAGTTATCACGTGCGTTCAAGAGGTGGAAACAGAAGGACGCGATCAACTTCTCATCAATCGCTTTTCATTTTCTGCATTCACAAATGAGGCATTTTCCGTCGAACTCGGCAATGAGCTAATCGATGGCATCTTAGGAAAAGGGATCGTGGACCCTACTACAATTGCATGGGAATTTCGAGGCGGTCAAGAACTTGAAGGCTTTGAGGTGTATGAGATACAAAGCGATGGCACCTATTCCCACCACGCAGAATTTGCCTCTCTTGATAATTACCGCACCATTGTGCATGGCAAGATCTGGAAGAAAGAGGATTGTCAATCCTGTTGACGTTAGCTCTCTTGTGTTAGCCTTGGCCGTTTACCCTCAGTGAGCCATTCTACTTTTGTAAAGACTAAGCTCTCCCTAGATTCTTGAATAAAAGTGCGATGGATGCTTTGGGCTGCATTGAAAATATCAGAAATGAAGTTATCATCTAACTCACCATCATCAATCATTTCTACTCTAAGATCGAGATCCCCCTGCAAAAAACGATGTCTTACTGTGATGTTTTTTAAAGAAATGTTTAAATTTCCAATTAAAGTAAGGTCTTTTCCAATTTGTTTAATTTCTAAGTCTTTAGACAAGATGGTTGCATTTAACTCTTCCAATTTTTTAGCCGTAGCAGACATCTTTTGTTCACTTTTATCGATTCGCGAAGCTAAGGCCTGACTTTCATCGTTCAAATTTTTCGTTTCTTTCTTAGCCATTCCAAGGCGTCGTTCACTTTCTTCTTTTTCCTTTTTACAAAGCGAAATAATCCCATTAACTTGTGAAAAAAAGGGGATACCCCTTCTTGGATCTCCTTTTATTATACCGTCGATCAATCCATAAAGTGGAATAAGATCAAGCGCTGCATTTAACCTACGCTGGTCCGCCTCCACAATATCACTTTGATGTCTAGTAATGGTTTTTTTTAACTCTTTTATTGTATCATTGACTTTTTGACTTTTCTCGTTTAGTCCTGACAACTCTGCGGTTAAAATTTTTTTTTCTTCTTTGGTTTTTTTTAAGTTTTGACTTGTGTGGGTATGCTCTTCAACTGAAGTTTTTAACTCCTCTTTCAACTGATCACTCTTAGCAGATAATTGCTTTGAAACAGTCTGATTGAGCGCAATTAAAGATTGAAAGGTAGAGCGTAAATTAACAGCTAAAAATTTTTTTTCTTTTTTAGTTTTTTTTTCTAAAGCGCTAATGTTTGTAAACAAGGCAGAGTACAATTCGTTGGAAGCCTTAAGGAAGTGCGTGCCATGCACTACGATTCCTACTTCTTGTGAATGCATAATCCTTATCCTTCCTTGTTATCGCCAAGTTCAATTTGAAGTTTAATTTGTTGCGCGGCTTGCTGTATCAATTGTTTTGTTTCACTTGCACTTGGAAGATTTTTCATAATGTCATCAACTTTTTTATCGACCCCTGCAATGGCTGATGAAGATTTTATACAGATCTGGCCTAAAACACACCAATTCCAAGCCGCATTGACAATTTCAGAGGAAAAGTCATCATCTTCATCATCGCCGAGAAGTTTTAACACTTCAATATTGCTTAGTGATTGGCATTGAGCCTCTACTCCTTTCCAAAACAAACGCACATTCTCAAAAACAGTCTTCACTTTCCCTAAAGTTTTGACGGCCACTTCTAACGAAGCAATCGACTTACTTAATTCATCATCTCCTTCATTTAAACCTTCTAGAAGAACCACAGATTTTTTTAGATCTGCATTGGCTTCTCTTTCTTCTTTCTGAATAACCGCACGTTTTAGTGCGGCCTCTTCTTCTCGTTTTAAATAAACGTTTTGTTCTTTTTCAAAAGAAGCTTGCAATTTTTGTAAAGCTAATTCACATTCTTTTAATAATTTTGTACGACTCTCTTTTTTAATATTAAGCGTTTGAATCTCGCTTTCAATCGTTTTAATCTTGGTTTGATCACCACCATTTAACTTCTCTTGTTCCAGCTGTATTTTTTTTAGATCTATTTCCTCTCCAATCTTGACTAATTCCTCATTCCTCGTTTGAATTTGAGCCAACAATTTATTGAACATGATAGACGAAGAAGTTTGTTGAGTATGTGTTCCCTCATTGCTAAAAGGGTTTAGCAATTTTACGGCTGCCGTGCCAAGTAGAGTAATGGGACTTAATACTGTCGAAATAATCCCTGTCACTAAAGCGTATGTTTGTGCTCGATCTGCTTTTTTAGCAGCTGTCTTTTCTTTCTCTCTTTCTTCTTTAACTTGATTACCTAAATCTGTGATTTTCGATTGTAAAGAAGCTTCCTGAGCCTTTAATTTGTTTATTTCTTCATGAATTCTCTTTCTGTCATTTGTGGAAACCTGTTCATCCGATATGGCCGCAATTAATGCCTCTTTGGACTGATCACACAATAGGGCAGACTCCTTCACTAATTCCTCTGAAGCATTTTCCATGCTCTTGGCAATTGTTGCACATTGAGCGATAAATTTTATGGCCAAGGAGTATTTCTTTTCGCTTGCTTTATCGTGAGCCTTTTTATGCATTTTTATGGCTTCCAAAGACCCACCTACAAACATCGTTGTGGCTGCTGAAGAGTTTTTGATCAAAGTCTGGTAATTTGCCAAAATATCGACAACTTTAGCGCAAGAAGGGTGGTTTTTTGTTCCGGCATAGGCTGTTGCCAACAATGTTCCCACATTTGAAAGATCATTCATTGCTTTAGTTACATCAACATTATAAAAAAGCGTTTCGATTGCTTTTATTTGCTTTTGGACTAAAGGTTCTGAAGAATTTGCTAAAAGTTGTAAATTCTCTGTTGTGACAACGGATAAGGGACTGATACTTTGTAATGCCATAACTCTCCAAATATTGAATAATTAATTACGAGTGCTTCCCTGTTAATAGATCATTTTCCCCTTTAATTTGTAAAAGAAGTAAGTCCGATTTTACCTCGATTAATTGTTTTTTTTCTTCTGCATTAGGAAGATTAGACATAATAACATCGACTTTTTCCTGTACTAAGCCTATAGATTGCAAGGCTGAATAGTTGATCTTTCCAAGAACAATCCAACTCCAGGCCGATTCTAAGAGATTTTTACTAAATTCCTGATGCTCTTCTTCCTTTAACAAAATTTTCATCGTTGAAATGTCGGAAAGTGTCTTACATTGCATTTCCACTTCGTTCCAAAAGACGCGTGTATTTTCAAATACTGTCTTTATTTTTCCAAGTGTCTTGACTGCAATTTCCAAGGAAGCGATCGATTTATTTAAATCATTTTTTTCAACATTAAATCCTTTGAGCCGCTCTATTGATTCAGCAAGCTGAGCATTAGCTTCCATTTGAGCCTTTTGAGCCTCTACTCTTCTTTCGGCTGCTTTTTGCTCTAACGAATGGAAGTTGTCAGCATTCTTTTGAAACTCCTCTTGAACTTCTTTTAAGGCAGCTTTTGCCGCTTGCGAAGAATTAAGCAATGCATCCAATTTTGTATTGAGATCCTTCTCCTCTTTCTCTAAACTGGCAATTAGTGCCACATCCCCTTTTTCCCCTTTTAATTTTTCCTCGGCAATGAGATCGCTTTTCTTTTTGATCTGAGATTTTAATTCTGTAAGTTCTTTATCTAGGCGCGATTCTGTAGACTGAGCTTGAGTCAATGCTTGGATGATTTGTGTTCCAATGAAACCTGCTGTACTTGTAATAGGGGTTACAATGGGTAAAATGGAGCCTGCAATTTGTCCAAGCGGCTTCATGACAGCAGAAACCATGCCGATGGCAAAAGCTTGTGCCTGCGCTTTTTCAGCTTTTGTGCAAAGAGCTTTTTCTTTAATTTTTTCCTCTTCAACTTGTCTTGCCAAATCCATTGTTTTTGATTTTAAAGCTGCTTCTTTGGCCTGAAGATCATGAATTTCCTTAGTAATCCTTTCTCTTTGATCTGTTGAAGTGTTTTCATCTTCCACAGCTAAGAGTAAGGCTTCTTTTGACATCGAACACAGCGCTTGCGATTCATTAATTAACTTGTCCGCTAGTTCGGCCATTTCGGCTGCCTGATTTCCACACTCTACAAGGTAGGAAATTGCAGACTCATATTTCTTTTTTTCTGCCATATTCAAAGCAGATTGGTGATTTTTTACAGAAGTTAAACAGCCGAGGACAAATTTGCGATTTGCAATTTGTGAATTTTTAATTAGTGCTTGATAGTCACTTAAAATTCCAGTCACTTTTACACACGATTTATGCCCTTTCGTCCCAGCGTAGGCTAATTGCAAAAGACCTCCCACTTGCGAAAGATAGCCCATCGTTTGCTCGATATTGATTGTGTAAAAGCTTTTTTCTAATTCTGTAACTTTTTGCTGAACAGCAGGTTGACTGGCCATCACTACCAAATCTTGAGAAGTTTTGAATTGGTACGAAGCTAATGACAATTGATTGTTTGGGTCCATAAAAAGCCTCAAATGTTAGAAATTGTTAAATTTTAACTTTATTTTAACCCATGCTTTTTTGCAAATATTTTGTGTATAGATAACTTTGGGTTTTATACCGACTTCGTCAACAAGAGAAGTTGTTCGTTAGAAACCTCATTTCCCGTGAAAATTATACCTAGGTTTTGCTCGGCAGTGCAATGTTCAGATCTTTCAAAATTTCTCGTTGCGGTTTTGTTATTTCGGTGAGGATGTGCCCGTACTTGCCGGAGTATTTCACTTTCGTTAGTGTGTCCATTTCTTGCAGAAGCTCTCGAACTGTATACCGCTCAATAAGCGTAGTCTTTCTCATCTCCCTACGTAAAGCACTTATATAGATAAGCGCAATGAATTGAATGAAAAGCTTGCCATCAACAGTTGCCGAGCTGTGCATACGTAGACGCTTCATGTCCAACTGATTTTTCATGTCATCGAAGCACTTTTCCACTATGTCTTTATCTCGATAGATCTGTAGAGATTCTGTTGGGCTTTTGATGCTATTGGTCAGCAGAGCTTGGAATCCAGCGTAGCGATTAATATATTGATTCACAGCCTGAGTATTGTACGAGACTTGACTCCCACGTTTTGGGGTAGTCTTCACAATGAAAAAAGTGTCGTATGCTTCTTGATTCTCTTTTATTGGTTTTCCTGATTCCAACTCCTTCTTGTACCCGACCAGTTTCTCGCTAAACTGATCGACGGCATGCGCCCGCGCAAGCGCGTTATAATAGAGATGTAGGTAGCAGCGACGATTGTCCTTTCCCCATGGGTACAAGCGAGTGTGGATATAAAGAACCTCGTCATCAAGCTTTTGGTATCCCTCAGGCCCGTGGATAACATCATAGATGTCATCAATAGCATGCTGTACCCATTTGTTGTTCAAAGGGACCGAAAGCATGAACTTATCTTTGGAAGCGAGTAGTTCATCAACGTTCTTCCTGCTATAGAACCCCTTGTCCATCACATAGTGAAGGGTCTTTTTCTCCATAGCTTTAAAGGTCTTTAGAAGATTGTGTAGTGTGGTGACATCAGTAATATTTCCAGGAGTCCTCTCGAAATATACTGGTAAGCGTCCTTTCTGACTGAAAAGTATGGCTAAATTTAGCTGTGGTAATTTGTCCAAGTCGCGATTATGACCGTACTTGATGTATTCATTAAGTTCTGAATACGATGAAATCGAGGTGATATCATAACAGAGGTAATCGTCCTCGGAAACCTTATCCATCCATTTAGTGAAAAAAGTTTGTTTTTTATCGATGCTAATTGCACGAAGAATCTCAGTGATGCACTGGCTTGTTAACGGTATTCCAAAGGGATGTGCATGACTTTTGCACCACGTCCCGCAATGACTCAAAGGGCCGCCTTGAGAAACGAGATAATACGCCATCGTTAAAATTTGACGATACTCACCGGGGAAACTAGATTTTAGCAAGCTTTTCAATCCAAGCATGTCTGTGATGGTATCGAGAATAATCGAAGACCCTACTATCTCGGCGGATGCTGTAACAATCGGGTCTCTAACTGCGGCTTGTTCGGGTGCAAGTCGCGTAGATGGAACGAAGGTCTCATTGGCGTCAAGTCTTCCGATACAAGTTTTTTTGTTTCGTGCCTGCTTCTTTTCTTTGTCCCAGTAGGACACAGACTCATAAACATAAGTAACACCTGTTTTTTTATTCACTTGGTTGATGCGGCACGACATTTTGAAACTCCTTTTTCATAGGTCTAATTAGACCTATGAAAAAGTAAAAAGTCAACTAAAAAAACAGGGTAATCTGTTTTTATTCAGATGGTTGCGATAAACCTAGGTACAATTTTTACGGGAAATGAGGTTACCATGAGTTATTGAGAAGTTACACCAAAATCTTGCAAAAAATCAACATACTATTATATCCTAGCAACGCAAACAGTCACTAGAAAATACAGCACTTTCTTATTTTATTTACCATGTTTGTTCTATAGGAAATTCTGTAACAAATTATTTAGATCCTGCATCAGGTAACCGCTTGGATATTTTTAAAAATTATTTATTAAAATTCTATCCAGAAGAGAAAGAGATATTTCTTTGTAAAATTTCGTGCGAAAAAAATATGGATTCTATTCGCATGCCTAGTACAATTGGAAACCTTGAGGCATGTAGATACAACATAGACTATGCTACTACGTTGTTTATTCCTGGAGATAAACCAAAAAAAATTGATTGGGATTATTTAAATATATTAAATTAAATTATATGAAAGCTCTGTGTTGTATTTTAAAAAACAAATGGCTCTGCATTGTATTCCTGACAGTTATATTGCAGCAAATCTTAGTTGCTGCAGGTACTTTCTTTTTGGGAGAAGTTGTGAGTCAATTCCCAAGCCGGGGATTTCAAGAACATTTAGCGGTGATTCTATTCATCTGCATTTTTTTACCGGGTACTTTCATTCACTATGGAGTTGACTGGTGTACAGTACGGGCCAGTAAGCTTGCACAGCTAAATTATCTCAATGAATACATTCAGACAAATTATAATCATCCCACCCACTGGCATAATCAGACATCTAAACACCAAAGGCATGACATTATGTGTAGAGGTGGTCAAGAAACCATCCAAGCAACAGTATATTTTTTGGTTGATGTGGTAGCTACTAGCTTGAACATCATTTTTAATACTGTGTCTATCATTCTTGTTACCGATGTAACTTTAGGTATCACTATTGTGACTGCCGGGCTACTAGGTTTAGGGATTATTCACCTTTTTGGAAACAAAATTGCGATTTCGAGCCGTGATGAAATGTTAGCAGATAATCAATTGAATGCCCATCTTAGTAGAAGCTGGGATAACATCGTATTGGGCAATGAAGTGTTCTATCAGCGTTGGAAGGGGTGTTTTACAGCTTTGTTTATAGACTCCGAAAAAGCTGCTCTTGAAACTGTTAAGAAAAGAGAATGGGCTATAACGCTTGCCGGAATGGTGACAAACGGTTTAGTTCTGGGCTATGCCCTTCTTCTTGCATGGATGAATCAAAAACACGCAAGTTTTGTGTTGGCTATCTTGGTAATGCTTCCACGAAGCTTACAAATAGTTATGCACATTCAAATCGTTCAAACCTACGTGGCAAGGTGGAAAGCATTGAGCGAGAAATTGTCTGTGACCAGCGAAAGTCTTATTAAGCCCCCATCTTATGATCTTAGTTCCTTTGTCCAAAAAAACAATATTAGTATTAAAATGGGAGAGCAAACTTTTTCCACGAATGATATTGACCAGTTTTTAGTTCAAGGAAAAGTGGGTCGTTACACCATTACTGGACCTAATGGCGCAGGAAAATCTAGTCTGTTATTGAATATAAAGAATAAATTAAGCACATCAGCAACATATCTTCCTGCGCAACATCAGTTAATGTTGCAAGAAAACAAATTAGGCCTGTCGACAGGAGAAATCGCTTTAGCAGCTTTGAATGATGTCAAACTAGAAAAATGTGGTGTTCTTTTATTGGACGAGTGGGACGCTAATCTCTCATCTGAAAATCGCAATATTTTAGACCAACTTATCGATCAGCTGAGCTTGAAACGGATTGTTGTCGAAATACGGCATTCTGTCGAAACCTTAAATAATCAAAGATGATCAACGAAATAGCCAATACCATACTGATTACAACAAAATGTTCGGCAGGATGTCAGCATTGTCCGTTTTCAAGATCTGACATAGAAACATTATTTCTTAAACCTAGTACGATAGAAAAAATCATAAGGGAGGATTCTAGCGTAAGTTTATTTCGCTTTGCGAAATAAACTTACGCCAGATTAAACGGTTAGGATACGCGGCTCTTTATCTGATCTTGGAGTGGAGCTGTATTTGCGGCCGGTAGATAAGCTGCCTTCATTCGTTGAGAGAGTAAAACTTTGACGGCAGTCCTATCACTATGCGATCGACATAATCTGGAAATGGGGTTGTTGCGGGTATGGAACTTGCACCATCAAACCCCCGGAAAAACTCTCAGACCTCCACTTGTTCTGACAGAAATTGCGGCTGGCCTGGCAAATCCTAACCCAGTGTAGACATTCTAGCCTAAATCAGAGCTTTGTGGTCTAAAGAGGGGTTCGCTTTACACATTATGCGTGCTTCCGATAATTTGCCAGCTATCCAAATCAGATAGAAATAAAGGCTCCTATACCGGCAGTTCCACAGGCAAGATAAGTTGTAAAACCTTCGTGCAATAATGTATACCGCACGGAAATTGCTGAGAAAATTTAGAGCTTGAATAATAATCTTAAACAGTCTAAACTATTGAAATCAAAAAACCCCAAGGAGCGAATTATGACAGTTGCGCAAAAAAAACAAGAACGGACCGAAGACTTGGTAATCAATGCGGTTATTCAAGGAATAACAAACGAAGATCTTCAATTAACGAGAGATGTTCTCAATGAATTGATTTCCAAAAAAAACGCCTATATCTGCGATGCAAAACCCTCAACAACAAAATGGAACATGATAACTTACAAAACCGGAAGAAAATCTTCTCTATAACGTGTGAGGTGAGTTATTTATCATCAATTTGGTTATCAAAAATGTCTTGAGACGATAGTCCTTCTATCTCTTAAAGAATTTGAATCTAAAAATTCGCTTACTAAGAACATTCTCAAGCGTAACTATAAGACTTTTCTAGCTCAACTTCAGCCAGAAATTCCAGTGAGCCATTCTCTCGATGTTGAACTCGTTGGCGATTTGGAAAAAAGTCGCAAGTACGCAGAATGTTTTAATGTGAATCTCCAACAAGAAGGAATCGATCAATTGATTGGTAATGATTCCGCTGTTGTGAATCCAATTGCCAAGATTCAGGAACATTTAAGTATTCTCCTTGCAGTTGAACCTCACCTTTATTTTCTTTTCAGTCTTGCTGTCAATGTTATCTTTTGTGGCGGTTCTCTGCACGCCGTTGGAGGAACAACCTCAGCTGCAATTGGTGTTGTATGGGGAAATCCTGAAAAAGGTTGGAAAACGTGTGATTACCTTGAATACTTTGTTCACGAATTGACCCACACTCTTATGTTTTTGGACGAATTGAGATTTTTACACTACAAAAGCCTAGATTTAATGTATGATAAAGACAATTTTTCTTTGTCTGCTATTTTGCAGGCAGAGCGACCATTAGATAGAGTATTGCATAGTATTGTAGTTGCTACAGAAATCCTTTCATTAAGAGCAAGATGTCTTGTTGATCATTCTGGATGCCAAATCCATCCAGCAACTGATAAGCTAATCGAGAGTACACAAAAAGCTATTGCAAAACTACTATCCCATCCCAACAGGGATAAAATTTTAACACCTAGAGCATTAGAAATAATTGGGATCTGTCAAAATAGTCTTTCACCAAATGATCTACTGGTATCTTAATGTATTCTAGACTAAATATTTCAGAGCACCCTTATTCTTTTTGCCTTAAAAATAAGAACACGATTTATTGTTTTATAGCTCTCGTGATACAGCAATTGATCGTGGCTTCCTCGACGCTATGGATCGTGAGATTATCTAATGATGTAGTGACTGGAAATGATTTTTCAACCAACCTCCTGCTGTACTTATCTTCTTTGCTCCTACCTTATCTTCCTGCAGCAGTTATGAGTGTTTTACTTGTGACTTGGGAACAAAGCACACTGCGAAAATACATCAATTTATTTATCGAAGCTAATTCACAACGAACAAATTTATGGAGTGATAAATCTAAAAGAGATGAATTCATTTCCACAGTGAATCATGAAGGCTCACAAACAATTGATCAAGCTGTCCATTATTATTTTGGCTTAGCCTCCTCTGGATTGAATACATTTCTCAACATCCTAACCATTTCGTTTCTCGTTGATTCTTTTTTTGTTGTATCATATTCGATTAGTCTAATACTGGGATTCCTACTCATCAAGTTCCAGAACAATCAACACAAAAAACTGGTTAACGAAGCTCAAGATAGCCGTATAGAACTGGGAAAATCTATCTTATCCTTTTGGGATAACGTAGTTCTTGGCAATGTTTACAATCTTGGATTCTGGAGAAAAAGTACTGATCAAAGAATAGGTCGAGCAATAAAAAATAATGTGGCAGCTTCTGTTTTCCGAGAATTAATTTCTATTGCAATCTCTTTGTTGACCTTCTTACCTACCCTCCTAATTGCGGCATATGGAATGTATCGCCACATTGGAGATCCTGTTGCTCTTGCCGCATTTGTCGTGATTATGCCAAGACTTTTTCTCATTTTGAGCTATACTTACGATTTACTTTATTTAGTGACCCAGTTTGGCTCTGTAAAAACAAGAGTGAAAAATATTTTAAAAGTAGTTGAATTACAAGAATCAAACCAAAGCTATTATGTACAGAGAATTAACTGGAAATCTATTCAACTTCAAGGGCATCACCAAGTCAATGCTCACCCAGTTTCTATTGATTCTCTTAAACAATTGGTGAATCAGCCGGGTCGAATCACAGTAAGAGGGGAAAATGGAAGCGGAAAGTCTTCGCTACTTCTTGAAATGAAAAGAATTTTCAAGGAAGATGCTTTTTATTTGCCAAGTCAAAATCATCTTCATTTTTTCTTTGGGGAAATTGAAAAATCTACCGGAGAGCTACTTAAAAAGCAGTTAGAAGAAGTTTATAAAAATGTTGAGGCTAAACTCATTCTATTAGACGAATGGGATGCCAATCTTGATAGTTCGAATCAAAATCAGCTCTCGCAGTTAATTGATGAGATTGCCCAAAAAAAATGCGTTATAGAAGTACGGCATAGATAATTATTAACGCGGGCTTTTTTGATAATGTATAGATGTAACTGTTATTTCATTACGATTTTTCAGAACATGTTGATTTAACAGGTATTACTTTTGATTCTAAAGTATTTCTATTTTTTTGTTAACAACACCTTAATCCCTGTAGACTTTACTTCTAGCTTGACTTCTCCCCCTATTGGAAAGGTGAATAAAGGTAAAGTATGCCCGAAAGCTGCTTCAGCAATTACTGGCATATGTTTAAGCTCACTTTTGGAATCAACTATTTTTTGCAAAGAGGTTCACCGTGATTTTAGAATCGACCTGAAAACGTCCTAATACAATACCTTTAACGTATTGAAAATCTTTTTGAAGGATAAGAGAATGAATATGCCAATCGAGAATGTCAGCCGTCGTAGGGTAGTTATCTTCCAAAAATAACACCGCGTTCCGAATAGAAGGGATGTAATCCGTGCCTTGTAAGATATTAAAAGAATCGATATAGCCACCCACTATCGTTCCTGATACCTCTCCTGTATGAATTGCTACATAGCCAGGATTTGATATAAATTTGCGCTTTTCTTGGTCCTTAGTATCTATTTTCTGAAAAGCTCTCCTTGCTGAGTCTTCACTTAGCACCTTTTTCATTCCAAGTAGGGCTGGGTTCACAGTATCCTGTCGAATCTATTCGATGTGTAGCAATAAAGATGGGATCTTTGATTAAGGCCTGAATTCGATCAAGGACGTTGGTTTATTTGTTCATACATTGCTCCAGATTGTTGTTTTCTTGGCAAGTTGCTTTAATTCAACATCTTATGTCAATCAAACTCTTAAGTTGACACCATTGCGTGAACATGTACAGTTCTTCAAATTGTTAAGAGTAGGCCTGTATGTTGCCATAACAGACCCCTCAAAAATAATGTGAGCTCAACATTATTTGAGAAGGTAGTCACCACAAAGTGACTACCTTACTCCATCTTTGCCGTTTTGCTATGTAATTGCTCTTGGTGATCTAAAAGCATCCTTGGTTACTGAATCATTCATTTAGTACTCATTTATGTGATGAACCAGATTTTTAGATGATTGAGATACGTTTTGATCAGACTTTTTGGGTTGGCACCAATGACGTGCACCAATTAAATAATATTTTCCGCATTTAGGACATTGCGTTTCAAGAAGTAAAACATCAAGATTAAAAAAAAGAAAGCAATAACATACTTAAACTACTTAAGATAATGAATTTCATATAACCCATTTTGGGTTGTTATTTATTCCGCAACACAATACAATATATACCAACAAACAATTAATACAAACTAAAATTATAAATTGAAAATTTGTCGATAAATTTCACAGGCTAAAATACAGATGGATATTATACCGATGATGACCAGTAGAGTTTTTCCACCTGTTACATGATAAGAATCCTTTTTTACCAATTTAAAATGGTAACGCCCTCGCCAAACCATAATGGCAGGAATCAAACCACTAATAATGGAATCCCCAATTCCTCCAGACATTTCTAAAGCTGTAATAAATGCTCTTTTAAAATATACACCAAAAAACAGTGAGGGAAGGGCTATTAATAGTGTCAAAACCAACTTACCTAAACCTCTTTTTGAAATTTTAAGTCCATCAGCTAAAAAATCAAAGAGCGCTAAAGCTATACCTAAAAATGATGTTGTTAGTGCAAAAAAAGCAAAAAATTGAGCTACATAAGACAAAACTGGATTATCAATCGCATAATGCAAACATTCAGTGGCAGGTAGATCACATAAAAAAGCTTCTTTCAGTCCATGTGAGCCCTCATATGGTACAGATGCAAACATAATAAATAGCCAGACAAAATAAACAAAAAAAGTCGTTGTGGTACCACCAATGATGGCTATTCTTAAAGACCTAATATTTCTTTCAAGATAAGGAACAATCGTTGGAACAATTCCAGGAAAGCTAAATGTTGTCAACATCAATGGAGAGATAAAAAATAAATTCTTTGCATTTAAGTCATACCTTTCTAATAAATGAAACTTGACTTCAGAATGAGTCAAAAGGATCATAGATATATAAGCTACAATCATACTAATAAATAGAATCGTATTTACTCTTTCGACTGTTTTATGTCCAAGATATAAAATTAAACTAAAAATAGAAATGAAAATAAAGCTCCCCCAATAATTTGAGAATGGCAATTTAAGAATTTCAGTTGCTACAAATGAAATCTCTTTTCCTCCGCCAGAGACGTAGGCTATTAAAGAAAAATATCCTATAAATAAATAAGAAAGCCAACATACAATCTTGCCATACTTGTTGAGTAATTTTACAGACATCGAAATTATATGCGCATCGTTTCCCATCCATAATGTTGCCTCAAGAAATAATAAACCTGTAATTGTCATAAAAACGCAAGCAGCAAACATCACTGCTACTGATGGCCAAAAGCCCGCAATACTGCTCGATATCGGTAAAGCTAGCATACCACCGCCAATGCATGTGCCTGCTACAAGAAACAAAGCACTAACTGTTTTTTTAGTTAAGTCGCCAGTCATGGATCCCTTAAGTGAAAACCTTTAGTTGTATAGAGGTAATTGCAAAATTAGGAAAAATAAAGTTATTCCACAAATTTTAAAATTTATTTTGAGAAAAACACCTAATAAATAAAATATCTTTTCCGATATAGTGTGGTTCATATCAAGAACCACACAGCGATATCAGGACAAGGTTTGATCCAATGGGTTCATTTAATAACTACACTATCACAATGCTGCAATATAATTCAAGGCTCGCTTTTTTTAATGACACCTCATTCTAACTATTAA
>JABDAE010000069.1 GCA_013289325.1 Chlamydiota bacterium
TAAACTGCCGTGTTGAATTAGGCAAGGGGTTGTGACTTGCTTTGCGTAGTAAAGAGGAGATCTTTCTCTATAAAGGGAATCTTGTTCTAAAAAATTGCCTAAAAGATAGTCGCGGAGTAAATGGTGGGAATCAGTTGTTCCCGACATACTGACTAAATTTGGGTAGCCTGCGCCAACAGACGCTGCTTTGAAGCGATTGGTTTGTCCAATGACCCAAGAAGAGAGATAACCGCCATAGCTCCATCCCATCACGCCCATTTTTTCAGAATTGGCGATGCCTAAATTGATGACAGTATCAACCCCTGTCATGATGTCTTCGTAATCGCCACCGCCAAGATCGCCTACATTGCCTTCGCGAAATGTGGTGCCGTATCCGGTAGAGCCTCTTGGATTAGGTCTTAAAATTGCAAAACCAGCTTCTGCAAACATAGCGTACGGGTAGGGAAAAGGGCTTCCGATAAAATGTTCAAAGAAAAACCCTTGAGGTCCGCCGTGAATATCGACTAAAAGAGGGTATTGTTTGCCTTTTTGATAGCCGATTGGGTAGGTAAGAAGCCCTTCAATTTTTTTCCCATCAATTGAGTTCCAAGTGATTTTTTCAGTCTTTGGAATGTTGCGATTTAAGTAGGCCAGGTTCTGAAAAGATACTTGGATAGGATCAAATGGTGTGAGAGTGGAAACATAGACTTCAGGAGGCGTTGAGGAAGTTTGAAGTACAAAGGCCAAGCGAGTGCGATCAATGCTTAAGGAGGGCATCCAAACAAAGCTGTCTCCTAAAGCAATTTCGTGGCCCAAACTTCCATCGACAGGGATGTAGGAGAGGTGAAACTTTGTTTTTTGGGGTTCAAAAAAGAAAAGCCCTTTTCCATCTAACGACCAACCGAGAAGACTTGGTCCAAAGTAATGAGGCGCGCCATTTTCAGTAGGGGCTAACAATTGAAATTGATCCCCTTTAAGAGACCTGATCGCAAGATGCCTGTTGAGAATAAAGGTAGATTGGACATCGCTTGTCAAATAGGCGACAGATTTTCCATCAGGCGAGAAGATGGGGTGCGATTCGTGTTGCCCTTTTTTCTCCCATGGAGTGATGACCCCTGTGGCAACATCAACAGTGGCAAGGCTGCTTGTGAGATAGTAGTGCTGTGATTCAGGTCCCGGTGAATGGGCAAATACGATTGTCTTGCCATCTGGCGCAAAGTCAAATTCGCAAAAGCATGCGCCAAATTCACCGCCCCCCGTGACATAATAGTTTAAGGGTGTTAACGCTTTTGCGTTTGTTGGGTTAGCAACATCAATGATCCATAAGCGATTGATGGATTGCTTTTTACCGAAGATGTAGCTTGTTTTTGATGCATCTTTATCTTTTTCAAGGTCTTCAGCCATTACAAATGCAATTTGAGTACCATCAGGTGACCATTGATAGGTGTCGATGTGTTTGGAAAAGTTGGTCAATGCAACGGTTTTTCCATTTAGAGGATCTATTAGGTAAAAATTATTAATTCCAGATTCATTGGAAAGAAATGAGATAAACTTGCCATCAGGGGACCATTTGGGTTGAGAGACATTATAATTTGATGGATTGATGAGCAATGTATTTTTTGTGCCATCAATTGTGCCCACATAAATTTGAGATAGATATGCATCGTTTTCTTTATCATTTGCAGGTCCTCTTACGAGATATACGGTTGATTGATTATCAGGAGAGATGTTGAGATCGCTTAGCCATTTGATGCCGATCATGTCGTCATAGGTCCATGCTTGATGTTGATCGGTTGAATAGCATATAGAAGAGAAGAGAAAACAAAGCGAGAAGAGGGCATTTATATAGCGTTTCATATTATACCTTTAAATTTAAAAGCGTAAATGTCTTATGCTAGCACGGTCTTTAATCTATTGTCAATCAATATCTTGCATAAATTTTTTGCTAGGCCAGAAAAGAAGGAGAATCCCTAGCAGAATAAAGGGTAGGCTTAAGATTTGGCCCGTTTGTAGATGAGCGATCATCTGATGGGCATCTTGAGGGATTTTTACAAATTCGATCAAAAACCGTGCGCCAAATACAAGGATAAACAAGAGTCCGCTTAAAGTGCCTGGTTTAACGTTTTCTCGTTTAACGTTCCAAACAGCATATAAAACTATAAATATCAAAAGGTAGGCAAATGCCTCATATAGCTGGGCAGGGTGGCGCTGGATTGGTAATACCGGTTCTGCAGGATGCTGGAATATAATGGCAAGGGGAAAGTTTGTGGCTGTCCCCACGATTTCCTGATTGAAAAAATTTCCAATCCGGATAAAACACCCAACAAGAGGCGTTGGAATGGCGATGAGATCGATTAAAGCGAGGTAAGTGAGGTTTGGGAAGCGCTTTTTATTAAATTTTACAAAAAGGAAAAGAGCCAAAAGCACTCCAGCGCTCCCTCCATGGCTTGCAAGTCCTCCGTTTCTGATCATGATGATTTCAATTGGGTTGGCTAGATAATAGTCTAGATCGTAAAAGAGGACATGCCCTAAACGCGCCCCTATCAACGTTCCCAAGAGAATGTACCATAAAAGAGTGTCTGCAAATTTGTAAACAGTGACATTTGCTGAGGTACAATAGCGTGTTGCAGTGGAGATGAAAATGAAGTAAGCTGCCACAAATCCGAGCGCAAAAAAAATGCCATACCACATAATGGCGATATTGAAATAGGGGATGGTGAAGGCAATGCGCTCTGGGTCCCAAGAGATGAAACCAAATGGGATGAAAGTGAAGAGATTGTGGAATGTCATGTGTTAATTGACAAATAGATTTTCGTTATTGAAGATCTATTTATACCGAAAGTGTATTCGGAGTAGAGGGATTCGAACCCCCGACCTACTGCTCCCAAAGCAGCCGCGCTAGCCAAGCTGCGCTATACTCCGCTAAATTCTACACCTTGAGAATGTAGCATATGTGGGAGTTTCTTTCAATCACAAAATGTAAAAAAGTTTAAATGGTCTAACGTTAAGTGGGTTAGGATTATATGTCTTTTGGAAATTCAGTCAAGAGGTTCTTAATTTGGCCAAGGCTTAAGCCGGTAATGTCTGCAATGGTTGATAGATCATACTTTTTTTGGATCATATTGCGAGCAATCCTTAGTTTTTCTTCTATTTTCCCTTCGTCAAATTTTTGTGCCATAGAAGCTTGGTAAGCTCCTTCGTATTTTTCAGCTTGGTCATATGTCAAAAGCTCTTCATCACTCCATGATACTGCATTTAGTTGATTATAAGCCTTTTGCATAATTGCATCATCACCTACTAGTTTTTGCATATCTTCAATCGATGTTTGTTCGGCATGTTTGAAAAAGTAGGTCCATTTTTCTGTCATATTAGTCAGATGATCGATGTCTTGACTGAATTTGGGTAGCTCTAGAAATGTGAACGAAAAATCTTTCAAGTCATTTTCATGGCTGTCTTTATCTAAAATTACATGGTCAGACTTATAGGCTGTTTTTTTTGGAAACATCACAAAATCTGCAATTGCTAAGAAGATCACTTCCTTAAGATCATGATAGGCTCCACCACTGTTGGCTTGAGAAATATAGGCCTTGGAGGCATAATACTGTGCTCTTTTTTCAAATCCTTTTTCTTTTGCAACTTGCATTTCCACAATGTAGTGATTTCCTTTTTCGTCCTTGCATAAGATATCAACGATACTAGTCTTTTTTGCAGCCGTCTCCGGATCTTGGACAGTTTTTAAGAAAGATACTGAAATAATGGGCTGATTCTCTTTAAACGTGATTAAATCATTGAGGAAATGGATTAAGATCTCTTTATTTTTCTCAGTGCCAAAAATTTTCTTAAAGGCGATATCATTTTTTGGGTCGAGAAATTTACTAAACGGCATAATCACCTCCTTAGGATCTGTACTTAAACCTAAAAACGGCAGTTGGAGACGGCAACTTAACGCAATCTCTTGAACCAGAATCATTTGCAATGGGGTGGTCCTTCACCATTTGGGAATGTCCCACCCCATTGCAAAATGATTCTAATTCAAGATCTTGCATTAATTTGCCATCTCGAACTGCCGTTTCTAGGTTAAAACAACATCAATAGTTGTTTCATGTCAATTGCATTTTGGCATATTCAAGGATTGCTTTCAACCTAATAAATGTGGTAAAATATGAGAAAAGGGGATGTTTCAATGGCAAAGCAGCAAGGTGAAAATAACAAGGCAATTGATCCTGCGGCGATGCTCTTGTTGGAAAAGGCACGAAGTTATCTTGTGGAAATGATTGATCTGCAGGGAACAAAAGTGTCTTTTAATCCAATTGCCATCAGACCAAAACTTGCACAATCAAACACTGCCCAAACCAGGTGGATATCATGGGAAGATACGGGCAATGGAGCGCTTTTTGAATTCCAATCCATTCGAGTCGATGGGGAAAAGGACCAGGTGCGCCTCATCATCACAACAGCAGATGTGCAGTTGATACTAAGTCCATTGACCTTGAAACTATTTAACGAGCATTTAAAGCCGATTGTCGCAGGCCCTCTTTCCTTTTCAAGCGATCAGGAAGTGAAAAACTACTATCTTGATACTTTGTTTTATTGACCCCTCCAAATAACAGTAAATTCAAACAGTATAGTTTTACTATATATTGTATGTAATTTTTATTGATTATGTAATTTATATAATGTATAATTAGTTATTATAAGTTTCTGGTTGTGTTTTGTGGAGGTTATTATGGCTGTCAATAAAATTGCAGACTTTAGAACTGAGCTAACTCATTGTAAAGTGTTTTATAATAAACAGCACGAGCTCACCTTTAAAACGACTGAGCTGCAAAATGCCACCTGGCTTGAGCAAGTGCTTGCGCTACTTTTCTTTGCTGTCGGCTTTTATGAAGGGGGCAAGGCAAGGCTTCACGGCAAAAAGATTGTGCACCATACAGTCACCCTATCTGATGATAGATGTAAACAGCTATTTCAAAGCCTTGGGGCGACTCTTGATGAAGATGACAGTTTAGAAATAAGATCGGCCAAGATCTTAAGCTGGCTCATGGAGCAAGAAAGGGAAAAAGCGGTCCAAATGACGCTTCACCATGATGAACTTATGGAAACAGTCATTCAAATGCTTAAGACAGCCCCTCAATCACATTCTGAAGGAGGAGAGGAGATTCAAATAGCCAAAAGCTTGATCCAAAGATGCAAAGAGATTGAACAAGAACTAAGTGAGGCAAACGCTCTTAAAAAGAAGCAAACAATCATTCCCTCTATAGATGAGAGACTTACCAAAGAACTGAGCACAAGAGATGAGCTAATGACGCTAAAAGATAAGGCATGGCGGTTTGTCGTTTATACCCAATTTGCTCCAGCATCGTTAAGTGATGCTTACGAGTTATATGATGAAGTGATTAAGGCAGAGGATGAGCTGCTTGATCACTATCAATATCTTAAACAAATGCAGCCTCATAAAGAGATGGGGAGTTCTTATTTTCCTTTGATCTTGCATGGGTTAAAGAAACATGATCAAAAAGCTTCTGAGTTATTAGATTTTCTTATCAAAAGCAACTTAAAATTAGACTCTTCCTCTATGCCCTATTTAAAGGGCATGATCGATCTCTATTTTAAGAATCAAATGGATGATGAAGGAAGGCTCTCTTGTATCAGGTTCTTTCGCGCTATGGCCAAAACCCATTCAGATGAGGTTAAAGAATTTCTTAAGGAATCAGTAGAATTGATGCAAAGGCCTTGGATGCATGAATTTGAAGGACGGCTTTTACACTTTAAAAATGACATGGTGTTTCCCTTAGAAGTAGCAAGAGCTGAATTTGGTGAGATGTCACCTTTTAATGTTTTAAAAAACCTCTTAGATGAAGTGCAAAGCAATGCTTTGGAATTTTCTATTGAAGAGTATTTTGTCCTTCTTTCGGCAAGTTATCTCATGGCCAAAAATGACAAAGCAATCGATCATTCCATTTATCAAAAGCTGCAAAGCACACTTTTATACTTGCAGCGCCAAAGTCACGCCCACTCATCACTTGTTGCAAGGAGGCTTGAGATTCAATCGCTCCTTCCAGAGTCAAGAGAGCAGGTAGAAGAGGGGATAAGTCGCAATAGCGATCGTATCTTTATCTCAGGAGATATACAGGGGATTCAAGGGGTAATCTTAGATCTTGTGAGGGACATCCCTAAGAATCAGGATAAAGAAGCAGAAATTGTCAAGTTGCAGGGTCAACTTCTTGAGAAATACAGTGAAAAAATCGCTGCATTAGGCGATTTCGCACAACATGAAGAAGGACTGAAAATATTTTTAAAAGAAATGATCGCCAAGACAAGGCCGGAAGGTCATCTTTTTTTCGTACTCCATATGGCAAAATTTCAAAAGTTGCCCCTATCGGTAGAGTTTATCGGCTTGCTTGGCACTTTGTTAGAAGAATTTAATGTTGAGGCTATTTCAGATGAAGAATACTCCTTGATAAAGCACAGTCTCTATAGAGGGGAAGATAAGGAATCTTTAAAGGTCAAAGAGCAGCTATTGCAAGAGATAACTGCTTTTAGCATGAAAGCTTGCCCAATTGATGGACCCATAACTGCAGAGGAGATGGCGAAAAAGTGCATGTCACTTACTTTGCCTCACGCTCTTACTAAAATTAACCTTCCACCTGAAGAGGAAATATTTGTGAAGTTAGGAAAGATCTTTTTGACAAACGCAAAAAATGGAAGTTTGGATCTTTCCTTCACAGGTGTTGTCGCGACTATATTTAAACTTGAGCGAACATTGCCAATTTATTCTGAAAGCTCTTTAGCGCTCCTTAAAGCACAAGCTAATATCATCATCGATCCCTCACATCCCCTTTATGAATTCCAAGAGGCATTTAACCGCCAATTAGGGGAAACACAAGTGGCCACTTGCCCCTTTGCAGCTCATTTTAGCGGACAAGACACGGGAGTAATGAAATGTGGATCATTTGAAGTGGAAGAAAAAGAGGGCTTTTACAATTTCTCCTTTTCTTTAAGCCACTGGACGATGCAGCGTTTGCGGGAGAGAATCCAAGCGGGAATTCCTGGAAGCAAAAGACGGTTTGAAACACATGAAATATTTCATGGCAGAGGGGAATACACGGGAACATCGCTTCCAATCGCTGATGCTAAACGGGATAACATCGAATTTATAGGGGATCTTGAAGGGGCCATCTTTAGCGTCGGAAAAGAGGAAAACTATTGGAGCTTTTATAACGATGTTAAAATCTCTATTCCCATTTCCAATATCCCGGGTAAAGTTTTATCAGATTTGCATCAAGTCAGCACGCTTCTTGGGCTTGGGCCCATAGCAGGAAGGCAAAGAGAAGAAGATGATGAGAGAATTAAAATCGCCGTATTATTTCGGACCCTATTTCCAGTGAAAGCGTATCGGATGGAGCGTTTAGAAGCTTTTTATACTTGGGATATCAAAACCCTTTGCCAGAAAATTATCGCAGAGGAAAGTAAGATGGAAGAGGTTTTGCAAACCTACTTGAAAAAAGATTTAAGCCTTATGCAAAAAATGGACACGTATAAGGGAAAATCGATCTGGGCTGTTGCAAGCCTTCCAAAAGAGCTAAAAAAGCTTGGGGCTATGGGCCTTATGTCAGGAGTTGGGCAAACCCCTCAGCATGCTGCACAGGCGATCGCCTCTATGTTAATAGAGGGGCAAGAGTCATTAAAGGGGCGTTTAAAAAGAGGAAAAATCATTGCAGGCACTGTCCCCAATCATACGGATTTACGCTATGGGGGAGGCGATCAGCTCTACACGCGGCTTATTCATCGCAATAGTCCAAGACCAAGTCATCATCAGTTTTCAGGGCATGCCCAAATTCTGTATTCGCTCGATGAACTTGCCGGTGGCTCTTATGCATTTTGGAGTCAATGCGGTGGGTGTCGCCATCCGACGATGACCTTTAACAATGCGAACACTCGTTATCCAAACCGGCCAGATTTATTAACATTTACAGAGGGTGTGATGCCCTATCCAGAGGGTTATCCTTATGAATGTGTGATGTTAAAAGATTACCGCTCGCCTGATCGAATTAAAAGAATATTAGTTCAATCCAGTGATGTCAAAAGGATGATCAAAAAAGAGCTTAGGAAGAAAAATGCCCTTGAAATAAGAGGGGGCATTGAATATTTAAGAGATCGCCCCATCGATGACCTGATCGTTGTGTCCAATAGTTTTAAGACCCGTTACTTTGCATAAAAGTGTTTGTTTTGTTTTTTAAATTCCCATAAAACCAGAAATTTCCATCGTTACCATCGTTGATCTTGCCGTAAGAGATAATAATTTAATTGCAATTAAATCGGTGTTTTAGTATATTGACTCTTCTTTTAAAAAAGAGGAAGTAATATATGCCCATTCTACCTACAGGTTCAACTCTCCAACTCAGGTTCCCAGCAACTACTGGTCCAGCTCAAACAGATGAACCAGTGCCAAGCGCAAGCGTTGCAGTCACCAGAGAACCTACAGTCCCGACCGAACCTGCAATGGTTGCCGCAACTGAGGTTCACATCAAGCAAGTCCCATTTAAGCAAGTAGAACTTAAAGCGCGTTTTAATTGTGAGTATACGCGCTGCAGCGACGGTAAGACCGTAAGAAATAGCGGCCATCTCATGCTCACAGTTCCTCGAAAAAAGGAAGGTGACGGAGCCGAGCCCCATTATGGGCAGATTACAGTCTCAGACCCCGGCATGTACAACACGTTTGCGGCGGTAGAGATTGCCGAAATTCTAAAAACACTTTGGGAGTTACCGTTGAATCAAAAGATCTACGTGCCCCTCTCTAAGATGAAGCAGAGGATTGCGATCTTAAAGCAATTTCTGCATGACCATTCAACCGTTAGAGAGACCTGGAATGGGAGAGAGACGATTGACAGCTTGATCGAGCTTGCTGAAAGTTTAAGCGAAGGCTTAAGTGCTCAAGTAAAAGCGGACAGAATCACGGCGTGTAGACCAGCAGGAAGCGCCTCCTATCGGTCGACTGCGTCAGCACAGCTGCCTAGCGCAGGTGCAACGAGGGGGGCTGCGCCAACAGCCGGGAGGTTAGCTGGTTATGCCAACGGATCCTCTGCAAGTCAAACATATAACGCCACGGCAAGTGGGGCGCAAGGCTTTGAAAAAATGAAAGAAGCCATTGAAAAGCAAGACATGACTTTTCGAGGTAAATGTGATATTGAAACTATCCTTAAGGAAATTGAATTACAACTTGAAGCTCCTAAATGTGCTGATGATGAAATGAGCTGTGGCTGTGGACTTGCGCTCATTCAACACTCCGGTGAACCCGCAAAAATCCTTGCTCAAATGGCATCAAGCGTAAGCTCTAATAGCCATGAGAAGCGCCCACCAGCACTTATCCACTTTTTAGTTGACACGAGCGCTTCAATGAAAATCGACGCCCAGCCTAAATCTCCAAAAAAACCAAAAACACGCAGTGATTTAGTGAAAGAATCGCTCATGAGGCTTATTCTTAGGTTGAACATTTCAAGCGATGTGGTCAACATTACCCATTTTGATACGAAGCCAAAAGTAGTACACCCCACAGCTCCACTAGAAGAAGATGTGCGCGAAGAAATGGTCATAGACCTCCTCAATTTGAAGACTGAAGGGGATAGCACAAATCTTGAAAAGGCTTTGGATCATGCTTTTACAGGGATCTTGCACGACCTCTCCTTGATGGATGCCCAAACACAAGAGCAGTGTGTTCCCATGGTGGTTATATATACCGATGCTCAAGCAAATGACGGTCGAATTAAGCCTGATGATTTCGATAAAATGATGAAAAAGGCAAGTGAAAAAAGGATTGGACTGATCATCGTTGGCATGGGAGCTGCAAAAGGTTATGATCCCGGATTTAATGAGGAGCTTGCCAAAGTGTTGACCAAGCACCGCCGCAGCGCTTATTTTTATGTGAGCTCTGAAATGGACATGGACCAATTTACAGAGAATTTCCTCCTTTATTTAAAACCTTATGCCGATGATGTCACGCTGTCGTTAGATCTAGAGGGGATGGAACTAGAACCTACCGGTACTTTCACTCCTCAAGAAGGAACAACAGGTTTGCAAATCAAGATCCCCACGCTATTCTTACTGCCCAAAACAGAGGGGGGAGGCGCCATGTTGTTCCAACTAAAAGAAAAGAACAGTGAAGTTGAAATCGCAGGCAAAGGCCCTGTCAAGGCTCAAAAAATGAAGGACACCGGGTCCAAAGTGGCTGTTTTTATAGGCAATGATGGGGTCCGCCGTGAATTTAGGGAAGGGGACCACTTCACAGTTTCTGAAAGACTTAAATTTAGCGCACAAATTGTAAGTGTAAAAGACGATAAAATCGTTATTGCGACAAAAGGAGGCGCCCGTCAAACCCTTCAATTAACTGATGAAACCGCAAGGGGCATTTTACAGGCCATGCGATTAGTAACAAAGCCTTAATAAAAATAAATTACTTGGAGAATGTCTCATGGCAAACTTAAACTCTGTACAGGGATTGGTTATTGATGTATGCGGCACAAAATTTGTTTATGCGGAAGAGCAGCTACAAAGAAATCTGGTCACACAAGGCTGCACGAGATCCACACACCTATCTCTGAACATCCCTGAAAAACTTTTCAAGAGGGTAATTCAACCCCTTATGGACACTGGTGAGCTAACCGAGGATTTGGCCGATTTAGTTACAATGCTGAAGCCGGAATTGCAAATCGCGGTTGTAGAGGCGGCAAATAAGATCGGTTTAAGAGTCCTAAACAGATTCACGGTCATCCAAGAACCGATAGCAGGTCCGGCTGCTGCGCAATGCCTTCCTATCCTCGATAGAAAATCTTACATTGCCATGCTTGAAAGAATCTTAAATGAAAGTATGCCCGAGGATGAGGATGAAGTGGTGACGACTTACTTTGGCGAACTGTATGATGAAGAATCTGGCGAACTACTTTATAAAGGCCATTTAACACTTGATAATTTCCAGCATGGTTTGGGGATTTCTTATCATAAAGATGGAAGTTTTTTTGCAGGTTCGCATAAAGCAGGTCGTTACGAAGGAAAAGGGCTATACCGAACCCCGAAGGGCGAATTTTATTGGGGAGAATGGGATTTTGTCGTCCTCATGCATGGTAGTCATCGCAGCAATAAAGTGATCACGGGAAAGCCTATCGATGAGTTAAACGACCCCTCTTGCGTTACAGAGTGTGTTGCTTGCGAGGGTCCTAGCGAAGAAATCCTTGATTCACGGGTAAATGGGGTATCTCAACCGACTTTTGACGCGCCGCCCCCTGCATCTGATTCCTGCCTTATAGCTTTCAGCGAAGCTCCGGCTGATGCCTTTTTCGCAGCAGCAGCTTCTGGCAACGTTGCGGCATGCTCAAAGCTGCTTCATGAAAATTTTCAGGCTGTTGCAGCTGGAGGAAATGCTGCCCTACTAGCTGCCGCAAGGGGTGGACATGACGCAGTGTGTGAACTGCTCATTGCCAAATTACCTAACAAAATCGCTGCCGCTGACAACGAAGGAAGAATAGCGCTTCACTATGCAGCAGGCCTAGGAATGGTCAACGTCTGTCGCATGCTCTTAAAAGCAGTAGATAAAGATACCGCTGCTGCAATGGTCTTTGTTTCTGATATGAAGGACAAAACACCGCTGCATTGGGCTGCTGTTAGAGGCCACGTAGCAGTCTGTCAATTACTTCTAGAATCAAGCCCTCAAGCTGCCTTGGCTGTCGACAATCAAGGTCGCACGGCGCTGCACTTGGCAGCTTGTGGCAATCATACGGGTGTTTGCCATATGCTGCTCCAGAGGGCACCATCCCTGAATATGGCTGTGGATGAAAACAAATCTACGGCGTTGCATCTGGCAGCTGCCTTGTGCAAGACCGATGTGTGCATGATGCTACTCGATGTCAACCCTAACTTGATCTCCATCGTAAACGGCAAAGGGCAAACCGCTGTGATGATTGCTGCAGAAAGCGGATATGTCGATCTTTATCGCCTTCTAAAAGATCGAGTACAAGATCCAGTAAGAGTAAGAGCGGCGCCGCGAGATTATAAGAGCCAAGCCGACCTTGTGGAAGAGCAGATACAGGAGGCTATACGGATATTAGCATGCGATCCTACCGACCCGCAGTACCAAGAGCGAGTCGCCCATAATGCTCCTACACCTGCTAATCGGCATTCTGATTTAGCCTTGAAAGGCGCTGCTATTGCAGCTTCTCATGTAACAGGCGGCACTGTAGATGCAGATGGGAAGCCTCTAGGAAATGGGGTACTAGGAAATGGGGTACTAGGGAATGGGGAGCTAGGGGATGAGGAGTTTCCCCCCATGGTAGTCGATGGGGTGGCGGTCACCCATAAAAAGGTCGGAAATTACACGGGCTATGTGAATGAGATCAGCTATCCACATGGCTTCGGCACTTATGTCGGTGCAGATGGCAGCAAATATAAAGGGCAACATCGCTTTGGACGCTTTAAAGGCCTTGGCACCTATACCGTCCCGGATGGCCTGACGTCTTTTTTAGGAGATTGGGACATGTATAGCGCGACGATTTGTACGTGCTCGCGCTGTGGTAACAAAGAGCTTAAAGGCGATATGGGACAGTTGAATGCACACGCAGCAACGTGCACTGGAGGCTTGACCACTCCGGCAGCGCCTCCAACTGAGGACGAGTACATGAATGTGGACGGTCAACAGGTGTTTTCTGGAGCATTAGATCTTCACGGCGGCAGCTTTTACACGGGTCAAATCGGGGTGAGCAGCCACGCTATGCATGGCACAGGCGTCATCAAATGGGCCGATGGATCTATTTACGATGGTGAATTTCGCAATAACACGTTCCATGGAATTGGAGTCTTCAAGGCTCCTGGAGGAAGACAAGTGGAGATCAAGGGGCGCTGGGAGGGCAACAAGTGTCAAGATGGCGTGTGCTCTAAGTGCCAACAAGAGGTTAAAGGCAACATGTGGAATGCCACTAAGCATGCAGCGCATTGCTCGGTAGGGGAAGTTTTAAAAGTAGATGGGGTTGTCGTCGTGGCCGGGACTAGAAGCATTGGCTACAACAGGAAGTACGACGGTCACCTCAATGATAGCAAATTGCCACACGGCTGGGGGATCATGAAGTGGAGTGATGGCTCCTATTACGAGGGTGAATCCCGAGAAGGATCTTTCAAGGGGCGCGGTATATACTATGTACCCAACGGTCGCACCTTCTTTGAAGGGCTTTGGGGTAAGAGCGAAGCTATAAACTGCCCTTGCTCGCGATGTGGTAGAGCTGTAAGTGGGCCGCCGAGAGAGTTGATGAAACATGCCACTGATTGCAAGGCTTCAGGACCTGCGCCGGCTATTGGGCAGCTAGCGGGCCTTCTGCCCAATCAGACGACGACCCCTCCACTCAAAAGAGGCAAGGAGGATGACTGTTCCAATGGGCGCTGTACCTGTTGCAGCAGAGGGAATAGCTATACCGCGGTTGACGCGCAAGTGTTGAGACAACAACTTCAGAGTACCAACAAAGTCGTCCAGGATCAACAGGGGGAGATAGTCGAGTTTCATAAAGAAGGCTGCCCAGGATTTAGCTGAAAAGATCCGCCTGCTTGAAGAAGTTGAGCGCCTTAAACAAGAAAATACTAGGGTCAATAAGGAACTAGCTAGGGCCAATGCCTGGAGTTTAGACTCAAACGACTGATAAAGGTCTTTGTTCGGATATTAAAATAGTTTTGCACCCTTTTTAAGAATCTAGTATGCTTGTTCCTAAACATAAAAGATGTAGGTGATAAATGGCTGCGCCTCTGAGGTTTTCAAATGGCTGTCCATGGGATGAAAAGACGTATAAATATGCGGCTATGGGAGTGCATACTGAAATATTGCAATGGATTAGTGTAAACGGTTGTCCAAACTACGATGAATGAAAAGGGCCCGGCCCCTTTCTTTTGGCAATTTCCCTTGCAAATAAAGTAGAGCAAAGGCAGAGTAAAGTTTTCATATCAAATCGTTAAGGAGATCTCTATATGAATCAACATTACATCCTACTGTGCACCATCTTTGGTTTTATGCTTGGCAATGCCGATGCAAGCGCAGGTCAATATCAACAAACTGCTCAATCTACAGCACCATCAAAAATCATGATTATCAGGCATGCTGAAAAAATCGATTTACCTCATGAAATATTTCAAAATATGACTATTGAAGAAGGTGGGTCGTTTGATAACATGCTTCCTCTTTCCATTAAAGGAAATGAGCGTGCACATACTCTTGCAGTTGCTTTTACACAAAATGACTTTTTGAAAGAACTCGATCAAGCTCAAAGAGAAGGGATTGAAACAATTTTGAAAAATGCGACAGGTGGGGATTTTAAGCAGAATGTAAGCAAAATGTTTAATTTGAATCCTCTCTTTGAAACTCCCAATGTTATTGTTGCTGCTGGTCCCATAAGAACTGGAGACAAGGCGGCTTCCAATTATTATATGAGAGCTATACAAACCGTTCAACCATTAGCAAAAAAATTGGGATTAAAAATTGTCGATAAGTTTCATCGTCAAAATAACTCCAAAGATTTAGCACTTTACAAGCCTTTAGTGCAAGATCTTATGCAAAGCTATCCTAAAAAAACCATTCTTGTAAGCTGGCCTCATCACGAAATTTTTGCGATCGCAAAATTATTGAACGCACCTGATGAAGTCGTTGAAACCTTAGCTAAATGGGCAAATTCTTCCTATGACCAAGTTTGGTCCTTCAATTTTAACGATGATGGGGAGCTTGAATATGTTGATTATTTTCCACAACAATTGTTGCAGGGCGATTCAACGCTATCTCCTAGGCGCTTTTCAGTTGAAAAGGATAGTAAAAAGCAA
>JABDAE010000070.1 GCA_013289325.1 Chlamydiota bacterium
TGATTTCCAACAGGTATAAGGGTGATAGGCTTATGAGCACCCCATAAAGTATAAATCCCATGCTGAAATAACATAATATCACTAAAAAATTGTGTCAGCAATTCTCTTTCATCGGGGGGGGATTTTATCAGAAAATGTTGACTTTTGAGGTGGTTGGCAAGCAGAAAAAAGCAACACAATAAAGATTATAGATAATTTATTAAACTGATAAAACAGGCAATAACTCTTAGAAACAATCATATTATACCCATATATCTTGAAATTGGACTCAGTATAAGCCTGCTTATGTTCTTCTTTTTCACATGCTCATATATTTAGCCAAACAGTTAAACTGTATCTTTTATCCTCAAACTACCTTTGCGACATTCATTTTATTCCGATAGTCGGATAATACCGATACAAAAATTAATTGCTAGGAATCTTTATTTATCGCAGCTCTGTTAGAGCTAAACATACTATAACACCTATGCTACCACATCATCTAACATTTTATCAGTTATTGCTACATTTGGTAAAAATCGCTGAGAATGACCCACCCCCACAATCACCAAGAATGACCCACCGGTTACCCAATATACGTCAATCTAGGCACACAATTAATCAACATCCTTTGTTAATTTTTTATTTTCTATTCTTTAATTTTTCTTGATTTTGCACAAGACTTTTTAAATACGTCCAGTCGATAGCCTTGCCCCTCCACAATTATTTGGATGCCCTTATGTACTAACCTATCTAGGGCTGCCGATCCTAATAGAGGGTTCGTAAATATACTGGGCCACTCATCAAAATCCCGATTACTTGTGATAATCGTGGAGCTCATTTCATACCGCTCGGCTATTATTTGATACAGATCTGTTTGTTGCGCCTCGTTAAGATTTTGCAGGCCAAAATCATCTAAAATTAACAGCAGCGTTTTGATGACTTGAGCAAGCCTTCGTTTAAGGCAATGGGGTCAGGCTTGCAATTCTGCAATTCACAAATAATGTTAGAGAATGCGAAAGCAAAAGCTCTTGAAATTGCAGAATTGCAGGCCTGACCCTGTCTTTCTTTGAAAATACTTCCCAATAACTACTATCGACCATTGCGATAACGACATCACATAAAGCATGCATGACTTGGTCATTTTCATAACGGCACAACGAATTTTTATCAAAACACCCTATAACAAGCACATCAAATACTTCTGGGATACGATCAAACATATCGGCCTCGTTCATAACCTTGGGAGAAGTTCGGCCATACTAAATGCTTGAAAAGGAAAGAAAAGAAAGTAAAAAATTGAGGTAAGTGGCATAAGGCTGTTTTTCGAAGACAAGCCAACCACTTACCCCAATGTACACATTATCACCCGAATCCACTAATAACGTCACCAAAAAAAACTATCGTCCTATTCAGATAGTTGCCAGGAAACGTATTGCTTATCAAGAGTTAACCGGGCCTGAAATCGGGAAAAGTCAGAGGATTGCCTCTAAGCTGTTAAAAATTCCTAGATCAACATTTCAGACTTGGGAAGAGAGAAGGGTGCTCCTAGATAGCTATGATGATGGCTTAGTGGCCCTTTATAATACCATAGTTTTCATGGGCTATGCAATAGGAAGTTGAAAGCGCTGACAGTTATGCATAACTACCATATTCGACGAACTGATGGTACTAATGCAGCAGAGCGCTTTTTTGAGAAGGAGCATGAAAATCTATTTGAATGCGTATTAAATAGGGTTCCCTCGCTTGGCTGGCCACGCCGATCTAGGACGAAAATAGCTGCATAGTGGCCGGTGTTATGAACGAGGCCAAAGATGGGAAGAATAAATTGCGTTTTATATATAATTCATGCTTCTAGACTGCCTCACTAAAGTTCAAAGGTCCTCATGAATCAAAATTTGCCCATGCTCGACTGGAATGATCTCCAGTCTACAATCATTTCTTGTAGAAATTGTCCACGTCTTGTTGAGTATCGAGAAAATGTCCCAAAGCGCGCTTCCTTTATCAATGACGAGTATTGGAGAAAGCCGATCCCAGGATTTGGCGATAAAGAAGCTAAGCTATTGATTGTGGGATTAGCCCCAGCAGCCCATGGAGGGAATCGAACAGGGCGGATATTCACTGGAGATGAATCGGGACGGTTTTTATTTAATGCCCTATATCAAACAGGTTTTGCCAATCAACCAATCTCAGAATCGATTGACGATGGGCTTAAGTTGAATGGATGCTACATGACAGCAGCCGTCAAATGTGCGCCGCCAAAGAATTTACCCACAAAAGACGAGTTTAACCAGTGTAGCTGCTACTATCATAATGAGTTTTTCTTGTTAAAAAAAGTCCGATGTGTCCTAGCTTTAGGCAAGCTCAGTTTTGATGCACATCGTGCCTTTGTTAAGGCACAAGGTCACTCTATCAGAAATATGCGCTTTCATCATGGCGCTCGTTATGAAATGGAGGGGATGCCGACTCTTTATGCATCCTATCATCCCAGTCAACAAAATACTTTCACCAAGGTTTTGACACAGCCGATGATGGTCAATTTACTCCAACAAATTCAATCAGAAATTGGGTTGCAATTTTTTTTTAAAACCCTATAAATCATCCTGAATGCCTAATAGCTGATTTAATGGAGAAACCCCAAAGCGCCACAGTAAAGCGTAGATAAGAGGTGCAATGATTAAGGGAAGAAAACGAAATAAGCCTTCTATCCCAATAAGAGCAGGAATATCTAACGCAAAAACGCCATAGACTGCAACGCCAAATCCGAGCACTGCTCCAGTCAGCATCAAACGCGCATTGCGATTTGTAGATAATCTCTTAAATAAAAGAAAATAGAGTACATTCCATGCGCCCCAAATAAGAGGAAGCTGATGTAAAAAATAGACTGAAAGCACTTCGGGTTTACCTGCATTAATCGCGATAGAGAGCATTATCGGAAGTAGAACGCTTGGCAAGGTAAGCCCTGCAATAAATGCTTTTGCATATTTCATATTTTAACTCCTTCAAGGTGGTAACAAGTAAAATTTTGAATTTACTACTTTTCGATAATACCTGCAATACTGATAATAGAGCTCATGCAATAGGTCTCATAAATCGCACGGTTAAAAAAATATGTTCGGTATAACCACACAACACCAGAGGCTCCCACTCTCAACCATTCAGAATGAAAAACCTTCGAATTCTTCTCGCCTCGCTCTTAAGGTCGTAGCTGCGACTGCTGCTACTTTCATGGGAGCGGGTATGCTTTATTATGGCAGGCAACATTTTGGTGCAGGAAGAGAAGAAAATGAGAATGCAAAACTAGGTCCACGGACGGCAATTACAGCTCGGGCAATGCCTACGATCGAAATGGATTTGATGCAGAATCAGTTGGCAGATATCACGAATGGAAACTTATTCGAACTTAAAATTGATGGGAATGCCTATTGCCAAGATCCAAAAATGGTTACAGTGACAAGTACAGACGCTTTACCCAGCTGGATGCAAATTAGCTATCCACTTATTGGAAGCTATCCCACAGCTACCTCTGCAAAAGATTTAACCTTGATTGGCAATACCGCGTACGTAGTTGTAGGGAATAGCTTGCTGTTTATCGACATCAGCAACGCCTCAAAGCCTACACAACTAGGAAATATCACTATACTTGGGGCGTATCAAATCTCGGCAACCGTAGTCGTCAATACGGCCTATGTAGCAAGTGGATCAAAGGCCCTGCCATTGTCTTTGCAAATTATCGATATTAGCAATAAGACAAAACCTATTTTGCTAGGGAAATACTCAGATCCTATTGGGGAATACACTGGAACTGGCACATGGCCGCGCTTTGCAGTCCCTAAAATGACAGTGGTAGGGGGTATAGCCTATATAGCAAAGGCGCTCTACATGCTCCCTTTAAATAGACTGCTTCCTGTTTTAGATGGCCTCTCCGTAGATGGAGTCCTCGATATTATCGATGTCAGAAATAATTCAAACCCAAAAAAATTGGGCAATTATTCTCTTTCCTCTAGTAATGGTGACATAGATATAACGGTAGTAGGCAACATCGCTTATATTTCGACGGAAGAGTTAGAAATTATTGATGTCAGCAACAGTGCTAAACCTACATCACTCGGAAGCTATAATCTTGACGAATATAAAGATGATAGCAGCCTAAGCTTCTCTGCTGATTTTATCAATGGAAATACAGTTATCGGAAGTAGAGCGTATATAGCCGATACCTTTGGATTTCAAATTTTAGATGTCAATAACCTAACAAAACCAATCCGATTGGGAAGATACAACACGTCAAGGTATACAGCCGATATAAGCGTGATTGGAAATAGGGCCTATCTTGCTGATTCTACGGGATCGATGCAAGTCATCGATATTAACAATGTAGTAAACCTTGCTCTACTTGGCAACTTAGAGAATGCTAAAGGATTGCAAGTAGCGATGATGAATCAGCCGGGATATCTCACCAACGGCTTACAAATCTTCTCTTTAAGAGAGCCTTTCATTCATGGATTCCCTAATACTGTTGGGCAATCCAATCTAAAAGTAACTGTAGAATGCGCTGATAAAACGGTTGTAGACACCTTTAGTCTTACCACAACAAAATTTCCTCAAAATAAAGTTGTGATACTCAATGATCTATCCAAAAAACCTGCAGAAAATTTTCAAATTTCTTTTAAGGGAGAATCCTTTTTTTCAAGCAAAACCACTTCTTTTTTAAATATCCGCGCAAGAGAATCTGGTAAAACTTCACTGCCAAACTGGTTAACCTTTGAAGCCAAGCCTCAACGCATGCAAATTTATGAAATAGCCTTTTCTTCAACAAGTACTTGCTATGGAAAGGTCGCGGTATCAAATGGCATTTTATGCATTGCAACGTGTTTTGATCCGTGGGTCATTATCGATGTGAAAGATCCAAATAATCCGGCGCTGTTGACCAAATATAGCGAATCCGTAAACTGGGGCCTACTACTTGGCAATACGGCCTATGTGTCATTAGGATGGAATGATTTTTATATCATCGATATGACTAATCCTAGTACCCCTATAAAAGTAAATTTGTTTCCAGTATCTACTCCTGTCTACGATATCGCTGTGCTAAACAATATAGCCTATGTACTCGATTATAAAGGATTAAAGCTTTTCAACATTGCGAACAAAACAAACCCTATACTTTTGGGAAAAGTATCATGTGCCAACAGAGAGGGAGTAGCTGTATTTGATGATACCGCCTATGTAACAAGAGACGATGGGAGTCTGACCATTATCGATATCAGCAACAAAGCAAAACCCTTAATATCGGGAACTTACCCAATACTCAATGCATCTTTACCCATCTATGATATCAAGGTAAAAGGCAAAACGGTATATGTCACACAAGGCAATAGAATTCAACTTATCGATGTCAGCGATAAGAAAAGACCTGTTATATTATCCAACTTCAGCATTCCAGATACAGCTAACGAGATTACTCTACTAGGAAATACGGCCTACGTCACAAGCGGCGTTGGCGGCCTCCAGATTGTGGATATTAGCGACCCTAAAAATCCCAAATACTTCAGTCAATTTGCAACTACTTACCCAGCTCTTAGTACAGCCATCAGTGGTCCTTTTGCCTATATTTCAGGTGGAGATCAAGCCACCCTTAAAGGAGCTGTTGATATTGTAGATTTAGACAATTGGCAACTTACAGGCAGCCCAACGTTTGCAGATGTTGGCAATCATGAGATCGAAATCATCGCTTCAGATCAGTATGGCGCAAGTGTGACAGATTCTTTTGTCATCCGGATTGAAGGAGCGCCCGTTTTAAACAATCCATTCCATACCCAACAACTCAAAACCAATACCCCATTTACCTATTTTATAGATAAATTGGCATTTAAAGATCCAAACGGCGATTCCTTAACCTATTCTGCCTCCTTAGCAAATGGGGATCCCCTCCCAGAATGGCTCACATTTAATCCCACTATTCCAGCTTTTCTAGGAACCCCCAAACCATCTGACGCCGGCACCCTCAATCTCCTTATCTATGCAAAAGATGCGGATCACGAGCCAATATCTGCACCCTTTCAACTCACCATTTCCCACGATAATCGCCAACCGCAGGTCGCCAACCCCATTTCCTCAATGACTGCAAGCGTAAATAAACTCTTCCAATACGTCATTCCTTCTACCACCTTTAATGACCCTGATGGCGATGAACTAAAATATAGCGCAGCACTTGCCAGTGGGCACCCTCTCCCCTCTTGGGTAAAGTTTGATGCCGCAAGTCGCACATTTCAAGGCACACCAGGGCCTCAAGACACCGATTTTTATGCAGACAGGCAATTAGAAATTAGCCTAACAGCAAGTGATTCTGTAGCGACTGCTAGCACTAATTTTATGATCGCGGTCAGTGGAGAATCCTATCCTGAAAAAGTGATCAAAATTGGCCTACCAACCTTGAGTGCCCTCACAACTTTATTTGGGTTGTATAAGAAACGCGCGTGGGTGTTAAATGTGATGAATAAAAGGAAATATACCAAAGACAACCTAACACTAACGGTAGGACAAGCATTTAGTCATCAATTCGCCTGTGACCCACAAAACGTGCGCGATATCACTACAAGTATGATTCTTAAAAACGGGATTAAAACAAAATTGTACACTCAAATGGATAGATCGCGATTCCTCTGCCATAAAAATCTTCAAAACTGGACTAAAATCCCAAATGGGATGCCCAATTGGCTTGAGTATGACGTACTTACAGCAACATTGTATTCAGAGTCCGGGGCGCCTAATTTTGGACACTTAGGACCCATGCGTGTCAAAGCAATCGGCGACGCCGGGGTTATTTTAGAGCAGTTTGAAATTCATGTGGTAGGAAATACTACTGCCCATGACCACAATACACTTCGCACTTCACTTCCCACTTCACTTCACACTTCATGGGGTGAGGAAATCGATACCGTTCCATTGGCCTCGATGGGGCAGGCCCCACTTATAGAGGCAGAGCAAGGTGAAATGGCTCCTCAAGAGCAATTGCGATTTTAAACTCTTACAGTTTATCGGGTTCTGAAAGAAACCATTCAGACATCATCGTTGGCTGGTTCAGAATGAGCCTTTGAATCCTTGAGAGAAAGGAGAGAGGGTCAGGTAATGTTTATACAATTGATCGAAAGGAGTTTTTTATGTTGTTGGAAGGTTTTCTAGTTTAGATTTTGGCTTGCCCTGCCATTTCATGGACTATAACTCATGGTGTTTAGCAGGATTTTTATTGTGAGTTGATAGGGCTTTGTTCAGTATTTCTACTATCTCCTTATGCCCCATTGCTTTAGCTACATCATAGGCAGCTTCATTATTATTCTTTACAATGGATGGATTAGCGCCAAATCGCAAAAGGGTCTTAATAAGCTCTTTATTATTTTTCCATGCTGCTAAGTGTGTGGCAGTACTACCAGTATAACTATCTTTCCAGTTAGGATCTGCGCCCTGTTTCAATAGCCGAGTGGTTACAGAAGCATCTTTTCCATCTACTATCGCTTGATGTAATTTTCTCGTTAATTGCTCTAACATAAGATCATTTTTACTCAAACTTAATTCAAGGAGCGAAGTGTTACCGCTAGTAATACGTTTCGCATTTCCAGGATTAAATTTACACATATTGTCTGTAAATGTATGACTTGCTTTAGTCCATCTTTGCTCCAGTGAAAGAGGATCATTAAAATCCTCAAAAAAAGAAAAGTTATCCTCAAATCTCATTGTATTTTCATCATATGGAAATACTTTAATCCATTGATACGAGGTTCTGTAGGTAACGGCTTTTTCTTGCAAACTTAATGTGTGCATAGGGCCAGCCCATTCGGGCGATGCACTATTCCATAAATTCAGCATTAATTTTTGAGGTTTGTTAAGTTCTACATCTATTTTATGACATTCTTTTCCATCTACATACCAAACGACGCTTTTATGGCGCCAATCGAAACGATATTCATGAAAAGAGTCCGATGGAGTAAAATTTAATGGATACAATTTAGCATAGTCCACGGACTTAGAATTTTTATCTCGAGGTGTAAATACATTAAATTGAATTGCTCTAGATTTACCACCTAAAAATTCGATATCAATTTCATTCCAATTAGCTTCCAAGTTAGGATGAGTATGAAAGGTGAAAAATGATGAGACGACACCGCTAGCTGGCGCAGGCTTCATAGAAACTATGAATCGACCATATTTGAAATCCCTAATCGTTCTTACTTCAGCCCCATAATAGCCTCGTGAATTATCTTGAGCACTTACTAATGGAGGAAAATTAGGAAAAGGATCTGGGATATTTCTTAGATCCGGTAATTTGGACCATGACCACTTTGCAAGCCCTTCGCACCCTAAAAATCCAAGGCTTATATATTCTGCTAATCCTGTACCTCTATTCCACACAGCATCAAATGCCCCAGGCGTAACTGTTTGATCCACAAGCAAAAAAGATGCCTGCCCTCCTGTCTTGCTTGTCTCCTCATGATGATGAATGTCCGACCCAACACGTCCGTCATTTAGCAAAGTGAGTCCATTGTCTAAATCATTGTTGCCAAAATATCGGAAGGAATAATATGTCGCAGTCGTTCCCAAAAGCATAGCAACCCCAATAACAGTCACTTTAACGATTGATTTGGAAGATGAAAAGGTTTGATCAATTGGACCTCTTTGCAATGGGCTAGTCTGAACAAATGTTTTAAGCGAATCATGACCAACTGCTGCTATTTTAAGACTGGAAGACAATGGGACTGGCTGTTTAAATGTTTGATCGGTATTAAGTGGAAAAAGAGACGAGCTATTGCACACGGCACTTTTGACGCTTGGCATATTTTCTCCTCTACATGTATGAGCAGATGGGTGAAAAGATTGAAGACCTCTTTTGGAAACTGCAGAATTTTTGAGATAGAGCCTCTAAGTAAAGAGGGCATTCTACGAGAAGGAAGACTTTTAAGAAAGTAGAAATTCTACCAAGGTATTTTTGCTCCCATTAGTCCTTTGAAAAAAGAAGCAATCAATTATCCTAGAAACGGCAGTTCGAGATGCTAAATTGGCATGAAGATCTTGAATTAGAATCACTTTGCAGTGGGGCGGGACATTCCCGATTGGTGAAGGACCGCCCCACTGCAAATTTTTTACTCGCTTCTGCCAATTCTTTTTCGAGTCTAACCCTTTCCTCTGGAGATGGGTTATGGCCAAGTTTAATTTTATTTGATTCAATAACTTTTTTTAGTCCGCGTTGGGCTTCCTTAACTTCTTTTTGATGGTTATATGGAGTTCCATCTGATTTTATGCACGGCGTACCATCAGGGAAAGTCACAGGCTTATTATTGGCTTCTTTCCATGCAGCGCTCAAATCGGAATATTTCGTATGCTTTTTAATATGGTCGATTTTTATTTGCGCAGCACTCTTGTTTTCATCATTTTTGCCTGCAGCTATCAAGTACGGCCAAATAACAATTTCTCCTTTGGACGGCTGATAGCTAAAATGCCACCTTTTTAATTCACACTTTTCAAGGCGGTTTAAAAGTAAGTGATCCCTTTCTTGCGGCTGAAGCGCATTATGTATTTTATTCCCGGAAATAAATTTAAATTTACTATTTTCTTCTACAGTGGCAAAGAGCAAATGTTTACATTTCCATAGCTGAATGATACGTCCTTGCAAATCTGTGTAAGGGAGTGTAACAGGCGTACAAAATTTGTTTAACTTGCCTAAACTGTCCTGAAACATTGACAAGGTATGATAATCATTGTTTTGATCAGCAAAAAAAGATTTGTTGCTAGAATTTGAAAGTGTTAACATAAAATTTAACTCTGTTTATTTAATTGTTTTTATTAATTGACGCGCCTTTTCAATCACTTGCGGATCCATACCATTTGCCTCAGACCATCTTATTCCTACGGAATCTGCGAGTGACTCATAAGCTGCTTCTTTAAATATATCATCATAGTCACTGCCTTGGCTGTATTCACTTTCTGAATAATTTTCGAAAATATCAAGTAACAACTCCATCAATTCCTTATCTTTGATTTGGGATAATAAAGGTCCAGCACAAGAAATTGCGACAAGCCGTACGTCTTCCTCTTTATCCCATTCAACACCCTTAACAAAGGCTCTAAGTTCCTTTAAATAATCACGGCCAAGATTCCAGAAGCCACATAGAGTTTGCACAGCAATTTTGGAAATCATTGGATCTTTTGGATAATATAAAAAACTTTCCACTAATTTCCGATGTTGCGTGGCCTTTGCCTTACCCAGTATAAATATGAGCGTATACAACTCATACTTTCCCCGCAAAGAAGGATTTTCAATTTTCCTAACAACATAATTGAGTTCTTCATCAGTTAATTTTGACCATTTGGCCTTCTCAAGCAAATCATCTAAGTTGTGCATTTTCTCTTCCTCATTATTACCCATGTTTCTCAACTGCCCCATCAGGTTATCATGATATTCGGATCTCTTCATTTTAATCTAGCGCAAATTGCGCGGTAATATAACAGTTAACTCTGATTATTTAATTGTTTTTACTATTTGACGCGCCTTTTCAATTATTTGGAGAGGAATGCCATTTTGAAAAGCTTCTGAACCTCTCATTCCAAAAGCTCTTGCAAGCGCCCCAATTGAGATTTGACTAGAGTGCGCTTTCTTAATGATGGAATTTTGTCTATGATTTTTTTTGCTTTTGAAAGAGTAAATTTTTTCGTTAATTCTATTTCAGGTAGTGCTGTAAATAATTTTGACTTCGTATCAGCAAGATATAAATAATCGATTAACGCCTTCTCAGGTGTTGCCATCTTTATCAGAGAGTTTTCGGTATTTTCAAACCCAAAGAAAAAATCTGTTTGTATATGGTGGATCGACACAGCACCACATACGGTTTTAAAGAGGTGAGTACGCGCCAATGAGACAGCATAAATAGTATCGGGAATTTGAGATATCATTCCATGATAGTAAAGGGCTGTTTGTAGTGAAATATAAGTGGGGAATGGAGAAGTCAGAATACTTGGAAGGGTCAGTCTGTCCACGCTATTGGCAAAGATCCACAAACCCCTTGATAAATTGATAAGCAGCTTGCTTTCTTCTAGTCGCTTCAACACTTTGCTCGCATGGGAAGGTTCTATTTTCAAATAAGTCGAGATGTCATTGGTATAAAAAAATTTGATGTTTAGATCTTTTATCTTCGCATAAGCATCGATTAGCTTCATGGCTTTAGTGTCTCAATGAATTTTATTGTCGTCTCCACCATATGGTTCCAAATGGAGGGAGAATTATATTGAGCGTGATAGTCATTAGGTAAAAAAGCAACAACTTGCGATTTAAATTCGGCAAAACTAATTCCAATGGCATTTAGCTCAGCCCTTTCAATATTTTCTAAGGATAGTGTGTTGATTTTTTTTTCTTGTGTAGTTGTAATGATCAAATGGCAAAGATCGAAAACATCTCGCGCTTGCGTTTGCGTGCGAAAAATTAAGGCGTTGATTTTTTGTTCTATCGCTTTGGATGAGGAATAGTGATTTGTCAGGATAGGCATAAGTTTGTAAAATTGGAGAACAGGGGAATTGATCATGTCAAAGCAAGTCTCACCATCAAACTCTCTTCTGGAGAATTCGATTTTTGTATTTATAGGCAACGATAGAGGCGTTTTGAGAATAATTTTCCATCTCTGTGTTGTCTCTGTCTGTTTTGGAGCAGAACAATGGGCGATTTCAATTTGATGAGAGCGTAAAATTTGTTTAAAAGGCTGAGAATCTATTATAAGCTCGATTTTTTTTTTCAGAGTTTCTTTAGCAATAATTTGCACGTCAAAATCCATGTCCTCAGAATAGCGAATGCTATTGTGATAAAACCTGAGATTGCATCCTCCTTTTAGAGCATAAAATTTTTTGTCGAGCTTTCTTCCCATTTGATCTAAAAATAGGAGATGAAATATTTCTACAAACTGCCTTTCATTGTACACTTGATCTTCGCCCCATTTATTTTATAATACGTCAAACTGACATTCTTGTCAAGAATGAGTATTGTTAAAATTGAGTAGAGGTGTCGATCACTTGAAATACCCCCCTCGTTAGAACCCGACGTGCCCAATTAAGGCATCAGGCTCAAGATAATATCTTTTGCTTGTTTCTCGTTACATCCTAAAACAGTCTATGCACTACTTGGGCCACAGGGAGAGGATCCTTTCTGATAAACAGTTTGAATCTCTCCCACGAGAAGCTTTTTCTTTGGCTTCTTTTATTTATCCATTTAAACATGATCCTTATTCCCTCATATGGTCCGATCGGTAACATAGGTAACATTTGATTCACCAACATAGGTAACACTTAGTTAAACATTGAAACGGGTGTTAAGGCATGTCATGTTTGATTGACATTTTATATAATTACTCAGTAAAATCTAGCTGGTGTTTATGTGTTAAACTAAAAATATTGGTGATAACTTGAAATATTTAAAAATATTGGCGATAACGTTTATGTGTGCGGTTGCCGCTTTGCCTATCTTTTCAGAAGCTGGTGAAGTTTCTCTTAAAAATGATTTAATCGCACTAACCGCAAATTTTCAAGAGATTTTGCTGTATGAGACCCCCTCTCTTTCTGAAGACGGTAAGAAAATCGCCTGGACTGTGCGTAAAAAGCCTCCAGAAGCATATTTCGATTCTGCCCAAGTGAAAACTTCTTCAACCCCCTTTCTATATGTTGGATCAAAAATTTTAATGAAAGAAGAAGGTGATGACCCGCTTGAAATTTCAGTCCATGGAGGAAATAGTTGGGGACCAAGTTGGTCTTTAGATGGAAACTATATTGCTTACTATAGTGATGTAGACGGACAGAAAAACCTATGGGTATATGATGTCGCTCATAAAACAAATAAAAAGGTGTCAGCTATTCCTGTAGGGGGCTCCTGGTTAACGACAAAAATAGTATGGGGAAGTAACAATAAGGAAATTTACATTACAGCTCCTTCGGTTTCTGAGAAAGCCAATACTCCCTCTACTGCTGCGTTTTTCTCTCATTTTAAATCAGAAGAAAAAAGTCCTACTGATAATGATTTAGGGGGCAATAGAATAGTTGCGATTAATGTTAATGATGGCACATATCGCAGTCTAATTGAAAAAGACACATCTTCTATTTGCTCTTCTGTTACTCTTTCTCCTAGTGGTAACTGGATTGCGTCTCTCACTTCAAGATGTAATTACGACCCATCGCTCAATGTACATGGAACTATTTCAGACATAGGTGTTGTGTCGGCAGATGGTAAAAAACAGCTATCTATCTCTCAATCACTTTGTAGGGATTTTAAGTACAAAATCCAATATCTTTGGCACCCTTCTCTCGATCGTCTCTATTTTATTGATAAGAAGCAGATTTTGGTCGCTGAATTTACTAAAGAAAATTTAGTTACCTGTAAACCTCTTCAAGAAATTACAGAGTCTATTGATACGAGTACCCTTGCCTTTACTAAGGATGGTAAGTATTTGGTTGTAGGAACAGACTCTCAAGAGATGTATGATTATACAGTAGAGCATCCAACGAAACTACTCCTTATTCCTCTCGACCAAACAAAACCCAAAAGCTATGCGTTACCCCAAGAGTGGGTCTTTACCGGTTTGATTTCAAATAAAAAACAGATTGTTTGGCAACCTTCTCCGCATTGTATTGCGTTTACAGCGATAGACAAAAGAGATAGTAGCATTAAAAGTATTTTATTACTGAATTTATCTACAGGTGATGTGTCAATACTTTGGAAAGGGCAGGCTTATTTAAAGCCTATTGATTTTGATCAAAATCACCTAATGTTGTACATGTTGTATCAAGATTTTACTACTAATAGGGATATTTTTCGCTATCACTATCAAGACAGCTCTTTTGAAAAACTTTCAAACACAGAAGAAGCATTTTCTCGTTTAGATGTAGGGCATTTTCATCTCATTACTTCTTTGGTTCCAGGCAATGAGGGTAAGTTAGAAGAGCTCATGACAGGAATTATTCTTCCAGCAGGGACAAAACAAGGGGATAAATTGCCGGCGGTTGTAATACATTATCCGGGCGCAAATTTGGCCCCCGGAGTTTCTCAATTTGGCGGAGGAGATGCTATTGGTGGGCTACCTCAGTGGTTACTTACAAACCATGGCTTTGCAGTCATTTTACCTAACTTGGTCATGGGCAAAGAAGGAATAGGAAAACCTCTTCAAGTGATGACAGATAGGTTAATTCCACAAGTTATTCAAGCGGCAAATTTGGGTTATATTGATATTAATCGCGTAGGTATTATGGGGCAATCTTACGGAGGTTATGGAACTGCGGGTATAATTTCTCATACGGATATCTTTCGAGCGGCAATAGCTACAAATGGAATTTATGATCTTGCTAGCCTTTCATACCACTTAGGTCCCAGAGGTCAGAACCTTTGGATAACATGGGCAGAACTGAGTCAAGGAAATATGGGGTTACCTCTTTTTGATGATCCAAAGCGCTACATTGATAATTCTCCTTTTTATAGAGCGGATAAAATCCATACGCCAATCCTATTCATTCATGGTCAAATGGATGACGCTTACACTGATGTAGGAAAAATGTTTTCTGCTTTGCGTCGACTTAATCGCAGTGCAGAGATAGTCATATACCATAAAGGTGATCATGTGATTGGTAGCATGAGAAGAGATGATCACATAAATGCGATTGAACGTGTACTTAATTATTTCCAGCATCACTTGGCGTTATAGGATAAGTCGACCTTGGCATAATCCTTGAAACGGTAGTTCGAGAGTAAGCGTAAAATCTAGCCATATTGCATAACGCGC
>JABDAE010000071.1 GCA_013289325.1 Chlamydiota bacterium
ACATCAACCCTCAAAGAGAATTTTATCTACTAGCAGCACTTGGCAAGGACTTACCCGGCGCTCTTAAGATAATTCCTTCAAATCATGCAGGTATACATCCAGAAAAAAATGAAGGGGATACCGAGATAAATGAAATTGAAAATAATGAGTCCATCTTGCCTCTTTACCGTTATTGAAAGAATAAGCTTAACAGCTATATAAATCTACGCCCATTTCAAGCATTAGCCTTCTTACGGTATTGATCGGCAGCCCCATGACATTGTAATAGCAACCGTCGATTTTTTGTACAATCTGTCCTCCCGGAAGCTGTATGGCGTAAGCACCTGCTTTATCGCAGCAGTGTACAACTCTTTGGTAATGGCGAATCTCACTTTCCGTCATTGGATTAAATAAAACTTTCGTCTCTTCTACTGCAGAGCATCTCTTTTCTCCATAGATGACAGACACACCCGTAAACACAGTATGCCATGTGCCGACGAGTTTAGAAAGGATTGTAAAAGCATCTTCTTCATCCTTTGGCTTCCCAAAGATTTCTCCATTCTTCCACACGACGGTATCTGCTGTTAAAATCAACTGGTCCTTATAATCTTTTACAAGTGACTCCCCTTTCCCACGCGCTATTTCTAAAGCATATTCCTTAGGATCATCGCGATAGATCACATCCTCTTCGCAAAAAGGGGGGGTTACCTGTTTAAATGGGATTGTAAAATGACTTAAAATCTCTTTTCTTCTGGGAGACTGAGATCCTAAAATGATTTCTTTCACGCCAAATCCATGCCTTCAAATTCTAAAAGAGCGCGTTTAATTTCAAGCCCTTGAGATAAACTTTCGCCTTGCGAAAATCCCCCAATTGATCCATCTGACGCAATGACGCGATGGCAGGGCACAATAAGAGGAAAAGGATTTTTCCCACATGCCGTCCCAGCAGCTCTTGCCCCATTTGGACTTGCCGATAATGCAGCAAGCTCTTTATAACTGATAATCGATCCAAAGGGAGTCTTTTTAAGCGCATTGAGCGCTTTTGTGGTGAAAGGCGATAGCCCTTTCATAAAAAGAGGAAGATCTGGGACCCCTCTCCCACGGTGCAAAGTGTACCTTTCCATCCACTCTTCAATTTTACTTGCAAGCGCATGACATGGCTGACTATTTAAAAAATGGACAGCAAAACTGAGCGGCAAACCATTGTTAATTAATGGCTTATTATGCTTAGACAATTGCACTTTTCTGATGCAATTGTCTTCAATATAAAAATCTACATGAAGCAATGCTTTTTTCATTTATCCCACAATCACTATTAATGATAAGATTCTAACATATCTTAAGAAATTGTGTATAGCATGACAAAATTTTATCAAGACTACTTCTGGAAAAATGGCCTACCCATTGGCATCAAACAGGCCATAGATGCTGCTAATGGGATCACTTATAAACTTGTCTCAGACCCCTACTACAAAAGAAACTCAATCGAGCAATACAAAGATGGCAAATTCTCTGAAATCATTTATGACTCTGCCCTTTTAGACTTTCGCAGCTTAAAACCCGCAAACCAAATGGCTTGGCAAAAGAGTTATGAAGAAGAAACAGATCAAAAAGTGATCTGCCATATCAGAAACCAAGATGATCGGCTCATTTTAATTGAAGAATACCTCTACGAAAAGGGAAGGTGCTACAGCTGCAAAACATTTGCGCCGCAAGGGCCCCTCCTTTCATTCCAGCATATTTTCTACCAATCGCCGACCACAGATTCCGCTACTCATCAAAAATTTCACGGTGTCATCTTGTTTGATTGCAACCATCATCCCGTTTTAAAAAAAACATACGATCTCGATCTTTCAGGTGAGTTTTCAAATCTCCTTGAAGAACAATGGGATATGCAAAATGCGCATTGACAAAGTGTGCCACATGTGATACAATCTAATCAAAAGGAGGGTACACCATGAGTACAAAATCGCATAGAATTAATGTAACTTTAGATATGGAAGATTTGGAAATCATTCAAATCCTCTCAAACAAGCAAAAATTAAGTATGTCTTCTATAATAAAAAAAATCGTAAAAGATTGGCTAGAAGATTATGAAGATATGAAATTAATAAAAAAAATTGAAGATAGAGAAAAAGAGAAAAATCCTTTGATTTCTCATGAGGAATATTGGGAGCTCGGTAAATGACTTACAAGATTTTCTATGATCTTGGATCTAAAATAAAAGATTATGAAAGAATTCCACCAGCAATCCGAGAAATTATCCGTAAGGCAATCGAAAAGAAATTAACTGTTGACCCACATAATTTTGGAAAACCTTTAAAGTATGACTTAAAAGGTTATAGAAGGTTAAGAGTTGGAGAATATCGCGTAATATATAAAATTGATGAAGGCAAAGTCATAGTCATCATTGTAGATATAGACCACCGTAAAGACGTGTATGAAGTAGATTGACACCTCAATAACTTATACCGAAAGTGTTTCAAAATCGAGTAACCTTCCAGCCATTTATAGAGCCTTAGATAAGGTAAAAGCGTCTGAAATTCGAACGATTGATATGGGTCAAGGGCAAAAAAAAAGCCGAATCGTTGCATGGACCTATAACCATCAATAACTAGTGCTATCCAACTTCACCTTACCGCGGAATATCCAATAGACGGCAATCGTATAAGAGATCACGATCGGGATCCCGATAGTGGCAATTAATAAAAGAATGCCAAGCGTTTTTTCAGAAGAGGCAGCATTCCATACCGTTAAACTTAAATGCGCTGGATCGTTTGTCGCTCTAATGAGATTTGGGAAGGTGCCAATTCCATAAAGCAGCATCAAGAGCATAATATTAATCGCAGAGCAAATGAAGGCAATTCCCTCTCTTCCCTTAGAAAGTTCGCGTGGGATATTGGCAATCACTATGACATCTAAGAGGGCGACAAGAAAAAAGTAGGGGCGCTCTTTAAAGACCTCTACCATATGCGGCTGATAAATCAACGTCGCCATCGTCGCGACCGTAAAGCAAAGGATAAAGAAAATAATAGATGGTCTAATTTGTGCCTTTAGCCTTCTTTGCAGCACCCCTTCTGTTTTCATGGTTAAAAAAATCGCCCCATGCATATAAAAAAGACTAACGGCCAAAGCCCCAATTAACAGCGTATAAGGGTTTAGCATGTGGGTCACATCGCCGATGAATTCTCTTCCCTCATTTAAAGGAATACCTGTGATTAAAACACCTACTGCAAGACCCATCGTAAGCGCTATTACAAAACTTGCAAAGCTAAAAAGAATATCCCACGTCCATCGCCACAAAGCCGCCTGCTGTTTGCTGCGCACCTCAATTGCGATCGCTCGAAAGATAATCCCTGTGAGCAAAATCATCACCGGCACATAAAAGGCTGAGCAAAGCGTTGAATAAACATCCGGAAATCCGGCAAAAAGAGCCCCTCCAGCAGTCACAAGCCATACTTCATTACCATCCCAAACAGGACCAATAGCGTTTAACATGATGCGCCTGTCTTCATCTTTTTTAGCAAAAAGATGAAGCATCCCAACACCTAGATCAAAACCATCTAAGATCACATACCCCGTTACAAGGACAACAAAAGCCATAAACCAAATAATCTCAAGGTCATTGAGTAGTGTCATGCGTGATCTCCTGAACATATTTTAGCTGATGTGGATGGGTCTTAAAGCCAGCAGCAGAAGACGATTCTGGACCATGCTGAATTTTATCATTCAAAAGATAAAGAAAGAGAAGAAACAACATAAAATAAAGGATCGTAAACATAATCAAAGACCCAAGCACTTGATTGGCTGTCACAACTTTTGAAAGGCCATCAGATATTCTAAGAAGCTCCCATACAATCCACGGATAGCGCCCCATCTCAGCTGTCACCCACCCCGCTTGATTGGCAATTTGCGGGCAAAGGACAGATGCGACAAGTGCCCTTAAAAGCCACCTGTTCTTTAATCCAAAAACAACTGCCGCTATGCAAAGTAAAATCATCGCAAACCACATCGCAATCATCAGGTGATACGTTTGAAATGTCACAGCCACTTTTGGCCAATCTTTTTTGGGGAATTTATCAAGACCTGCTATTTCTGCGTTCACATCGCCAAAGCTTAAATAACTTAAAAGCGAAGGGATGCTCACTTCATAATCGACACGCTCATTTTCTGTATTCACGATCCCAAAAAGGGTAAGGGGCGCATTTTTTTGCGTGTGAAAGCGCCCCTCTATCGCCGCAAGCTTTGAGGGTTGATAACGGGCTACGATTTGTGCGGATCGATGTCCTGAAAACACTTGCAAAATACAAGAGACAAAGGCAATACCAAGGGCGATTCTCATCGAGCGCTTAGCAAAGTCAAGGTGCATTTGTTTAAGAAGATAATACGCTGAAATGCTGATCACCAAAAAGGCCCCGGCAAGCCATGCGCCAATAATAGAATGGATAAGCCTATCCATAGAGGACGGGTTAAACACCATAGCCCAAAAATCGACAATTTCAGCCCTTGCCAATACTCCTTCTCCTGCAATATGAAAACCTGCAGGTGTCTGCATCCAAGAGTTTGCGACAATGATCCATATCGCGCTAAAATGAGCTCCAAGGGCGACCATCACTTGGGCAAAATAATGCACTGAAGGCCTTACCCTGCTCCAGCCAAAAAGCACGATTGCCAAAAAACCAGACTCAAGAAAGAATGCAAAGACCCCTTCAGCTGCAAGGGCGCTACCAAAAACGTCCCCTACATAGCGAGAGTAGGTCGACCAATTAGTGCCAAATTCAAATTCCATGACAATGCCTGTCGCAACGCCTATTGCAAAAGTTAAAGCAAAAACTTTCGTCCAAAATTTAGATATATGAAGGTAGGCAATATCCTTGGTCTTGATATAGATCCCTTCTGCAATCACGATAAACAATCCAAGGCCAATGCTTAAAGGAGGGTAAATATAGTGAAACATGATCGTCAATGCAAATTGCACGCGCGCCAATATTTCAACATCCATGAATGACCTATAATTGTTTACGGAAAGTATATACTCAAGCCACCTGAATCCTGGAAAATTTGGCAAGGAGGCGGCGCCCTTTTTTGGTCTGGCGCGAGAGACCATTGCCTTTGGCAAGGCTCGAGCGAAGACCAAAAAAGGGCAGCCAAGCCGACGCTGCCAAAATTCCAGGATTCAAGTGGCTTGAGTATATACTCGGGCCACCTGAATCCTGGAAAATTTGACAAGGAGGCGGCGCAAGTTTTCCAGCTTTCAACTAGAACGAGTATAGACTTCTGGTGATTAAAAATAAAAATTTATTCATTGCTGAGAATCTTAAAATCACAGACAATAATGGCATTTTCAAGAGTATAACGTCAAAATCATGAAATTTTTCGAATTAATAGTTCCTGGGGTTGAAATCGCAATTATTGCGGTGATGATTTACTATTTACTTTCGTTTTTTTGGAACACGAGAACAATGGACTTGGTCTTTGGCCTTGGAGCTTTTTTATTGCTCTATACGGCTTCAAGATGGTTTTATTTGCCCGTCTTGCAAAAACTCATGCTCTATTTCATCAATGTCGCCGTGATCGCCATCTTAGTGATTTTTCAACCAGAACTTCGCCTAGCCTTGTCTCGCCTTAGCGTCAAAGGAAAAAAATATCGTGAGATCACCGAATTTGATAAATTTCTCGACTCCATTGCCCTTTGCATTTATCGGATGTCAGAGAGAAGAATGGGCGCTCTTATTTTGCTAGAAAACCAAGTCTCTTTAGATGAATACGCCAACAAAGCCGTCATTTTACAGGCAAAGTTTTCTCAAGAGCTCTTAGAATCTATTTTTACAATCACAACCCCTCTTCACGATGGCGCTGTGATCATTCGAGGAACGACGATCCTTTCGGCCGCTACAATCTTACCCCTTGCAGACGATACGACACAAATTTCTAAATCGATGGGAACAAGACATAGAGCAGGTCTTGGCATTAGCCAAATTACAGACGCCTTGATCGTCGTGGTCTCTGAAGAAACTGGTAAAGTTTCTATTGCCCGCGATGGAATCATGACACGGGGAATCAAAATAGATCGATTTAAAGGGATCTTTAGAAGCGTATTTACTTCACCACAACCTAACCTTGAGAAAAAGGTTGATGTTATAGGATGGCTGAAGAAATGGAGTCAATGATCAAAAGTTTTTTTTATCGCCTTACGATTGAAAACTGGCAAAGAAAAGTGATTGCGCTACTTGCCGCAATCATTGTCTGGCTCTTTGTCAACCACTCCATTTACGAGACAAAGACAATCTCTAATGTTCCTCTCAGAATCATCAACCTTCCTCCCGATAAGACGATTTCCGGCCTTCTTCCAAATGGGTTGTTGAGCCGCCGGATTACATTAACGCTTATGGGAAGTAAAGACATCATCGATAATATGGAGTCAGGAGACTTTGAGGTGCTTTTAGATGCCTCCACTGCCGATAATGACGATTGGGTAGTCACTATCACCAAAAAGAATCTCGTGAGCCTCACCTCTTCAATAGATCTTCCAAGCCTAATCAATAATGTCGATCATGCAAGCTTTGTCATTAAATTAAGTAAGCTGGTAACGGCAAGAATTGAACTGACAATAGAACCGCCGACAGGAATTCCTCCACAAGGTTATGAATACCTCGATATATGGCCGCAGCATATCTATCAATCGGTAAGCGGGCCTGAGGACGTCATTCAAGAGTTAAAAGAAAGTGGCCTTAGCATGAGTTTTGACTTAAGTGATATCACAAAAGAGCAACTCGATGCCATCTTAAGCACTGCGCATAATGATGAAATTAGCTTTAATATACCAAAAAAATGGAAAAGACTCTACATCCCCATTCGCCATACGACAGAAGACCTCAATGACCCAGAAGCACAAAATATGCGGATCGACTTCCTTCGAAAAGAATTTCTTCCTTTAGATAAAGAGATTCCAATTCGCATTTTTTATCCCCTCGATGAACTTGAAGAAATCAACCCCAAAATCTACTCCATTGCCTATAACGATGATATCCAAGATAAACTTGGAACAGCCATCTTTACCAAACCCCTCTTTGCCAAAGAAGTCAGCCGCCTTTTTATCGATGTCATTAGAAACTCCATTGAAATAGTCATTCGGGCAGCGCCAAAAAACAAAAGAAAAGTACTTGCCTGGAGCGTTCAGTTTATCAATCCAAATGACTTGGAAGACACCTACGTCGCTTTATCCATCGGCAATTCTAACACAGGGAAAGGGTTTGCAGGCCTCATCAACAAAAACCAAGAAGAATTACTCAGAAAGCGCTTTCGCGATTACATGCAAAAACTCAATTTATATCTTCCCAATGCAAAAAAACTTCACCTAAAAAGCACTGTTGAAGGCGATCATATCAAGGTCGTCGCCTACTAACCTAACAGATTTTATGCCAAAAGAGCGTTATTATTTCTCTTGCCAACTTTTACAAAGCCACAGCGTTGCAATTGAAGACAACGAGCTGCACCATCTCCTGCATGTAATGCGCACAAAAGTAGGGAATGAAATAGAAATCGTAAACGGAAAGGGACAACTTGGAAAAGGGGTCGTGGCAGCGATTGAAAAGAAAAAAGCCCTCATCGATATTACAGAGGTCTATACCACCCCTACTCCAAACTATCGATTAGTTTTGGCTCAAGCGATCCCACGCGTCAATCGCCTTGAATGCATTTTAGAAAAGGCAACAGAACTTGGCGTCACAGACATTTGCCTCTTTGCCTCCTCTTTAAGTGAAAAAAAATGCTTTACAGAGCATCAAATTGAAAGGCTTAAAAGCATCACCATTGCTGCAATGAAACAATGTGGAAGATTACACCTTCCCTCACTTAAATTTTCAGCCACAGTAGAAGATGTCGACTTCACTGAGGTGGCATTCTTTGGGGATATTACGATTGGAAAATTGCCCGCGCTTTCTAGCCTCTATGAACACTCTATGAAAGAGGTCACCATCTTCATAGGCCCAGAAAGCGGCTTTACATTATCTGAAGAAGAATTTTTAAGGAAAAGACAAGTTAAAGGAGTTACATTGCATCCTAATATCCTTCGTACAGATACTGCAGCTATTGCTTCTTTAAGTATCCTAAGCCATCTAATGCTAAATGACACCTTTATAAACTAGCCCTTTGCTAGGCTCAAGAGTAACAAGCTGCCCCTCTCGTAAAACCTTAACAGCCCCGTCAGCTCTCACGATGAATGGTTTTTGTAACTTTTCGGCAATATGATGCGCGTAATCTTCAGAGTCTTTATCATCGACAAGATTTTGTAAGATTATGCCTGAGCATTCCTCAAGTAAAGGAAGATAAGACTTATTGCAAGCAGTGATTACAAGTAAATGACCATGAACTGTAAAGGGAAGCCTTGATTCAGGCGAAAGAGCTAAAGAAATTTTGCCCGTAACCTTTTCCCCTTTTCCTGGTTGCCCTCTTACTAACACATTACCAATACTTTCAAGCAGCATGACATTTGTCGTGCCCGATATTCCAAATGGCGCTCCTCCCGTCACCACAACCAAATCCCCCTCCGATACAAACGAATGAGAAAGGGCATAAGAGCTTAGTAAGGTAAATGCTTCATCCATTGTATTGCACTCTTTACCGATAAAAGGAAAAACACCCCACTCGCATGCCAATTGATGATAACACCATATATGTGGCGTCATGGCAATGATCGGCATACTAGGCCTTAAGCGTGACAAGGTCCTAGCTGTTGCGCCGCTACTTGTAAATGCAAATATCGCCTTGGCATTGGAACTATAAGCGGTTTTAACGGCTGCTAAAGTGATGCTTGAAGGGACATCGTGATAAACAAGTTCGGCATGCAAATCAAAAAATCGCTTGTATTCTATATCTTGCTCAGCTTCTTTGACAATCGATCGCATTATCTTAACCGTTGCAAAAGGGTGTTTTCCTACTGCCGTTTCACCGGATAACATGACCGCAGATGTGCCATCGTAAATGGCGTTAGCCACATCTGAAACTTCAGCTCTTGTGGGCCGTGGATTTTGGATCATCGATTCAAGCATCTGAGTGGCGGTGCCAACGGTCTTTCCTGCAAGATAGGCCTTTCGAATCATCATCTTTTGTAGCTTGGGCACCTCTGCAAGAGGAACTTCGACACCTAAATCCCCCCTTGCAATCATAATACCATCGGCAATTTGGACGATGCTATCAAAATTTTGAACCCCTTCGTGATTTTCAATTTTTGCAATAATGAGAATATGGGAACTTTTTTCCTCGTATAAGAGCTTTTTAATGGCAAGCACATGTTCTACTGAGCGCACAAAAGAGGCTGCGATCATGTCGATGCCATTGCGACAGCCAAAACGGATATCTTCTACATCCTTTTCGGAAAAAGCAGGCAAACCAAGTGATGTGTTGGGGATATTGACCCCTTTCCCCGATCGGACCACTCCCCCATTTTCAGTTTCAACTATAACTCCCTCTTCATCTACTTGCACAACTGTTGAAGAGATATACCCATCATCAAAAAGAATTTTCGTTCCTACACTTAAACGATCTACAATTTGGGAAGGAGTGATAGAAACGCGGCTCTTATCCCCGAGTACCTCCTCCTTAACTAATTTCCATCTGTGGCCTACAGGCAAAAAGACTTCGCCATGTTGAATGGCTTTTAGCCTAATCTCAGGCCCCTTAGTATCGAGCATAATCGCAATGGGCACATCTAACTTGCTTCTGGCCGCTTTTATCCATTCAATGACTTGGGCGTGCTCAACGTGCGTACCATGACTAAAATTGAGCCGCGCAACATCCATCCCTGCCTCAATCAATTTACAGATACTTTCAAATGAATTGACAGACGGACCGATTGTACAAATCACTTTTGTGCGAATCATCTTTAGCCTCTTTAAAATGATGGGACTGCTTTTGGTTTTCGCCCAAGGCTTGCGTGGGCCTTTACAAAATGCCCTTGGGCAATTGCTGCCAAAATGGAAATTTCACCTGCTAAGGCCGTTGCCGCTACGATTTCAGCAAATGCTTTAGCTTGCCCTTCGCCTTTAACTCCTATAATATTTAAACAAGTAGAGGCACTAGGAAGCGATGTTCCTCCACCGACAGTTCCGACAATCACATTTGGAAGTGTTAATGAAAAATCAAGACTATGTTCATTAAATTGCAAAACGCTACACACACCAACAGCCGATTCGGCCACACAAGCGATATCTTGACCGCAGGCCAAATACAACGCTGCAAGTGCATTTGCCACATGAGCCTGAGCCCCCATCGATCCGCTTAACGCTGCGCCAAGTTTTCCAGCATGATCATAGTAATTTTTGACCTTTTCTACTGAGCACCCTGTCACCTTTTCAAAAACAGTACAGGGAATGTTGACATGCGCCGTCACACTTTTGCCCCTTCCCCGCTGAAAAGATAAGTTCGTTGCCTTTTTATCTCCGCACAAATTGGATTCGACATAATGCTCTTTGATCATCACAGGACATTCGGACACGATGTAATTGCAAATGGCTTGAGTGGCAATAGTGACCATATTTTGACCTGCTGCATCGCCTGTCTGAAAAGAAAAAACAAAAAATAAAAGATTGCCATGCAAAAGAGGGTCTATACTCTTTAAAATGGCATAGCGACTTTGCAAAGAGACAATCGTTTGCAGCTTTTCAAAACGATCTTGAATCCAATGAGACGCATCTATTGCATTTTCAAGTGTATCAAACACAAAAACTGGCGAGCGAGTCATGGCGTCACTTGTAACCGCTGTGTGACATCCTAAAGCCGCTTTTATTACCTTCATCCCGCGATTATAAGAGGCAACTAGAGCCCCCTCAGATGTCGCAAGTGGAATGACAAATTCTCCTTTTGCATATTGCCCCTGAATAAGAAGCGGCCCTGCAATACCGACTGGAATTTTTACGGTCCCGATCAAGTTTTCAATATGATGTGCATAAGCATTGAAACACTCTTTTGTGTGGGTATCAAATAGAACATTTTTTTCACTCTCTGAAAGAGGCAAAGTGTTTAGCAAATAATGCGCAGTTTTTCTTGAATTGCGATAACAGCTTCTAAATGGAGAGGTGTTTTTGATCGATTGATCACAGCCAGACATCTTAAGTAACTCCGGTAAAGTTGTCATAAAATTACATTAGTCTAGTACATGTGCCCAATTGCAGTCAATGAGCTTGAAACCCGCTCAGCAATTCCCGCTAAAACCCGGAATTGCGTTACTCCTACCAAGATAATTGCCGTTCTGCGATTTCCAATCTTGAAAAAAAAGTTTTATTGCTTTACAGTCTTTCTCTAACCGAACGTGGTTCAAAATTAAAGGATGAAGACAGTATTTTGTGGAGTTTAAAAAGATAAAATTGGCTTTGAAGTCTGCCTTGGATACTTCGTTGATAATCCATGTTGTCTTTACTATGATTGCAGGCGTTGCATTGTTCACTTACATCCATTCCTCATATTTCAAATTTATCGAACAAAGGCATGGAGCCATTTTGAATGATCCATTGCTTATCTGGCTTCCATCGGTAGATCTTTCATGGTATATTTTTCCAATTTTTTATTGCTGCGTATTGTTTACATTGGTCAACCTTTCTTACTACCCCCGAGTGTTTTTATTAGGAATTCAAACATATATTCTCGTCACCATTGCTCGAATGATCTGCATTTATTTAGTCCCTTTAGAACCCCCTTCAGGCATTGTTCTGTTGAAGGATCCTGTGCTCGATTGGCTTGTTTATGATCATAACATTACGACTAAAGACTTGCTCTTTTCCGGGCATGTTTCAACGCAATTCATTTTATGCTTATCCGCTCAGAATAAAACGCTTAAATATTTAAATTTGGTTGTAACTTTACTGTTGGCGGTCCTACTTCTCATCCAACATATTCATTATACTATTGATGTCGTAGCTGCTCCTGTATTTGCATGGGCATGTTATACCATAGTTAATAAACTAAGTAAAACATATATCAACATTGTGTTATAAGATTTTTATAATTAATTAAATCACTTCTATGAACAATAATAAAGTCGCGCTCATTACCGGCGCATCCAGTGGCATTGGCCATGCGTTTGCCCTTTACCTTGCCAAAGCCGGCTACGATTTAGTCTTGATTGCAAGATCTAAAGTAGATTTAGAGCGGGTTGCAACTGCTTGCCGCCTTCAAGGCTGCGTGAATGTATACGCAATTGCAAAAGATTTAACCGAAAAAAATGCAGCTATTGATATTTTTAAAATCCTTGCAGAAAAAAACATTGAGATTCATCTTCTCATCAATAACGCTGGGTTTGGCATATGGGGACAATTTTATTCTTCCGATATAGCCTTAGAAGAAAAAATGATTCAGCTGCACCTGACTAACATGATCGAAATGACAAAGCTTAGCTTGCCAGCTCTTATTAAAACCCAAGGCTACGTTCTTAATATCGGTTCTGTATATAGCTTTACTCCCGTTCCCTTTCAAAGTATTTATGCAGCGAGTAAGGCCTTTCTTTTATCCTTTTCTTTATCTCTTAGAGAAGAATTGAAGAATAAAGGGGTTAGCGTCTCGGTCCTTTGTCCGGGTTCAACAAAAACTCAGTTTCATAAAAAGGCAGATCTTGGGAAAAGTAAACGCTTTCAATCTCTACCTTCTGATGTTGTGCAAATCGCCTACCAAGGCTTAATGGCAAAAAAAGCCATTATCATACCCGGATTTATTAATAAACTTTTTGTGATAGCATCCAGATTGATCCCTTTTTCAATCCTTTGTCGATTCGTCTCTTGGGCTGTATATTCAGTAAGAAAACTTGAAATAGAGAAAACAAATGAAAACAATTAAGGCAATGAAATGGAATGGCTGGGGCGATCCAGATAAGGAATACCAAGTATTTAGCAAGCCCGCCCTTTTTCCCTTTCTAATGAAGTATTTAGGGGTAAGTCAAAAAGACTACACCGCACGTAAAAGTAAAAACGAGGTGGTGCTGCCAAAGGCCAATATCAATTTGCCCTTTATGAATGCCGTTCAAGAATTTTTAAGTCAGGAGCAAATCGCAACCGATGATGAAACGCGTCTTGTGCATCTTTATGGGAAAAGCTATCGCGATTTAATTCGTCTAAGAAATTTACAATTTGGAACCCCTCCCGACGCAGTGCTTTATCCAAAGAGTCACCAAGAAGTCGAAAAGATTGTGGCAGCGGCAATCCTTAATTCTGTGGCCCTGATTCCCTTTGGAGGTGGAACAAATATAGTCGGCGGTGTGGAGGTGATGAAGAAGGGCAACGGCACGCCATATACCATGGCTGCTACCTTAAACATGCAGCAGATGAATCAAATACTTTCTATCGATGCGTCATCACTTACTGCAAGAATTCAGGCTGGGATGCTTGGTCCAGATATTGAGACGGCGCTAAATGCCAAGGGATTTTCACTTGGCCATTTTCCCGATTCCTTTGAATTTTCTACACTTGGAGGATGGCTTGCCACACGCTCTGCCGGGATGCAGTCTGACACTTATGGTAAAATTGAAGATATGGCCATTTCAATCAAGATAGTCACCCCTAAGGGGACAATAGAAACGCCCCTTGTGCCAAAGGGATCGACAGGACCTGATTTTAATCACATGATTATTGGCTCAGAAGGTGTTTTAGGTGTAATTACAGAAGCTGTCATGCAGATTCACAAATTAACAAAAGAAGAGTATTTGGGAATCTTATTCCCAAGTTTTACTTCAGGAGTAGCAGCTATTCAACAATGTGTGCAAAACAATCTTACGCTAACTACAATGCGCCTTTCCAACCAGTCTGAAACAGCTTTAGGATTTGCGCTGCGCTCATCGCCTCCACTTAAGACTTATAAAGATATAATGCATCAATTCAAACAAAAAATCGCCCTTGGCTTTCTTAAAAAATTTAAAGGGCTCGATATCGAAAGCACTTGTTTGATGATCATTGGGATAGATCAATCGACTCCTGATTTCTCAAATACTAAAGCACAAATCTTAAAAATACTGAAAAGTCATGGCGGTATCAATTTAGGTAGCGGCATCGGCCAGCATTGGTATAAGGGAAAATATGACTACCCCTACATCCGCGACTTTTGTATGGACTACTCTATTACAGTCGATGTGACAGAGACATCTACACTATGGTCAAACGTGATGCCGATGTATGAGGCAGTCAAAGAAAGAATGGAAAAAGCTTTAGCCAATGAATCTCATCCAGGCTATCTTGGATGTCACTTATCCCATTCGTACCAATCGGGAGCTTGCCTCTATTTTACATTCGGAAAAAAAACTGCTGCCGGTAATGAATTAAACGACTATCATAGGCTAAAAGGGATCATTGTCGATGAAATTTTAAAATGGAAAGGCGCTCTTTCACACCACCATGCAATAGGATACGAGCACCTTCCCTGGTATCGCGACTATGTGGGAGACACAAGTGTAGAGGCCTTAAAAGGATTAAAGTCAGCGCTTGATCCTTTAGGCATTTGCAACCCGGGGAAATTGATCCCTCAGTAAATCAAGGAATTAATCACAATGGCAAATGTGGTGAAAGTTGCAGGATATATCCTTATTAAGGTGCAAGAGACAACTGCTATGAAGCTGCAAAAGCTTGTCTATTACTGCCAAGCTTGGCATCTCGCGTGGACAGAGCAGCCCCTCTTTGAAGAAAAAATCGAAGCTTGGCGAAATGGTCCCACTGTTCCTATTCTGTTTCAGTTGCATAAAGGGCATTTCAAACTAAAAAAG
>JABDAE010000072.1 GCA_013289325.1 Chlamydiota bacterium
TTTGAGTACCTGTACATCAATATCTTGCAACTTGTGTGCAATCATGCTATTCATAAGATCTTCTAATAAAATGACATTTTCATCATCGATTAACAATTGACGAATCAATTCTAGCTTATTTTCGATCTCTTTGAGTTTTGCCAATTTATATTCATTGTTGTGTATGTCCCTTTCATCCCGAAGTCTCAAATTGGCATCGGCATTTGCAAGGGTCAACCCCACACAGTTTTCTGCCTTACGCGTTAACACTGAAAAGAGCCGATTAAACTCATCGATCTCAAATTCCTTTGAATCTGTATAGGCATCTTCCGCAACAGACCACCTTTCAATGTTCACCTTAGTCACAAGATTATCTTTGCGAAGCCCAGTTAAGCGATAACAGGGTGTGTGATTTCTCTCATCCCATAGCGCCACTTCTATTGTTTCCTCTCCTCCCAATCTTGTGGCCATATTGCTTGGAAGAAATCTTCCAACTGCCACTGCAGCAGCATTTGGTTGATGGTGGAAAAAACTTTTATAAAAATACACTCCTGGTTTTATTCCAGTCACTTGTTCATCTTTGGGTATTCCAATTTCGATTTTGTGCCCCTCTTTGGCTGACTGCAATTCTATTGCCTTCCAAAGACCAAATCGCTCCGGTTTAGTTGCGATTGAAACTGCAAACGCCTTTGGCTTTGTATTGACATGCACTAATGACTCATCATGCAAATGAAAAGTCCAGTGATCATTGTCTATTTTTTCATAACTTACAATCACTCCCACATGAGTTTTCTTAAGTTGAGGGTTTGTGACATATAATGTTTGCTGGGAAAAATCACGTCTTTCATTATCGGGGACATCTAAATATTGCATCAACCCTTCGTTCTTAGTTGGCTTTTTCTTGATGACCTGAGTCACAAGCGATATCCAATTAAATCCTTGCCCAGCGATCTTGTATCTTTCTTTAGAATATTCGTCGAGTCGCGTTTGGTTCACTTTTTGATGAGCACTTAAAGCTTTAAAAAACTCTTTAAAAGGCTCTGTCTGCTCTCTATCAATATGATTAAACATCAAAAGAACATCAGGATTATCTAACTTTTGGACATCATGGGCTCTTAACATCAGGTCTAACTCGCGCCATGTTTGATCAATTTGCAACTCCTTGATACGCCCTTGCGCAATTCCATTGATTTCTAGCGCTAAAGTCACCAAATCGCCTTGTACTGCTTTCGTGTCCAACGCAACACTTTGAGCTTCATTTAAGCGACTCGCAATCGCCTGATCCATTAATGCGATACATCTCATTGTCAGTTCCGGTATCGCCTCTTCAATACAAAACTGGCGGATTCCTGCCGCATAATCCCAGACAGTGTCTCTTGGGGCTTTTAGGATGTCCACAAGCTTCTCCTGCAAACGGGGATTAGCAAGCTCTCTCAAGTTTGTTTTCAACTGTTCAAAGGCTTGAATATAGGCAATAGGTGCGCCCACACCTAGTTGTGCGGTAATTGAACTTGACGGTTGTGATGACATAAAAAACCCCTTCTTTATTTAAATAATTAAAGTTAAACGATCCTTTAATTACTCTTTAAAAATGGCAAATCTTCTTTTAGGCACTCATCTAATCTCGGCTGGTACTTCCTATAAGCTGTGATATATTCTTGGCAAGCAACCACTGCAGCAACAGTCGCATCTGCCTTTGCATCTTTTTCAATAGGCCCTGCAATCAACTCTGAAAATTCAAGTAACAAAGAGAGTGTGTTTTCTTGAGTTTTAATGATGATGGCGTAATTGCGTTTCTTTAGTTTCAATGCAAGTATCTCTTCTTGAAGCCGTAACTTTTCGCTTTCTTTGATTTCCATTTTTTCGTCAATGTCTCTTGAATTTTCTAACCCGGTCTTTTCTGCCATCTTTCTTTCGACTTCTTCCCTTTTTTGCTCAATGAGAAGTGCGATCTCTTGAGTTTTCTTTGTGGCATTCAAAGCTGCAATTGCCGCTTCTACCCTTGTCACATCTTGTTGAGTTTGCGTAAGCGCCGCTTGAATATTCACAACTTCAGCTTCCGCTATAATTTTCCTCTGTTCCAAAGGCGCTTTCACTTCCACTTCTTGAGCCTCTTTCGTTGCATTCCGATTAATGATCGTAGCTCTATTGTATTCAAGATTTGGTACGTTGTGACTGATCTCAATCCAAGGCATTACCTTTTTATCCCATGTAAGCACATAACTATAGGCCACTTTTGTACCTTCCGGTGTGACATTCCTTGCATCAATGACACACCCCTCACCCTTAACAATGGCCGTATAATCTCCAAGTTGTTGACTCGATTGCCACGTTGCCTCTTTAAACAATTTTTGCGTGCTCTCATCTGCTGGAAACAGTTTATATTTTCTTTCGATCACCGCAATATCGGATGTCTTTCCCTTATAATCACCTGCAAGACCCTCATAGACCACATCTCCTTCATCTTCTTGGGTTCTTGCTTCCACTTTCTTCACACGCTCCTCTCTTGCTCCAGGTTTCCAACAGTGCATTTCCCAAAGGTCACTTTTCTTATAATCAGGACTTTTAAAAAGACGGTCTAAGGTATGCCCAACTTTAAGAGCTGCAATTTCACTCTCTAACGCAGTAATTGTTTGATCCGCCGCTATAATCTGGTTCTCAAGATCAGTCACTTTTTGGGTCGCATTTCTTAATTCCTCTTGCAATCCTTCAAGTTTTCTATTTTCAGTTGATAAATTTGCCTCTTCACTTGCAATTTGCTGCAATGTCAGATCTGATGCTCTTGCTTGAAAAGCTAGCAAAAGAGCAGGATCGACGTCTTGTCCATTATTCGATTCAAGCTCAGCAATAAAGGCTTCGATTTCTGTAATTTCTTGCGTGAGCGTTTCAATCTTTTCGCCGCGCTCTTTCTTATCAACTAACAACCGCCTTAGATCATTTTTACACTTAGTTAAAGATCGTGTAGCTATCCCTATATTTTCAGGAATAGCCTCAAAATAATTTTTGAAGATTGTTTGCGTCCAAGTATGAGTAGATAGCTCAATCGCTTGACCAAACTTTCTCTTCATCCCGGGCCCTTCCATCGCTTTGCGATATTTGTCCTTATCAATAGAGCCTAAAGGATTGCAATATGCCCTCAATAACTCCTCTCTTTCTGTCTCATCATCAATATCAATAAAATTGACTCGTCCTTCATTTCGCATGGCTTCCATGGTTTGCCAGATATTTCGTCTCATTTTATAGGCTTCAAGTTCCTGATTTCCATCTGTAACTCCTTTTTCCATAAGAGCCTCAATAGCTGTATCTGTTTCAGCCAAATGCTCCCTAAATCTTGCCCCTTGCCTCAACCCGTCGACCTGCGAGGCAAGCGCTTGATTTGTCTTCGTCACTAGGAGAAAAAGTCTGTGACTATCCCGCGGCTTATCCACCTTAAAAGTACTTGGGAAACGATCTTGAATGGTTGAAATGAGTTCTACGATATTGTTCCCCCTATCCCCAAGAAAGGCAATCACCGGAACCACTACAACGATTGCTTTGAGGGTTGAACATTTTTCAATCGCCATGTCAATGCTTAAGTTCGTGCAAAGTTCATATTGCCCGCCTCGAGTATCATTAAATCCTGGACAATCACAAAGTAACACTTGTTGATCCTCCACCCCAAATGCTTGTGCATAGAGCGTCTCTGAAGTTCCAAGCGCCTGTCCAATCTTGGGAAGAGGCGCTCCTACAGATGAATACTCGTAAACTGCATCCCCGACACCATTGGTTTTCTGAGCGAATTGCCCCCCTAGAAAATAGCCGATTGAGGTACTCTTACCAGCTCCAGTATTGCCTACCACTAAAACAATTTCTTGGTTTTCAATCTTCTTAATATGATCAAAGGCAAGTTTTAATAGCTCCATCGTCGTCGCTACAGAGAGATTTTCTTGCTTTTTCACAAGTTTTGCTTGATTGACCTCTAATACCAATCTAAAAAGAAGTTCATTAGGAGCTCTTGTGATCTCGCAATCATCTTTATACCTTCTTACAAGCTGATCGATCTTGTCACCTAACTTTTGATTATGAGATTTTAATACTTGTACATCAATATCTTGCAACTGATGCGCCATCATACTATTTAAAAGATTTTCCAATAATAGGCTATTCACATCATCGATCAACAATTGCCGAACGGTTTCTAACTCATTGTCTATCTCTTTTAGTTTTGCTAATTTGTATTCGTTGTTGTTTTTGTCCCTTTCATCCCGAATTCTTAAATTTGCATCGGCATTTGCCAGCGTAAGGCCGATACAACTTTCTTTTGTTCGATGTAAAACAGAAAAGATGCGATTAAACTCGTCAATCTCAAAGGCCTTTGAATCTGTATAGTCACCCTCTTCAACAGACCACTTTTCAATGTACACCTTAATCACAAGATTATCTTGCCGAATGCCTGTTAAGCGATAACAAGGGGTGCGATTTCGCTCATCCCAAAGCTCTACTTCAATTGTTTCTTCTCCCATCAATTTTGTGGCCAGCCTGCCAGCAAACGGAATGGCTCTTGCAGCTTTTCCAACTGCACCAGCAACAGCTCCTGGTCGACGATGGGAATAGGTCTTATAAAAATACACACCGGCTTTTATCCCCGTAATCTTTTCATCTTTAGGTGTTCCTATTTCGATTGTTTGCTCCCTCTCCACAGAGCGAAGTGCAATGGCCTTCCAAAGACCACATCGACTCGGTTTCGAGGTGATGGAAACTGCAAACACATTTGCCTCTATATTCACATGCACGATGGACTCATCATGCAAATGGAAAACCCATTGATGATTGGATATTTTGTCACATCGTAAAACGACTCCGGAATGGGTTTTCTTAAGTTGAGGATTTGTCACATACAACGTATTTTTTGAAAAATCCCGTCTTTCTTTATCAGGGATATTCAGATATTGCATCAAACCTTCATTCGTTGTGGGTTTCTTCTTCACAACTTGAATCACAAGCGTTATCCAATTTTTCTTATATACCTCATTGGAATACTCATCGAGCCGCTTTTGGCTCACTTTTTGATTTTCAATTAAAGCTTTAAAAAACTCTTTAAACGGGTCAGATTGCCCTCTAGCTATATGAGTAAACATCAGAAGAACATCTGAATTATCTAACTTTTGAACATCATGCGCTTTTAAGACTAAGTCAAGCTCGTTCCATTTATCTATCTGCAATTCTTTGATACGACCTTGCGCAATCTCATTAATTTCACTTGCTAAAGTCACCAAGCTGCCCTGAACAGCCTTCGTTTCCAACGCAACACTTGTAGTCTCATTTAAGCGACTCACGATCGCCTGATCCATTAATGCGATGCATTTCAGGGTCATTGGAGGGATCGCTGCATCTTTGCAAAATTGTTGGATACCTCTAGAATAATCCCAAACAGTCTCTCTTGGTTGATTTAAGATAGCCACAAGAGTCTCTTGTAAACGGGGATTGGCCAGATCCCGTAAGTTTGTCTTCAATTGTTCAAAGGCTTGTACATAGGCATCATTTGCCCCTTTACCTGATTGTATGGTACTTGGACTTGACGGTTGTGATGACATAAGCCCCCCCCCCCCTTTTTTGTTAACAATAAAAATAAAACACTCTTTATGTAAAGAAATAATTTTAGACAAGACTTTCCCACTTTGATGGTTTTTGTTCAAACACCTGGTAAGCTTTCCAAAACTGCTTAAAGTGTAGGGTCATTAAATGAGTCAACACAAGTGGATGCTGCTCTAACCTCTGATGCATTTCCAAAAATTGTTGAAAAAGTGAAACAGCCGCCCCATTATTTGGCTGCCCTTGCTGACTTATTTTCCCAGATTTTAGCAATAACTGGATAAAGTTCTTTAGATCCAGAAGTGATCTTGCTTGCATCTTCAGGGCAACAGCTAAATAGCATCTTTTTTCATGTAAATCCTTGATGACACTTTCCGGGGCAGATTCTTGAAGTAACCTGCTGATTTCTGCAGGAATCCCCTCTACATATGGCCTTAAAATTACATCCAACCAATTTTTTGTAATTGACATGATCGTATCGCCAAATTCTTGCCATGCAGTTGGATTTTCTATGACCGACCGGTAACATTGTTTTGGTAGGTCTTCATCTGTCTTAAAGTACTGTACCAATAACTCTTCTTTTTCTACCTCATCTTCAAGATCGATCATACGTATCCGATTTGTCAAATGAAGCTCTTGTAACGCTTTCCATATCGCAAGGGCTTCTTGCAATTGTGCTAACCTCATGTTCCCTTCAGCGCAATTGATGTGTTTTCCAATTTCTTCCCGAATTTCTGATAAATTTTCTGAAAATACTTTGCCATCTCTTACCGATTGGGCAACGAACGAGGAGACATGGGAAATTTTAGTCAAAAGGATGTGTACAAAGGGAAATCGATCGATTTGCCCTGCATCTAAAAGCCCATAGAATCTCGCCTTAATGGCTTCAAAAATCTTTACAATGTGATTGCCTCTATCTTGGATAAATTCTGCAATGGGAAGAACAATTACAACCGCTTTGATTTTTCCTATTTGCCGAGCCGCTAAGTCTATACTAAGGTGGGTGCAGAGCCGATAATGTTCCCCACGTGTATCGTTAAATCCTGGGCAATCGATCAAAACACGCTTTTCATTACTCTTTAATGGGTATGCCCTTGCAAAGAGAGTTTCAGAAGTGCCAATCGCTTGCCCAATTTTTGGAAAATGTGCTTCCTCCTCTTCGATGATAAAACAAGGGTCTCCCACTTTGTTTTTCACTTTTTTCATCTTCGCACCTAAAAAATAATTGATCGATGTGCTCTTACCCGCGTCTGTATTTCCGAAAAAAAACACCCCCTCATTTTCGGATAACAGCTCAACAGATGGCACGCCATTGTTTAACCTAAATCCGGCAGTTGGAGACGGCAACTTAACGCAATCTCGAACTGCCGGATCTAGGTTTAATAGCTCCATCGTATTTTCGATGAGAAGGCATCTTTGCCCGGGAATAAGTCGTTTAAATGCCACAGCCCCTATGACTTCAATTAACACCTCATCTTCGGTTACACTTTTGTCAAACAAAATGTACTTTGCATGCGCAACTTCTCTAATTTTATCTGCAATTGCCAAGTGTTTGGTCGTCAGAATTTCACAGCGGATCCTCTTAAATCTTCCTGAAACTAGATCTGTGACAAGTGTTTTAAAAAGGATATCGTCTAGTAGAATATACTGCTCGATTTCAGCAAGGGCCGTTTGAATTTGCAGCAACCTTTGCTCTTGAATTCGACTTGAGTGCTCCTCACTTGGGCTACAAAGTGAGGTAGGGATCCCATGTGGTTTTTTCTTGATTGTCTGCTTGACTAAAGTCGCAAAAGAATTATGATAAACTTCTTGTGAATAGGTTTCTAAAGCCTTTTCATCTAATTTGCCATTTTTAATAAGAGAATAGATCCAAGCTTTAAATAGATCTGGGCTATCTTCTCTCACATGCTCTAGTAATGACTTAGCATCTTGTGGGTCCAATGCAAGCACAGAATGGGCCTTAAGTAAGATTTCCAATTCTGCATGCACCTTCCTTGCCATTTGATGGGCATGATTATCTCGAATGCCATTAGCGAGTGCGGCTAAATCGCCTTGTACCCTCTCTTGATCTCTTGTAGAGATCTTTGCAAAGAACAAAGAGGCTGTATGTATCACTTTAAGGGTTTCATTGGGAAGAATAACACCTTCAAAAAGACGTTCAATTCCCCTTGAAAAATCAATTTTCCTTCCCCTTACGACGTCCAGTCTATCTAAAAGAAGATCTGCCAAAAAGGGATTCACGATCCCATCAACATGATTGCGAAAAGATAAAAGCGCATCCCTTATTGACAGATCATCTCCTTGAGAGCCTGTAGAGTTTGCAAAGCTGCAAGAAGCTTGCATTATCCTAGAAACGGCAGTTCGAGATGCTAAATTGGCGCAAGATCTTGAATTAGAATCACTTTGCGGTGGGGCGGGACATTCCCAAGTGGTGAAGGACCGCCCCACTGCAAATGATTCTGGTTCAAGAGATTGTGTCAAGTTAGCGTCTCCAACTGCCGTTTTTAGGATTATCCTGAAGTACCTCCTCCAGTGGAAGACCCGGCGCCTTGTGTTAACATCCCCACCTCAGGTGGCAGCTCCATTTTGTTGTCGTTTTTGAGAACATCAGTGAGCTCTCTTGCCCTTAGCGCAATAGGATAGCCGCTATCTGGGTCTGTTTCTAAAATTTCCTTCCAGCTAAGATACACTTTCCAAAGATTCATATCTGAAAATTCTTTAGACACTTTTGGGATCGCTCCTTGACTGATAAACGAAAAAACTGACATTGTCGACGTGATTTGTTCTATAGTAGCAGGCCCCGTATTGACTTCGACATATTTCCCAAATCCTAAGAATACAGCCCCAAGAACTGCCTCTGATATCACATTGTAATGTGTCGCATTTGCCTTTAAATCCTCACTGATCCCATTTTGGCGAACGAGAATGGGATCCATGATTCTAACTTTTGGCAACGTGATAAATGACCCCATGAGCGCCACTTTACTACTCGTTTCAATCATTTTAGATATTCTCCGCGAAAGAACAGATAGCATTTCTGTGGTCACAAATGAATAGGAAGAGACATCTTGGAGGAAGAGATCGTTCACTAATCCTCTGACCTCATTTTCCACCATCTGCAGAGTGTCTCCTTCTTGTGATTGTTCTAAAATGACATGGCTTAGCCTTTCAGATGGGAAAGCTCTTTTTTCTGTTTTAATGACAGAGCGAGAATCAATCGGAAGCGTAGGCTCCCACCCGATCGCTTTGGTTTGCTGAAGTTTTTTATACTCGTCTGCACTTAATTCATATTTTTTGTGTGCTTGCGCTATCCGCTGATTACACTCACCGATATGCAAAACCTGTACTTCTCGCACTTTTGCTATTTCTAGTGCAGCCTCTTTCGCATGATCACCGCCCTGCTTGCTCTTGTTTGCGTCATCTATTTTTTTCACGCAATCAGCCTTTTCATTTTCTGCGGCTTGCCTTTCATTGTAAGCCTCATTCACTTCTCTTTGCATGATCGGTAATAATAACCTTTCTTTGCTAATCACACTGCCAATCCCATACCCGTCATAGGCAGGCAATGTACTGATTTTCCCTCTATACATCCCCCCTGGCCCCTTAACGCAAGCGCAAATCCGAGTGGGCACGCCTTTTTCATTTTTATCTATCTTCAAATAGGTATGGGATAGATAGCGCTTCATGATGTCTTTATCGCTATATCTTTCTCCAACAAAGGGAAGGAGAATATAGCGCCCCCCTTCAGCCACGCAGGCATAAAACCCTTGCTTTGCGTCATGAAGCACGGATAATACCTTGCCCCTTTTAATCGGCGGTGCATAAGTATGCACCACCGTGTAATTAGCTCTGTCATTAGGCTCTAAAGTCAGAACTTGTGAATTAAGAAATGTGGCCATTATTGCTCTCCTGTCTTCTCTGAAGCTTTAGAAGCGGAGGCAGCTGCTGCTTGCGTGCTTTCTTTACTAGATCCAGAGGATCCGGCAGCACCTGCATCTTTAATAGCTGCTTGTTTCTTTTTTTCAGACGCTTCTTGTTCAGCTTGTTTCCTTTTCTCAGCTTCCTCTTGAAGACGTATTTTTGCTAGCTTATCTTCGATATCCTTTTCAGAGAGGCGATCGTAATAAAATCCGACAGGGACGCCGCAGTTTTCATCTGAGACCATTTGCTCGGCAAAATTTTCGTAGGCATCCATTACCCCATTAGATGTGTGAAGGGATATTTTTTGCTTTTCTGCAGTTAAACCGCGGCATGTATTCATCACGGCAATTTGTGCGTTTGCCATTTTCATCCGACGTTGTTCCATGACGATGTTTTTTTCCTCATTTGTACTAGGACCAATGAGCTTTTTGGAATCTGCAATGTCTTGCTGACTTATTTCAAATTTTGCCGGGTTTAAATCGAGCTGTTTAAGGACCTCTCGTTCGATCACATCTCTTGCAAAAGTGGGGATGGCCCCTTGAGAAATAATTTCTATTTCAACCCTTGTTCGATTGACAGATTCAAGCAAATCTCTTTCTGTTTGTGCGGCGCTAGCACTTGCTGCAGAATAACTTGCGCCCCCTCCCATCCCAAAATAGCTCACACTGACAGAACCAGAAGTCGCTTGTGATTGTTCTTTAGCATGTTTTTCTAGTCTTCGATTCATCTCCTCGGTATTTAAAAACGTGACAAGAGCTGTATAAGAGCCTCCAAGAACAGCTTCTGTTAACATGTAAATTACTTTTTCAGTTTTGGCGGGTTTTTTACTATTTGGATCTGATTGCACTTCTTCAAAAGATATCCCCATTTCTTTAGCTTCTGCTTCTGAACATTCTCTCATCACATGCAATATGTGCTCGAGTCTCTCTTTATCGTACTCGATTTTGCTAAAGCAACGCACATTGCGCGTTGTGACCATCGCATTGATCACTAAGACTCCTTCCGCTTTCTTACTGTGTTTAATGGTAGAAATGCGATCAGCTGTCGATTTAGCCCATGAAGTTGAAAAGGAAGCTGACGCTTTTACAAACCAACCACCTCCGCTTACATTAGCAGAAAAACTGCCAGAACTAGAAGCTTGATTCAGTTTGTCTTGAATGTCGGTCATCTCCTCTTCAATGTTGATATATTGTGAGGCAAAATGAAGGGAATCAAATCCCCTTGGTTGCACAACAACAGGAGAGCTGTTCATGTCAATAGGAGATGTCAACCCACTTGAAAAGTGAGTAAAGACAGGGATTTCTTCCATCCTGTCTATAGTTAGGGTTTTTAATTGTGTAAGAATTGCTTTTCTATGTTCTTTGACTATTTTAAGTTCAACGTCTACTGCTGCGATCAAGTCTTTTTGAATATCTGCATCCTTGAATCTTTTGGGGATATCATCTTTTTTTGTAGTTAATTCAGCTGTGCGTTGGAATAGGTTGTTAAGTTGCTCTTCTAGATTATCTCTTTCAGATACAACGTCTGCATACTTTTTAAGCTTGCGGATAATCTCTCCTTTGACAATTGATCCAAGCGCAAGCCCTTCTTGAAAAGGGATTTTTCCATGAGCGCCGCCAATAACTGCCGGACGAACTTCCACTGCAATGCAGCAACCTTCCATATTTCGCTTCGGAAGCCAATAGCATTTTTCCAAATATCGGATCACTTTTTGCATTTCATTTAAGTTTAGCCCATCAAGATGGCCGACAATAGGCAAGTCAGCAAATGTATCGCCCTTTACATACTTAACTGTAGCGCTTAAGCCTTTAAGAGGAGAATACTCTATGGCAATAGAGTAGTCTTTGAGTAGACTCACACGGCTATCAATAGTTGTTGGGTGTAGATTTTGTTCTGCTATATTGGCAACGTTACAGATATTGAAACTAGAAGAAGGCCTAAGTTCGTTTATGTTCATAAACACACTCCGCAATAATGTTTTGAAACGTATTAACCCATTAAGACAATCTTTTAAGGGCATTTGAGCTTCCTACTTTGGAAGTCAATTTTAATCTAACATATACAGAATTTGGCAAAAACAAATTTTGAAACACTTCCAAAATAGTTACTGTTGTGAATACAAATATTTTATAAGTTCTTCATAACTTGGAATGGGGAAGAGGAGATTGTTTCATCCTTATATCATTCATACCGTTTAAATTTATCTCAAATATACCACCCATCTTTCTCATCCTGTGTTATTTATAACCTAGCGGGAATTGCTGTTCCTTGGGTAACTTGACATTAAAAAAAAAATCTTAGATAAAGACAATCGAAAAAAAGAAACATTTAGGTTTATACCGAAAGTGTTTCAAAATTTGTTTTTTGGCAAAGAGCTCCCTACGGACAGAAAAATACAGTTCCCCTTAAGAGCACTAGAAATGGACTCATGTCCTGAATTGTTCCTTTTTAAAACAATCCAATCTTTAAAGGAAAAATGTTAAATCTCAATGCTACAGTTATCAGCCCCAATACGGTGACCCCAGATTACACCAACCCATTGCACAAAAAGTATATCGAAGAGGTGCCTTCAACCATCAAGGCAGGCCTTAAAGCTGCAATTTTTGGTGTTGCTGCGCTTGTTGGTACAGGTGCGACTTATTGTGCTAGTCGATATTTTGTTGATAGTAATTCAATCAATGCGGTGGCATTGTCAACATTTGCGCGAAGTGGGTTAGACATTTCTCGTGGCATGGTGAGCACGAGAGCAATACCCATTGCTTGGCCTCTTGGGGACCAGGAGGCTGTGGCTGGGACCTCATTTCAAGTAAGTCATCAATTTTTTACGGAAGCAGGGGGCGGGTTTGTTCAGCCCAAAATTATACATGGGCCAAGTTGGTTATCGCTTCAATTAGACCCTGTAGTATCTAGCTATGACACCACTGGAGGTGGCTGGGGAATCCAAATCGTAGGAACTACTGCATATGTGGGTGATGGGATTAGTGGCTTACAAATCATTAACATCGCTACGCCAAGCAACCCTATCTTGATCGGGAATTTTGATACCCCTGGAGAGGCCTGGGGAGTCCAAGTCATAGGAACTACTGCATATGTGGCGGATTTGACTAGTGGTTTACAAATCATTAAAATTACTACGCCGAGCAACCCTACTCTGATCGGGACTTATAATACCCCTGGAAAGGCCATGCAAGTGCAAGTCGTAGGAACTACTGCATATGTGGCGGATGGAGCTAGTGGCTTACAAATCATTAAAATCACTACGCCGAGCAGCCCTACTTTACTTGGGACTTATCCTACTCCGTCTAATGCCAATGGAGTTCAAGTCATAGGAACTACTGCGTATGTGGCGGGTGGGACTAGTGGCTTACTAATCATTAATGTTGCTACGCCGAGTAGCCCTACTCTAATCGGGTCTTGTAGTACTCCTGGAGTTGCCATTCAGGTTCAAGTCGTAGGAACTACTGCGTACGTGACGAATGGGGATAGGGGCTTGCAAATTATTAATATTGCTACACCGAGCAGCCCCATTCTGATTGGGGGTTGTAATACTCCTGGCTATGCTCAAGGACTTCAAATTGTTGGGACTATTGCATACGTGGCAGATATTGGTGGCTTGCAAATCATTAGCGTCGCTGCGCCGAGCAATCCTACTTTAATTGGGTCCTATTATGATACTTCCGGAGGGTCCTTCGTTGGAGTTCAAGTCGTAGGAACTACTGCGTATATAGCATATGATAGATGCTTACAAATCTTAAATGGACTCAATCAACTCAAACTCTTAGGAACTCCCGCCACATCAGACAGGGGTAATTATTATGTGTCTCTTGTCGGAACTACAACTGCAGGAGTTGGCTTTGTTGATTTTAACTTGAATGTAGTAGCATCAGCACCAATCTATAAAAATCCGATGTCATTGAAAGCCACGGCGGGTGAAAAGTTCGATTATCCCATGCCAGACAACACGTTTGTTGACCCAAATGGCAATACGATGACCTATAATGTAAAAGATTTACCCCAGTGGCTTATGTTTGATGCTGGAAAACGCACATTTTCTGGGAAACCTACCCCAGGAGATACGAATACATATGCAGAAAAACAAACAATTGCCACTATTGTAGCGAGCAATGGGCAATTAGAAACAGCAGGGCAATTTGCGGTAACGGTTGATGGAGACTCGTATTTAGCACAGCTCATTAAGTATGGACTAAGCACTTCTGGTGGAGTAGGGGTAGTCTATGCTTTGTGTAAAAAGCTTTGGAATTGGAGAGTCGAGAGGAAATGGAAAAATAATCAGGCGAGCGCGAAGTTGGGCGAGAATTTCATGTATGAATTGAAGACAAACGCTAAAAATGTTCGAAAAATTCAAGTCTATGTGGAGGATACGGGGTTTTTTGGAAAAATATATGCACAAATTTTGTGCGGAAAAAAAAGGCAAGTTGCATTGGTTTCGGATTTGCCAGTGTGGATGGGATATAATTCCGAGGTTAATACCTTACATTCAATTAGAAGGTTAGAACCGGTTGACCTCATGAGTCAACGAGAAATGAAAATTCGGGTGTTGGGCTTTGCTGGCCTTATTAAAGAGGTGGTGACGATCGAATTAAAGGGCGAAGCCCTGACCTTAGATGGCAGCTTCAATTCCGTAGAAAGACAGGAACAGATTGGTTTGCTACTGTTTTCTTCTAATATCGAAATGCAGAGTATGGGGAGTTCAAACAAAGATGGCGCTTATGATCCATCAGAAGCTAGTACAACAAGGGCAAGCGCTGGGTCTTCTGTGTAATCCTAAAAACGGTACTTGAAAACGGCAAATTGACTTAAATCTTTTGAGCTATTATCGTTTCTGGCGGGAATCGCCTTCACCATTAGGGAATGTCAATCCCCGCCAGAAACGATAATAGCTCAAAATCTTACATCACTTACTCATCTCGAACTGCCGTTTCTAGGATAATCCAAATTTGAAAAAAATTAATAGAGGGATTTTTATGTCATCACTCCCAGCAGGTTCGTGTACCACACAACTAGGTGAAGGTACACCCATCCTATTACCCATATGTGTACTATCGCTGCTACCGCAGCTTGATTATCAACTACTTGCAACCCCACATTCCACGTCGCTTCGCTCCGTTTCATGCGGGGCTATCACACTTTGGTCACTGCCGTGACCAGCGGCGGCAGCCGCTTTCAGTGCAGCAGCCCCGCATGAAACGGAGCGAAGCG
>JABDAE010000073.1 GCA_013289325.1 Chlamydiota bacterium
TTCCGGGGAGACAATTGCAGATATTTTTTGACACCCTTTAGATCTTAACATGGCAAGGGATGCGCCCAGAAGTTTTTTTCCGATGCCAGATCTTCTCAAATCTAAGGGGATATCAACGCTAAGAATCCAGCCGTGAGCTTTTTCTTGATTGTAAAGGGCAACGGTAAAGCCTAAGATTTTTTCTTGATTTTTCTCTTCTCTTTCATTTCTTTCCTCTCTTTTATTTCTTTCCTCTCTTTTATTTCTTTCCTCTCTTTGACTTTCTCTGGCAACCAATATACTAGAGGGAAAGATGTCTAGCAGTTGACGGTAAAGGGGAAGGGCGTTGGCCCATTCCCCCCACTCGATTTTGTCGATTTCGACGATGGTGACAATATCCTCAGGTGTGCAAGGTGTGATCGTGAGAGTCTTCACATTGCTTTTATGGATATTTTCCATTTGAGATTACCTAGTGCGCGGGCACAGTTCTTGGAAATTAAAGAAAAATGAAATTTCAATAGCTGCATTTTCAGCGCTATCAGAGCCGTGTACAGCATTTTCATCAATGCTCCCCGCAAGATCTTTGCGAATCGTTCCTTTGTCCGCTTTTGCAGGGTCAGTGGCTCCCATGATTTCGCGGTTTTTATTGACGGCATTTGCCCCTTCAAGGACTAATACCATGACAGGTCCTGTAGTCATGAAACTGGTTAAATCTTTGTAGAATGGGCGCTCTTTATGCACAGCATAAAACGCTTCAGCTTGTGTTTTGGTCATGTGGATCATTTTTGCCGCGACAATTTTTAATCCGCTTTTTTCAAATCGGGAAATAATCTCTCCAATATGGTGTTTGCCTACGGCATCTGGTTTAATGATTGATAATGTGCGCTCTGTTGACATCTTTTTATCTCCTTGTTTAAAAATTTACGTTGCTGTTTTTACAGGCGGCCTATTGCTTAAAAAGTCGTAGTCGCTCTTGGTTGTGGATTTACCTTGGTAAAACCATTCGACCTTGCTCGTATTGCCGACGTACGTGGTGGTGGCCCCATGCTGCAAGCCGTTTTTCCAATTAATTTCTTGCACCACAGTTTTGCCATCGCGATACCTTATCTCTTTACCTTCTTTTACTCCATTGACATATGGAACATCTGAAAGCTTTTCACCGTGTTGGAAGGTAAGCGTGATCCCATGTTGCTTGCCTTTGGTCCATGGCTCAATAGTTGCAGGCTCACCCGCCGGATAAAATGTCTTCTTAGATCCTTCTATAACGCCATTACGGTAAGGGATTTGCTCTTTGGGCGCGCCGTTGGGATGGTAGGTCGTTTTAAGCGCGATCTGCCCTTGATCGATTGTATCCGTTGCAAGAAGGTGCCCATAGTCATCTCTAATGAGGCGTGTGCCTTGAGAGTCTTCAACACTTGCATCCTTGTGGTTGTTGATGTCAAAATACTGCCCCGATACTAGCAGCTCTGCATTGTATGTCTCTTTGCTGCGCGGCGTGCCACTCAAATACCAAGAAGAAAGGGTGTATAACCCCTCTTTATCAGAGGGCTCTTTTTCAGATTTTGCTGTTCCCTCAAAGTAATAGTTTGTCGTTTTAACCAAATCCCCTTGGCGGTAGGTTTCGATTTTTTCTATTTGAGAGCTATGGGGAAATGAGTAGGACGTATCGCCATCTAAAACACCCTCTTGATAAGAGCGCGACACGACAACTCCATTTGCCATCGTAGAGACAACAGCTCCATTTTTGCCGCTTTCTTTCCAAAATGTGGGAGGGACTGCGACCCCGTATTTATGGACGTAGGTTTCATCGACGACATAATCGCCACTTTTGTTAGAGCCGCAAGCCGTAAAAGCGGACAGTAAGGCAACTAATCCTAAGAAGTATTTCTTGTGAGTGTGAATCTTTTGCATAATATTCCTTTAAAATTTGGCCGCAATAATGCGCGCGTGTTCGGTGTCTACAGTTTCTTGTGAAATTGTTTTATTCCAATCCCGGTATAAAAATCTGAAGGTGACATTTTTTTTCGATCCCAAAGCATCGCTGCGGTAAAGATCGTGTACTAAGACGCTTTCGAGTAGCTCTGATGGAATGCTGTGAAAGGCTTTTAAGACGGTAGAAACTTCAATCTCATCATTTAAAGTAAGTGTTAAATCGCGCCAAGAGCCGGGAAATATCGGCAGCTCACTCATCATCACTTCAGATGTTTTTAGTTTGTACATATCGTAGAGATTGATTTCAGCAAAATAGATCCGTTGAGGCAAGTCTAAATTGCGCAAAATAGTGGGGTGCAGCTCTCCAAAGCTGCCAATTTCAAGATCTGCTGAAAAGATAGAGCACTGGCGTCCCGGATGTAACACATTAAGCGCGCTTTTTTTAAAAGAGATGCTGCGAATCCCAAGTTCGCTTACAAGGTTTTCAACGATCCCTTTTAAGTCATAAAAGTCTACCATAATGGGTTTGACGTCCCAATGAGAGGGACGCGATTTTCCTGTCAAAATAATGCCTGCCATCGGCTGCTCAGAGAATTTTTCCTTATCTTTAAAGTGAATGCGCCCTATCTCAAAGCCCGCTATGTCGTGTATCCCTTGATCCCAATTGTGCTTTACTACATGTAAAAGGCCCGGGAGAAGAGATGCCCTTACAATCGATTGCTCAATTGAGACGGGATTTAAGATGCGCACCCAGTTTTTTTCGGGGAGCTCAGTTGCTTGCAGCTTTTCCAATAGGCTAGGTCCAATGAGATCGCAAGTTAAAAACTCTTGCAGTCCTTCGCTTATCAATCTTGCCCTTATCTCTCTTTCAAAAAGGAACATCGGCGCAGAAGGAAGCGTTGAAACAAAACTTTTGCAAGATTCTTTATTGATATTGTCATAGCCATAGACTCTTGCCACCTCTTCGACGAGATCTATCTCTTCTTTTAGATCATTGCGATAGGTGGGGACTAAGACAGTATAAAGATTTTTTCCATCATATGAGAACACAAATTCAAGAGCAGAGAAGATAGATTCGATTTCGCCGGGACTCAGTTTAAGAGACAAAAGTGAATTGATGTAAGAGATGCGGCATTGGATTGATGTCTTAGGGAATGGATGGGCGGCATATTGGGTAATCCCTTGTAAGACACATCCTCCGGCAACTTCAGTGATAAGAGCTGCTGCTTTGTTTAATACTTTTTCTAAGATATTCGGATCACATCCCCTTTCAAATCTCTTTGAGGCATCTGTCATGAGGCCATGGCGTTTACTTGTTTTTCTGATCGAACTTCCTAAAAAGCAAGCAGCTTCAAGTAAGACGTCAGTGGTTGTTTCTTTAACTTCTGAAGACGCTCCTCCCATAATGCCTGCTAAGCTTAAGGGCTTATCTTCATCTGCAATGACGACATCAGTCTCAAATAGAGTCCTCGTCTTCCCATCTAGCGTGACAATTGTTTCCCCCTCTTTGGCATTCCTTACAATCAGTTTACCTTTACTTATTTCATGAAAGTCAAAGGCGTGTAAGGGGTGATTGAGTTCTAGCATCACATAATTTGTGACATCGACGACATTATTGACGGAGCGAATTCCTGAGGCTTCAAGGCGTTTTTTAATCCAGTCAGGAGAATCTGTTACTTTTACTCCTTTGATCAGCCGAGCGGCATAAGCCGGGGCATCTGTTGGACATTTAACTTCGATGGATATAGCCTCTTTTGTATTTGAGGAAGCATCTTCTATCAATGCAATGTCAATGTGAGAGGATTTAAGTGTCCCCATTCCGGCTGCAGCGAGCTCTCTTGCAACGCCTAAGACGCTTGAACAATGTCCAAGGTTAGGCGTTAAGGAAATATCGAAAACATAATCTGAAGTTAAATGGGCATTGCTCTTTTGACTTTTGCCTTTAGGCATTAGGATTGTATCAGTAAGCGTGATAGCATCTACTTCAAGTCCTGCTTGCGTAAGAGCCTTACCAATTGCCTCGGCTGTGACATCTTGGTTTAACCTAGAAACGGCAATTGGAGACGCTAACTTGACACAATCTCTTGAACCAGAATCATTTGCAGTGGGGTGGTCCTTCACCAATCGGGAATGTCCCGCCCCATTGCAAAGTGATTCTAATTCAAGATCTTGTGCCAATTTAGCATCTCGAACTGCCGTTTCTAGGTTTAATTCGATGTGCTCACATAACCAGCTCAATAATATCTTCATATCGATGACCTTAATTTTGCAGATTGAGAAGCAAGGGTACCAGATTTTGGATAAAGGAGGCAACCGCAAAAACCGTATTGCTTTAGCCGACTGATTTTTGCATGACTTTATTAAATAAAGACTCATCAATCCAGGAAGATCCAAGGCTTGAGCTTGGCTTTGTCGCCCCATGAAAGTCAGAGCCGCCTGTGATTAGCCAATTTTTTTTGGCGGCAATTTTAAGCCACCTGGCGTGGTGGGCGCGTGACAACTTCGCATAGTAACACTCAATTCCATCAAAGGGAAGGGTCAGAAGGGCACTTATGACATTTTGATTTTGGATGAGGTGAGGATGTGCGATCACGGCTAAAGCTCCCGTTCGGTGGACAATCTCAAGAGTTTCTTCTGTAGAAATTGTTTTTCCAGGAGAATAACAAGGGCGCCCATCGCCAAGATATTTAATAAAAGCCTCTTCAATTGAAGTGACGTATCCCTTTTTAATCATTGCCTCTGCGATGTGGGGGCGACCGATAGTTCTTGCAAGTTCACGCGGGTCATTTGAAGAAGATTGAGGTAGATCGCTTAAAGAGATAGGCATACCAGCTTTTTTGAGTAGATCTAATATTTCGGTATTGCGATTTTGTCTTCGTTCTTTATGTCTTAAACAGAGGGCATGAATTTCTGGACTATCGATTGGAAATCGGTAGGCGAGCATATGAACACTTGAGCCATTTAGCATTGTGGAGATTTCAATGCCTGGAACTAAAACAATACTAGCGCTTGTGGCCTTCTGGAAAGTCTCTTTTGTATAGGCATATATGCTATCGTGATCTGTAATGGAAAGGGCTGATAAACCAATTTCTTGTGCTAGGGCGATGAGTTCAAGAGGAGAAAAGCTTCCATCAGAGCATGTGGAGTGGCAATGAAGGTCTGCTCGAAATTCTTTATGCATTATACACCCTCGTTATAATCTGAATAGGCAATATGGCGAATTTCATCTTTGAGATCAATTCCTGTCCTAAGAAATACTTGTCTTTTGACTTCGTTAATGAGAGTACGCATCTCAGTTGCGCTTGCGTCTTTTTTGTTGATTAAAAAGTTAGCGTGAACTGTGGAAACTGCGGCAGTACCTATTGAAAACCCTTTTAAGCCGCATTGATCGATCAAAGCGCCTGCAGATATTTGTGGAGGATTCATGAAGACACACCCTGCAGATTTTTCAGAAAGGGGCTGCGTTTTAATCCGTTTGTTTACGATTTCCAATTGTTCTTGTCTTGCCTCTTTTTTTTGAGTAAGAGAAAAAGTAGCTGCCACAATGGCGCCCTTTTGCTTTTGAAAAGGGGAAGAGCGATAAGAAAAGGGGAGATCTATCCTTTTTAAGCGATGCAATATGCCATCTGCATCTAAAAAATCGACAGAGTCAAGAGGGTTGCACGTTTCATTTCCATTTGCCCCCGCATTCATCCAGATAGCGCCTCCAACCGTCGCAGGAATGCCGGAGGCAAATTCAAGGCCGCCTAACCCCCGTTTTGCTGTTTGCATGCCGAGGAGAGAAAAGCTATATCCAGCTCCTACGTAAAGGGAAGAGGCTATTTCGTCGCTACTAGCCCCAAAGCGCAAGAAATCAATTTTATTTAAAAGAACCACCCCATTATACCCCTTGTCGTCAAATAAACAATTAGATCCTTTTCCAAGTACCATGAAAGGGATATTGCGTTTTTTACAATGCAAAATAGCCCCTTGCATTTCCTCAATGGAAGAGATTTCAATAAAATATCGCGCAAGACCTCCAATCCCATAGGTGCAATAATTTTTTAGATCGACATTTTCTTGAAATTGCAAAAGTGACTCCATTAATCTTCTTTAGGTATCTCATTTTGGGCTGTTTGAAAATCTAGCGGGAATTGTTGCTGTGGTATTTGAGCAATAGCAGCTTCTTGAGCGATTTTTTCGCTATTGTCAAGTTGTTTTACCGCTTCATCGATTTCAGCAGCATCAATTGCTTTGCCAAGCGAGCTTTTGTAGATGGCATCAAGAATGGCATTGATAAATGTTGCAGATTCTTTTGTGGCAAATTTTCTTGCAAGGCGAAGGGCTTCTGCGATGACGACTTTATGGGGGATTTGCTCTTTGGAAAAGGTAAGTTCAAAGACGGCAAGGCGCAAAATATTGCGCTCTACACTTTGGATCCTTTCAAAGTTATAAGATTGGGAGGTAGAACCTATTTTCTCGTCGATCTCATTAAGAGAAGAGTGGATTTGGTGAGCTTTTTCTTGTGCTTGACGAACAATGCTTTTTGTGACTTTAAGCTCCTCTGTAATAAGTTTTAACATTTCTTCATCTTTTGCTTTACTAATGTCGAAGCCATAAAGCAGCTGAAAGACGATTTCTCGAAATTTTTGGGCGGGTATACTCATATAAGTGATCCATCTGGTAATAATCCGAATTGCATTATAACTGATTAACCAATTGCCGGGAATGATTGAATCTAATATTATCCTAGATCCGGCAGTTCGAGATGGCAAATTAATGCAAGATCTTGAATTAGAATCACTTTGCAATGGGGTGGGACATTCCCAGAGGGTGAAGGACCACCCCATTGCAAATGATTCTGGTTCAAGAGATTGCGTTAAGTTGCCGTCTCCAACTGCCGGATTTAGGATTATGAACTTAAATTTTTTTAAGAGAGGTAGGTACCACATATGGAGATTCGCCAAGTTCCACACTGGGTTTTGGGAAATTTACAAAAAGGGGCAATATCGTCTTACGAGTTTAGTATTAAGGCGAGTGCAAAAGTCTCTGAATTTCGCGCTTGGACTCAACCTAAAATTTATGCAACAGGTGAGTGGATAGGTTTAAAAACGACTGAAAATATCATTCCAGCATTAAAGAAAATAGCTGAAGCAATCGCAGCTCTTGCCGTTACAATCTTTACTTATGCTCAGGCTGTCCCTTTGTATCCTTGCATCCTAGGTGCTACGTTATTTGCTGTTGGAATTGTCGCATTTATTTGCGCAGACCGTGCCGATGAAGACTCATGGAAAAGAGTCGCTTGGAAGATAGTGGGAGTAGCGTTCTTTGTGGCAGGAACTGCTGCAATAGTTCTTGGCATCGCAGCTTATGTAGTTTAAAATGATATGAGAGTTTTGATCAAAAGATGCCTCCCACATCCATGTGGCGTTTTTGATCTTTTCTTTATGAAGCAAAAGTGTATTTGATCGCATCAAAAGAGTCCATTTTTCTCCATTTGGCACGCGGTATTCCACGGGTCCTTCAAGATAGACATCTCTTGCAAAAAATTCGCCGTTGCCTTCAAGAATAATATGAACACACTCAAGCCTTTCTACTTCCCTTTTCCATGCATGGTGTGCATCTGTTGGACTTAAACCTTTATTTTTTATTTGCACATCGATTAAAGTGCATTTTCCACATTTTTCCGAATTGTAAATGACTTGCCCCTCTTCATTTATTTCACCTAAAATTGCCTTAGCTTCTACGATTAAGCTCCCATCTAAGACAAGGCCCTCTACATAGCTTTCTGCAATTTCCATGATCCATTCGGCTCCGCGTTTTAGGCATCCTTTGCGGATTTTTTGTCCGATGACAGAATATAGTCCCCCAAAGGCAGGATGAAAAAGGGTTGTAAATGGAGGGCCATTGATCAAGAAACTTTGAATATCGTCTTCTTGCAGGGAAGGAAGAGTCATTTCACAGTTTTTCGTTAATAGCTCGTGGTAATTGAGCATCAAATCAAAAAAACATTTCAAAGGAGTATCGCGGATATCAGCATTCTCAAAAAACTTTTTAGCAACTGATATAGTTTTTTTTCTTTCATTGAAAACAATGAATGTGGATAGATCTTGGAATGTGGATAGATCTTGCCCTCTCAATTTTTGAGGGTTGGTGTTTGTGATGTAATCTGCGATATTTTGCATAGTGGATTCAAGGCGACAGGCTAAAATTTTGTTCCCCTCTCCATTATCGGCATGGCCGTCGACCTTGTTCTTCATGTTGATAAGAAGACCTGGAGTTTCACACTGCTTAATGGCTTCTTCTATGGCATTGATGTCAAGAAATAAGATATTCGTGTTGGCTGGAAATTTTGAGTGCCCTTGAGAGTTGTCTTGAGGTGTATCGCAGATTCCTTGTTTTTGAAATTCGGTGTACTCGATATTTGTGATGTTGTATTCATAATTACCTAAGGGCGTTTTTGACTCCTTTAAGACATTCATTCCTTCAAATGATTTAACAGGTCTTTTACAAGATAAGAATCCAAATTTTTTGTCTTGCAAGATTCCAAGTCCACTTAATACCAGTAAACCATTATCAATGCCGGCAATAGGGTTATTGATTTGCCTCACCAACGCCTTAGAGCAGCCAAGAGATTTGAGCCAATGAAACACGCCATGATCGCTTGCACTTTTCCAAAGCATCCCGTGTCCACCTGGTTTTAAAATAGGCTGCATCGCTTCCTTCATTACCCAGTTGCCTTCATTTGTCACGAGTGGCACAAGGGGTTGATAGAAGCATTTGAAACTTGTTTTTCCTCTTCCAAACCACCGTTTTTTCTCGAAGAGATCATATAGCAGTTTATCTAAATCTTTTTCGTGCGAGGTCATTGCGGCAATAGGGGTGATATATTGTTTTCCCGTTAGCTTATAATGCAGATATTCTCTCCCTTCTAGTTCTCGAATGAGAGTTTCAAAAAGAGTTCTTCCGCAAAAAGGTAGAAATGCACCTGGAAGAGGCGCTCCTGTGGTACTATCTTGTAGATGTAGGCGATCAGATGCGCCTCCCAGAGGAAACAGCAGGGCCACTTTCGGCATCTCTTCAATGCCGACGCGAATTGCTTTTGCTATTATTTCTAAAGTCTTATTATCTTGGCATGTGCAATCTATTCCACGAGGTTCATAATAGTTTGTTTGATTTTTTTGATGATCGCAATTGAGATAATTAATCGATTCTTTTATTTTTTTCAAAATTGTATAATGGTACCCGAAAAGTCCACCGATAGGGTGATAAAATTCTTCTGTAGGAGCAAGAGCATTTAGAAGATTGAGTAGATTTTCAGAAATATTTTGCAATGGGTTTTGAAAGAGAATAGGTCCTTGGCCAATGGCAAGAAGAGATAAGAAAAGCAGCTGGTTTAAGCTACTTAACTCTTGCAAGATCTCTTGACAAGGGGGATGGTTTTTTAGGTAGTTTAAAGAGCCCCTTTTAAGTAGCTGAATTTTTTCTTCCCTTTGTAATAAAGGGAAGCCAGCATCAAAAAGAGGTTGTAAAGCGGCAATCTTGCCTTCAATGAGTTGAATATTTTCGATCGCCATAGATTTAAGATTAACTCTTGATATCCTCTTCATTCGACACAAACCAGATAGAAGCCCGTGGCATTTGTTCTTGTATGCTCTTTTCCCATTTTAGCGACTCTTCAAGAGTTGAAAGGAACATACCAGCTGTTGCCAAACCATCAGCTTCTACTGCGCTATTTGCAAGAACATTGACTTGGCGGTGGTAAATAAATGAAAGAGGCTCACATGTTAAAGGGTTGATAATAGCCGTATAGGTTTTGCCCTCTACTGTCCATTTTTTTTGCTCTATCAGTCCGCTTGATGAGAGAGCTTGATTATGGAGTTGTAATATCTGTCTTGGATCGTCTTGGCTTGTGGAAAGGCGTGGGTTTTTGATAGTGACCTTCCAAGGTTGTTTATTCACGTTGAATCCCACGCCGCGCATGGTGCTGCCCCATAGGACAAATGCATCATCATATCCTATTGTATGGAGCATATCGACAATTTGATCGATTACAAATCCCTTATATATTGCTCCAAAATTAATAGAGGGTACGTTGCTGCTCTTCCAAAAGAGATCCCCCTCGACGTGAATGCGATGCCAGCCTATATTTTCGCATGCTTTCTTAATTTCTTCTTGAGACGGAACTTTATTTTGGTCTAAGTTGAGTTTCCAAAAGTCGACCATTGCACCCATCGTGGGATCAAATCGACCTCCACTGACTTGATAAAGTTTATGACTTGTGGCAAATAGTTGTTTCAAAGTAGGTGAGATTGCACTTTTTTGATTGACAGGTAGCCGAATGAGTTTAGATAGTTCAGAATTGAGATTGTCGATATCATATACAGCGCTTGCCTGATTGAGAATAAGTTCAACGCTTTTTTTAATTTGGGTCATTTCATCTGCAGCAAGAATTTTTGGGATGACGACGAGATAGTCTTCGTTTTTTTTATGCCCCCTTATTTCCGTGCGTGTATTTTCTTCCGATGAGGAGCAACCGGCCAAGATGGCGATTAAAAAAAGAAAAAAAAGCATGAGTTTAGCGACCAAATGGAGTTTGGAAAGAAGTCTATGAAGAGTGGCTACGAATCTGGTATATTTTTTTTTCATAAGGCGTCCTAGTAAATTACAGCTATGAAATACTTTTGGTATAAGTTTTTCATCTTATTTGGAAAAAATCAAGGGTTTTAAGAGAAATTCTTTTGACTATAATCCTTAAGTCGAGATAAAAGGGTGTTTATAGAGAGCTTTTCGTTTCCAAATCTGTAGGGGTGGCGGGCGAGAAAGCTAAAATTAGACTTTCCAAAATTAATTTTAAAGGAGTTTATCGAAGATGACTAAAGAAAAAGAAAAAAAACCATCGGCTTTCATGAAGCCTGTACAAGTAAGCGATACACTTTCAGAGCTTATTGGCCAAGGCCCAATGCCCCGCACTGAAGTGACGAAGAAATTGTGGGATTACATCAAAAAGCACAAATTACAAGATCCACAAAACAAGCGCAACATTGTGCCAGATCAAAAGCTTGCAAAAGTTTTAGGATCCACACAACCTATCGACATGTTTAAGATGACAAGCAAGATTTCTAAGCATCTTAAAGAACCTGCGCTTTCTACTTCAAAGTAGTTTTTAAGTTAAATAAGAGGGAGCTTAAAATCTCCCTCTTATCCCTATCTCCCAAAGCGTATATTGAAAGGGGCATATTGAAAGGGGTATATTGAGATATGAATGCCGAGACACCCCCTGAAATAACCCTTAAGCGCTATAATTATAAATTAAAAATTGCCTATGACGGCACTCTTTATAGTGGCTGGCAAATGCAGCCAAATGGTTTATCTATTCAGGAAGTCTTACAGGAGGCTATTTGTAAGATTTTAAATCTTGAAGTTAAGATAATAGGTTCTGGAAGAACCGATGCAGGCGTTCATGCCCTGGCCCAAATTGCCAATTTTCATTCTGAAAAAAAAATCGATCTTAGGCGCTTTTACCAATCAATCAACAGCATCATCCCAAAAGACATTAGAGTTTTAGATGTTTCTGAAGTTCCTTTAGAATTTCATGCACAATATAAAGCGAAAAGGAAGGTCTATCACTACCACATTGCGCTTGGGAAAGTCCAACTCCCTTTTAAAAGATTGTATGCCACCCACTTTACATATCCATTTGATTTAGATCTTTTAAGAAAAGCCTCTCTTTTTTTTGTCGGCACACATGATTTTACTTCATTTGCCAATCAGGCGTATCAAGGATCTGCTGCAATAGATCCGATAAGGACGCTTTATCGCCTAGATATTATTGAAGAAGAAGGGGGCATTCGATTAGAATTTGAAGGGGATGGATTTTTAAATAAAATGGTCCGCAATATTGTAGGAACTCTTTTGGATGTGGTAGTGGGAAACATCGATATAGAGGCGATTGCCGCAATCTTTGCTGCAAGAGACAGGCGTAAAGCGGGACAGCTTGCGCCGCCTCAAGGACTATTTTTAGTTGAAGTGGTTTATTAATTCCGCAAGAGATGAGCAACAAATAGCTACTACAATCTGAAAATGTTGTTTTCATTTATATTGTTTTCATCTATACTCATCTTAAAAAAGGCAGTTTACATGATTTTTGGTTTAAGGGCCCTAATTCGGTTAAACCTAGAAACGGCAGTTCGAGATGGCAAATTAATGCAAGATCTTGAATTAGAATCACTTTGCAATGGGGTGGGACATTCCCAGAGGGTGTTGGACCACCCCACTGCAAATGATTCTGGTTCAAGAGATTGCGTTAAGTTGCCGTCTCCAACTGCCGTTTTTAGGTTAAATGTTATTTCTCTACTGCTTTTGATTGTGTGTCAGGGGTGTAAATCGAGCGATAAAAAAGAGATGAGTCGCGGTGTTGAGCAAAAAGGGGAGTATATCTTTAGGAAGGATCATGAGAACATTTTTCCACTGGCAGAGCCGCAAAAGCGGGAAAAAAAGGCGTATCCATGGGATAAGATCTTAAAAGGCAATCATCCATCCATTACTAAGGAATTTTTTAGATGTAAGGGGAGTTCTTTACATCCCAACCGCATTATAGAGCAACCAGATGGTCTTGTGCATTGGCAAGATTGTGGAGGGGTAGAAAAGCACAGCCTTCCTCTTAGAGAGGGTAAAGAATTTGTATATCCGATTTTGATCGATCTCTTAAACTACATTCAAGATAAAACCTGTAAAAAAGTCGTCATCACTTGTGGGCATAGATGTCCTCAGCATAATACCTATGTAGATGAAAGCTATGATAATCACTCATCAAAGCATACGATTGGTGCGGAAGTTTCCTTTTACGTACTTGGGTTAGAAGAACAACCAGAAGTGGTTGTCAAACATATTCAAGAGTACTATAAGGAAAATTCGACATACCAAGCTTTAAGCGATTATAAGGAATACCTCAATTTTCATCGCTATGAAAAGCAAGACACAAACGTTTCAACCCTTCCTTGGTACAATAAGGAGGTGTTCGTCAAAATTTTTAATAAGAACGAAGGTAGAAACTTTGATCACCGACATTTTTATCCCTTTGTGAGTATACAAGTGCGCTATGATAGGGAGAAAAATGAGAAAGTGACATATTCATGGGATAAAGCCCATCGCAACTACCATAGGTGGTAGGACTTGCATTTTTATCAAAACTCTACACAATCTTTATAAGAACTTAATCTCCTTAGATTCAAATGAGTGCAGTAATTCACAAAAAGGAGCTTATATCATGACCAAACTTGAGTTAAGAAGAAAAATTGCCATTTTAGAATCTGTTAACGATCATCTAATGACAGATATTGCCCATCTCGATCGCCAAATGCGCCTTATTGGATTTTCTCAAGGGTTGATCACGGTAAAAGCAACAGCGCAAGAAATTATTGATAAAGGCCTTTCCATCGGACAGGCTTAGGGATCGTTAAAAATAACCTATACTTTATTTCTTAACGAACCCTTAGGCAAGAAGTTTTTATTGCTCTATTAATGCGGAATCGCTAAAATTCTCATATCCCAATCTTCGGGTGCATCTTGCGATAGAGAAAGTTGCAATGACTTCAATCCCTTCGCGATTTGAGTTTTTATGCCGATGTGGCGAAATGGTAGACGCGGTAGACTCAAAATCTACTTCTAGCAATAGAGTGCTGGTTCGAGTCCGGTCATCGGCACATGACCGAACGTTTTGGAGAGAAATTTCTGAGACGTTCGGTTTTTTTAACACCTAGTTAATGAGTTTTTCACAAGCTTCTAAGACATAATTCCGGTTATCATGACGACTTCCATTAAGACAGATGGACCTATTTATAGAGAAAATAGATCAGGAAATTTTATGCATCACCCCGTTCGATGGGGTTGTAAACCTGGCCCCTATTCTACTGCACGTAAAATAGTGTCAATATGTATCGCTATCTTTCTTTCCTTTACAGTTATCGGTCTTTTTATTGTTATCCCTGGCATAAAAGAATGGAACCGACAAATAAAAGCAATACATCAAAATAAGCCTCTAGATATACCAAAAGATGCTTTTTTGCAAACCATTGTTAAATTCAATAATCACTTTGTGAAAGGGCAAATTAATGGAATATATATTACAACCAACGAAAGTAATTTAGACGCTACAAGGCAACTACTGGAAAAACATCCCCGAGTTGAACAGGCAATTCATATAGGATGTGCAACTTGGCATAATTTTGATGTCATGTGCGCAAGAAAATCTAAATATGGCTTAATCGTGGATTTTAATCCTAAAAATGCTGACTTCATAAAAAAAACTATAGAGATCATTAAGGCTTCAGACTCACGAGAAGTCTTTAAGTATGCTATCATTAGCTATCTGAATTCTCTGGAAGGAACAACAAGAGATTTGTTCTTTCACTCTGATCAACAAGGTTTACCTACGGAGAGGATAGAAAACGAACTACTGCGCGAGGGAAGTTGGCTGCAAACCGAGGAAAATTATCTTTTCATAAAAGAGGCGGTCTCTAATGATCGCATTGCCGCTATTACTGAAACTATAACCAACTCACAAACTTTTCAGAGAATTAGAAAGTATTTAGATCTTAATAATATAAAAATTGACACTGTTTATTTAAGTAATGTTTGTGGTTTCATGCGGACTGCTGATGAAAGGAAAGCATTT
>JABDAE010000074.1 GCA_013289325.1 Chlamydiota bacterium
TACAAGAGTTCGGTCATCTTGTTTCTCATTTAGATCTCTTCTTGAGAAAAAAGTGTTCTCAATATGCTAGCAAGAAAGCCCACCCCCTTAACAGGTCCTGAACTTCGTTTTATTATAGATTATTTCGAAATGTCTTATCGTGAATTTGCTAAAATTTAAGGAAAGGAAAAACAATGGGGTCAGTAGTCTTTCTGCAAAGGGGAAAGACTACTGACCCCATTGGCCCAATCGTCCACTTTTAAGGTGATTTTTTCGTTCTTTCCAAAGAAGCAGTGTTCCTTGGAGTATTTCGCAAGAATTTTCGAAATATATGACATAAATCTTGGTAGTTGAGGCATGGGGGTAGTAGTTCACTGCAAAGCAATGAATTTTTTTAAGAAGAATATTAATCATCCCTGTGAGGTGGATCGATATATTCGTCTGAATTAAGTTTTTTCCGGATCTCATCGACAACAATTCGTAAAACAGTTTGAAGAATATTTTGAGTCAGCAAATAATAGCGTATTCTCATGGGAAAGCTGATCACAAATTGTCTCATAGGGACACATGGGATGACGTTTTCGATTAGGTGAGTGGCTATTTGAACCATTGTGCGGGTATTACAAGAAGGGCAAATTCCTCTCCCTTTACAAGAAAATGCGATAAGAAAATCTTTATGACAACCTTCACAATGACCGTAGGCAAACCCTTTTGCTAAAATGCCGCAGCCTAAGTAGTTTTTGAACTCTTTGTCGATACAAGGCTCATTACCCATACAAACTCATGTCGATGTACGCTTCACGACATAAGTGATTTATTTCCAGCTATTTAATCCATGTTTGGTTTGATAGGACCATTGAGAAGATAAACAGGACGCAGTGGGATTGTAGCCAAAAGCTTCATAACCACTCTCGACTTCTTTAAGGTAAAACAATCACCTAATCGGAAAAATTCTATTTTAGTGATTTTTATTTTCTTGAAAAAAGAAATCACCAAATCGGCAAAATTCTATTTTGGTGATTTTTAAAAGGAGAGAGAGCATGAGCGTCTCGTTTTACGGTAGAGAAAAAGAGATGGGTATATTGAGGGAGCGTTTGGAAAGTCAAATTGCAAGCCTTATTGTGATTAACCTAGAAACGGCAGTTGGAGACGGCAACTTAACGCAATCTCTTGAACCAGAATCGTTTGCAATGGGATGGTCCTTCACCATTTGGGAATGTCCCACCCCATTGCAAAGTGATTCTAATTCAAGATCTTGCATTAATTTGCCATCTCGAACTGCCGTTTCTAGGATTAAAGGAAGGCGCCGCATTAGCAAAAATCGTTTAGCCGAGGAATTCAGTCGCCCTTTTCGTACAATCACTTTGGAAGGATTACCCCCAAAAGATGAAATCATCGATGCACAAATGCAACGAACACATTTTGCCAATGGCCTAGAAAGGCAGCTTGGGACTAGAGGATTAAAAGCAGATGATTGGGACGATCTATTTTGGAGTTTATCTCAATCGACAAGTGCAGGTCGAGTCATCATCATTTTTGATGAGATTAATTGGATGGGTTCCAAAGATCCGACATTTCTTGGAAAGCTTAAAACTCCTTCCATCACGGCGCTTATTTTAGGGACAAGCCCTGTCCTTATCTCTTTTTATGGAATAAAGCCTCTTCTTTACTCCCCGTCTCCTTTGCAGGAGAGCTCACAGTCTTTGAAACCATTTTTGGTCTTATTTACTTCTACCTTTTGCAAATGCAATCACCCCCACTATTTGAGATGATGGGGATTATCGTCATTCTTTCGGCCATTTTTTATAGCCTCACCACCTTTGCCACTCAAAAAGCACCTAAGAAGGCATAAAGAAAAAGGTAATTGATGTTAGTTCTTGGAATTGAATCTACTTGCGATGAGACAAGCATTTCACTCGTGCGGGACGGCAAAGAGATTTTATCGAATGTCATCGCCTCTTAAATCGGCAGCTGAACGTGGCCACAAACTATTTTACGAAGATATTCTTGCTACAATCTACACAAATCCCTATTTGAAAAGGTTATTTGTTGAGGGCCATTACGCTAAATATCGCCCTCATGAATATCAACTTCATTTAGACCAAGCAGCTAAAGCACTCTCTTTGTCTGATAAAGATTTAACTCAAAGACAGAAAAACATTATCGCCTTTACTAATCTACAAGCCCTTTGAAGATCTTCATGCTCAAAAGCTGTTGCCATCCGGTCAATTTCTGCTTTTTTGATTTTGAGCTTAGCAGCTTCCTTACGCCATGACGCAGTGGCTAAGCTCACTTCCTTCAAAATACTTTTAGCTTGCAAAGGCTTAAGCTCAAAATAATGGGCTACACTTACTGCCACATCAATAGATGCGCTAGGATCTAGTAGGTCAATTGCTGTGCATAAAATTCTAGGTTTGATATCTACTGGAGTGGGGTTCAAATCATATGCTGGTGATAAGCGCCAACCTGATAACCCAGAGTAGAGAAAGGCGTGATTGCGCAAATGATCATCTACGTTAGAAATCAACACATTAAACACAATCCGGCGCCATAGAGCATGTAAATCTTCTTTAGGTGAGGCGCTCATTTGTCTAATTGCGTCGGCAATTTCAAGATAACTCTGTGCATCTCATTGTCTTTTGCCATCAAAGCACTCATAGCAGATAGGAAGGGAATGCGCGTATTACCTTTTCTATCAAATCGCCTAGATAAAAGAATGCGTCGATTGCCTGCAGATTCAAGACGCCATTCAGGGACATCAATCCCTGCTTTATCTGCCAGGGTAAGTGCCACAGCTTCCCACGCAATAACATCCATTTCGTCATCAATGCGAGGAAATTTCGCAATGGCTAAATGTCCGTCTTTATCTCTAACAGAAGCTTTAGGTCTTGCGCCACCCAAAGAAGAACCAGGCGCGAGCAACAAGCGAAGGTCTTCATCTGTGTCAGAGTCTTGCAACACATGGTTTGCTGCTGTAAGAAGCTTGCCGATTGAAATTAAGGGGGGATATGATTCTTTTCGTAGCTCGTTAAAAATGGGCCCTTCTCTTCTCTTTTAAAACGCAAAGCCCCTTGCCTACATTCATCATCCACCATTAATAGAAAATCCACTTCCCCTAAAGTGCGGACGACTCTTTTTTCTCTTATCGCATTTTTTCTTTCAGAGCGACGCATTAACATGCGCCCCCAACGATCAGGAGCAGAATCATCCATCGCTCCAAAAACTGCCTTTTCTGGTGATGCATGAAAAGAGCCTTCAGCCAACCTTAAAGCAGGGTCAAGAGAAAATCTCTTAGGGTTGTTTAACCAGTTGCGCTCATATTCAAACGACATACTTTCTCGCCCACTTCTAAGGCGACTCCATAGCTGACCCACCTTAACAGCCATACCCATTAGATCCACATAAACTAATAGAGTTTGTTCCATGTCAACCTTTTCTTTTTTCCTTTTGAGGAATTCGAATGCGCTTGGGTAAATTCTCTTCGTCTAATTGCAAACCTAGTTCATCGGAGGCCGAATCCGCTAATTCGGCTAATCTTCCAACCATTCCTAAAACAAATAAAACTTTCGCATAAGCTCCTAGCGAAACGCCTTCATCCCCCTTTTCGATTTTACTTAAGGTAGCGCGACTTATTGCTGCCCTTTCTGCAGCAATCTGCATGGGAATACGCCGTTTTTTTCGGCAGTTGCAAAGATCTTGTCCCAGCTTTTTTAAGGCCCGTTTCACTGGAAGTGGTGTATTTTTAATGTCCATAATCCTATCCTCTATATAACTTATAGTATAAAATTAGGAGCATTAAGTCAACTTAGATAAAGTTAGAGAAAGTGCACTTGTGATTGTTTGTATATCTACTCGAGACCTCCTGAATTCTGGAAATTTTTCGCTAACTTAGGCCCGAAGGGCAGATGTCATTGTATAGCCCAGTTGGCAGCACTGTGCCAGTATCTGCTACGAACATTCTTTGCCTGTCTTTTGGCTTTTCGTGTGTTAACGAAAGTCCGCTCGTGGCAAGTGGGCCTGGATACACAGTGCAGCTAGAACCTGGACTTCGTTGCAGAAGTAGATGCCCTAACGTCTTGTTATGGGAGCCAGTTTTGCTAAAGGAAAGGAAAAACAATGGGGTCAGTAGTCTTTCCCAGGAGAAAGACTACTGACCCCATTGTTTTTCCTTTCCTTTAGCGATGCATGGAGCGAGGCAGATTATCACTCACAGCTTTGATCAAGGAAGTATAAACGGTTATGTCTATGTTGTGGGGCAATAATGCTGCCTCAAGACATACGGAGTTGCTTTTGACTTTTCAATAATGGCTCTTAAAGAGGATATGGGGGAAAAGGCTGTCTATATTCAAACCGAAGGAATGCAACTTAGGCTAAGGCCTCTTACCTTAAAACTTTTTAATGATCATTTAAAGGCAATCGTAGCAGGCCCACTTTCCTTTTCAAGCGATGAAGAGGTGCAAACCTACTACCAAGAAACTTATTTTTACTAGTCACTATGTTATAACCCATGAAGCAAATGATTGGCCTGTTTTAGCAGTTTATAACTTTGTTGATAAATGGCTTTGATATGACCTTCTTTAAGTGAAGGAGTCTCCGCTAATGGACACTTTTTCATGAAATCGTCAATATCTGAGGCTAAAAGTATAGAATCAGACGTTGTAATGCCTGCACATTTTGTTCTTGCCACGTGCAAAAGATCGATTTGCCTTTGTAACTCCTCTGAAAAAACCCCGCTTTTTCCTCGAGCAAGTTCATCTGTTCTTGCAATTTCAGCAAGAAGCGCCTTTTTAAATACTTCATGACATTTATATCTTTCTTGAAGCTGCCTTTCTTCTTCAAGATAGGACATAAGCTTTTCTAGGAACTCGTCACTGTTTTCATTTTTTGGAAGTAGTAACCCCATGATCTCTTTGGCAAGCCTATCTAAAGGTTCGAGGTCATTTTGTAAAGGCGCTTGAGGGATCCCTTTACAAATAAGTAATGCAAGAGCCTGCGACCTTTTTTTCCAATCATCACATGAAGCAGCAAAAAAGATCGTGTGGAATTCTTCTGAATTAATGCCAACTTCTTGCATGAGGGCAATCAATTCAAGCGTCTTTTTCTCGCAAGCTCTCATTGTTTGCTTAGCTTCAATTTCTGCAATGCAAGCATGGTGAGAGTTAATACCGTTTGCAGTTGCTGTAGTTAATAACATGTTTACCTCATTAAATAAAACAAATTTATATCATATAAAACATTTAACTTTAACAAAAATCAGATATTTGATAGACTAAATTTTTATGTAATAAAATACACCTTTTAATAAAAGGAAACAAATATATGCTTTACGGGTTTAACGGTTTAAACAACGGACACTTCAGTCCTTATAATTCTGCTTATGATCCATTACAAGGAAGAGTTCTTTTACCTTTTGTACCTTCACCTTATGAAAACATTGATCCAAGAAGTAGAGAGTATCGCTTAAGATCTGTTCAAGAAGCCTTTCAAAGGTTAAATGAGTGCGATTACAACAGGGGACTTTCTTCACAGCTGTCAAGAAACATGTGCCCTTATCTTGTTGCAGGCTATCCACAATGTAACACTCCTTTCAATTGCCAGTACGTACATAATCATGTACTTTTACAAGCACTTGAAATCGAGCGTGCAATTGATGAACTCCCAGGTCTTGTTGCCTTAAGAAAAGATATGGGCAAACAACCTCTTGAAACAGGTTCCATGTTTTCTCAACCTGTCTTTAACTTTCAGTCTACAGCTGAAAATGAAAGAGCGAATAAATTGGATCAGCAACAAGTTTTAGTTGAATTCAAACTTTTTCTTGAAAAAGAACAAAGTCCTTCTACTCCTTCTCCTATGGAACGGACTTTTAGCTACCCGTAATCCAAGAGACGGCAGTTCGAGATGCTAAAATCTTTAATGTCCCCCATTTCAGGGGAACATCTGTTTAATTCGTGACGGACATTTGCTTTAATTGATCGACTTCTTCATAGGTAAGTGAAACAAGATGAGGGCGCACGAACTTCCAATTCTTGAAGTTATTTGGGTATAAATACAGTTTCATGAGGCTTTTACACAACTCGCGTTATTTAATTCCCATAAGAAAAAGGCTTCCCCAAGCATCGGGAGCATCTCTTCGGTTTGTGATTGCATTATAAACAGCTATTTGGAGTGCTTTTGCCTTATTATGTTCGCAGCTTTTTAAAATGAATCCATTTTGCATTTTCCATTAAATTGAGAAAGCTGCTGATAGTGGCGTCTTTTCCAATCATCTTATGATTTGACGGTGCTTTTAACAGGGCACTAACCTTTATAGCTTCTTCTTCTGCATGAGGAAGATTGCGTAAAGTAGTAATTGGGTTTCCAATGACCACTGATTCATGAACCCTACCATTTCGTTGTTTTTTAAGTTGTCCCAATAGACTCACAGCTTTTATTGAGGGAGCCATTAGAGTTGGATGATCCTCTATAAAATATTTGCCGTCTTGTTTTTCAAATATCGCGAAAGGAAGCATAGACATGGGGCCATCTGGAATAAAAGTGACAGTTTGATCAGGAGATTTGGGAAGAAGATGATCAATCGGTTTAATTAAATCTTGGTACCACTCTTTAAGGTGGGTATGAAACTGTAATCTCAACATATCTTTATTGCATTGTTGAAATAATCTTCCCCAACCTGATAATCTCTTACATGTAAGAGCATACTTCCTATATCTAGATTTTTATCGGCATAAAATTCTGGGTAAGCCATTTGGACCTGTTCTGGAACTAGAAGAATAATTTTTCCTACATGGATGGCTCTTTTAAGATTGTTTGCTTTGGAGTAGCAATCAGTAATGTCTGCTAGCAAATCAGCAATCACTGGGATCTCTTGAGGAGTGAGCGTAAATCGGGTAGGACAACTATCTAAAAACTCATCTACTGTACTATCTTGCCCTTGTGCTGCTTGTTCCAATAGTTGGTCCCTAGAATACTCTTTAAGAGGTGCTGGCGAAAACCCAAGTATAGTTAAAAACCATTTTTGATATTCTTCTTTTGTGGTATCTGCTTCTTGACTTCCTATTGACCGTTGAAGCTTTTCTAAAAGAAGGATGTAATTCAAAACTCCGGGATGGGACCATCCAAAAAGGGTACGATGGCGCTTAATGATCCCCTTTAACATTTCGATCCCCGTTGTAGGCTCAACTTTTCCCTCTGTAAAATCAGCCAAAAGAGAAGGATTCATTTCGCCCTCAACTCGCAATGGCTTTAAGTCATTTTGGAGGTTATTTAGATCGTCTTTAGAATCTTCAGTAATCTCAACAGAAAGAGCTTTCGCTACTACTTCGAGCTCACTTCTGATGATTTTTGGAACTGCAAAATGTAAGCTTGTTGCAACCATCATATTGCTACTCCTTCATTGAAGAAAGAATTTCATCTACTAAATTCGATTCAGAATTTTCTTGGGCTTCAAAGGCATCCGCCAAAGTCATTTCTTTATCGCACTCTTGCAAAAGAGCATTAAGTGTTTGTTGCTCTTCGTTTTTTTTATTGATTTCAGAAGCCACTGCTTCAATATCCACAGGCTCTTCCCCAGTTCTAGACGGACCTAGAACACTGTCTTCTAAAAGGATTTGAAGCTCTTGCAACCTTTTTTCCAAAGACACCATATCAGTATTAAACTTTTCAGCTCGAACGTGCGCTTCTGTTTTCTCGGCGACATATTTTTTTGATTTTTTATCCTTTACCTGGGCATTCCAAGCTTCTATGGCAGTTCGTATGGTAAGGCCATACTTTTTATTTTCTGGTTTCGCAGCAAGATCTAAGAGAGCCATAGCGGCAAAACTCCTAGTTTCGGCATAACGATCTGGATGTCTTATTATCTTACTAAACAATTCTGGAGGATGTTTGGCCATTTCTTTCAGACTGTATCTTGCCTTAACAGTGACTAGCTTGGTTAATTCTTCGATAATAATAGCCTTAAGATCGTCATTGGTAGTTTGATTTTGAAAAATGATGGTCAAAATTTTCACTAGCCCTAACGTGTACTTCCCTCCTTTCTCTGTAAAATCTGCTATATGCTGCCTAACAGTTTCAAATTGCTGAAGGTCTGTGATAGTAGTAGCCTCCCATTCTAATGGAAATAAATCGATGTACCACTTAGAAATCCATTCCTTTTTAACCAAAATCGCAATTTTTAAGAGTGCTTTTAAAAGAGCACCCATATCAATTTTCCCTTCCGGAATGGCTGCAGCACCACTGCCTATTAATTCGCTTACAGGTTCAATGAATTGCTTCCAAACTTTATCCGTAGGAACAAGACATTTGGCTGTTTGTTCAAGACAGGCAACTTCGTATCTAGCACCTGCTGGTGAAATGAGAATCCCTCTTTCCACCTTGGCATTTTTGGGGAGAACAGGAAGTACTTGTTTGGCAATAGCAAAAATGGCTTCTCGGTCATTTGTGTACACGGGTTGTTGCCTTAACCTGAATCCATCTGTCCAAACCAACTCAGCTACAGCGCGATAGGCTTTTAGTAATGGAATGAGTACATGCATGTTATGCTGGATTTGCGAAAGAGGACACACCTTCCCCAATTCGATCATTACAGGAACCATTTCTTCTAATGTAAAAAAAGTGGTATTGCAAGCTTTTTTTTGAGAGTGTATAAGTTAAAGTTTGGAGGTACCATGAGTCTTGTTGTAAGAAAAAGAGAAAGAGGTGAGGTTGAAGATAGTGAACTTTTATCAATGCAACCAGTTCAGAAAAAGGCAAGAAAAGAGCTTCACCATCTAACCATGAGCAAAATATATATTCAACAAATCAGGAACGGAGAAAAAACGGTAGAAGGAAGAATATCAAAAGGGGTTATTCTCAAGTATCTGCCCGGAGATAAAATTCGGTTTTACTATTATAGCAATGCCAAAGATGATTTGACGTGCCAACTGGAACTTTATTTTCTAACAATAGATGACAAACTCGATCAGAGCTTACAGCAATTTGTTTAACGGCTTTATCTTGATTGCCATAAAGTGGTGTCAAAATCCGATGGAAGATTTCTTCTACTACACCCATGCAAGTGGGCGTGGAACCATTGACAACGACAAATTCTCGTTGTGGTTCTTGATACGTCGATGGAGAAATAGAAGCCAAAGTAAATATTACTTGATAGGTAAACTTAAAAGAGAAAAACTAGAAAAAATTGAAGTCCAAAATTAGCCCTAAAGCTGAAAATATTGCGCTTATATATACCCAAATAACTTCAAAAGGAGATATACGATATGGCGTCACTAATCCCGGGGGTAGAACCTCTTCTAAATGCCGCAATGTCACCAGTAGGACAGCGAGGAGCTGCAGCAGCTGCCGGTGCGGCGGGAGTTCTAGGCATTCAGTATGTATGCGAACAAACTACAGACTGGGTAAAAAGTTATAAAGAAATGGATAAAACAAAGTTAACTCGGCTAAACGACCTTAGTATTCAGTTTTTTAGCCAGCAACTAACCATGTTTAGGAACATAAGCTATTCTGTTGAGAGCTATCGTATAGAAACCAGTTCCACATGGGAACTGCTGCTCATTAGAGAAGAGTTATCTACAATATGTGATATTCAGAAAAAATGCAAGTATCTATACGGCAATGAATCAAATCCACCTCCTGAAAATATGTTTTTAGAAGAAATGAAACAATGGATGATTAGATTTACACAAAAAGAAAATCTTAATGATGACACGAAAATCGAGATTGAAAAGAGAATAGAATATATAAATAGGGCAGCTAACCAAGATGACATACATTTGAATGATCATTTTGTTACTTTTTTAAAAACCGATCTTTTTTCAATTTTACGTGCATTAAATAAAACCGCGACGAATGAGATAAAAAGAAACAAGTTGCGTTCAATTTTAAATAAAATTAATACTATAGGGCTAGAAATTATTCAAAAATCTCTTCGTCTAATCTATGATATAAGAGGATTAAATGATTTAAATGTCACTAACATAACTCCTGACCTCTTCTTAAAAGCACATAAAACTCTTGAAAGAAATAGTTGGGGGCAATTGATTCTTTCCATCGTTACAGCTCCTACATTGCAATCATTTATTCCTCCGAAAGATTCTTATGAGATAAGTTTTGACGCCGAAAAATTACAACAAAAACAGAAAAATTTCCATGATCAAATTCTTTCTATATTAGACTTTTTTTTGTTATGTAGAACTTATAAAGATTACCGAGAAATAGGAGGGAATTTACTTTTAAAAAATCAAATCAAACAAATAACAGTAAATGAGGATATAGAATTTGTTTTTAATAATGTATTAGAAATAAATAAAGAGATCTGTACTGAAGCTAAGAATAGGAGTGAAGAAAGCAAAGTAAGAAGATGTAGATTTCCTCGCGTAATTGGTGATAAAAACAAATTTTTTAGATATAGATGTGAGTGGAAGACTAAGGAAGAAGTTCAATCGAGTAACATTAATATTGCAATACATGCGTTGGAAACAAGATTAAATCATTGCTTGGAACATTTAAATGAAATGTCAACGGAAGCAATTAAAGATAATAATGAAATGAAATTGCTAGCACAAGATGGCAAGAATATTCTCCAATACGCCACAAATTTACATAAAAAAGTCGAAGCCATTCGAAAGAAAAGTATGCAGAACAAAAATGAAGAGGAGACGAAAGGAAAGAGAGATCAAAGAAAAGCTCCTAAAAGATCTGCCCATCAAGCTTGCTCAAATGAATCAGCGCCCCCACCTAAAAAGAGAAAAAAGGACCCAGGAACGAGCAAATAGACTTCTTTCGAAACTGCAATCGCGTGCCTGTGCCCATGCCCTTGCCCGCCCTTTCCTGATTAATTTTTTCGTTGAGCCATTTTGTCCAGAATCGATACTATTCGTACTATCAGTTCACGACCAAGGAAAGGAAAAACAATGGGGTCAGTAGTCTTTCTGCAAAGGGGAAAGACTACTGACCCCATTGTTTTTCCTTTCCTTAATGGAGGATCGCGCCGATGAGTTGATTAAAAAGATTGAAACAGCGCCCAATGATTTAGCGCTCATTCGAAAATTAAAAGAGCTGCAATCGGAAATTTTTTTTAGGGTCAGCATCATTAAAGATGAAACCCAAGTCATCTACGATAGCCACAAAAGACATCTGCTTGGCCCAAGGTTTAGCCATGAGTACATCGTCGATAATAAGGAAGTAGCCGACGCCTTTGAATATGGGGTTGGCCGAAACGAAGATTTTGGAGGCATCTACGATCAGAAATTCACCTTCTTTGCCAAAGCATTTCCCTTTCATCAAAAGACATACGTGATGCGCACAGCATTTCCCTCTCGCTATTTAAGCGATTTAAAAGAGGATTTAGAGATCGGATTTTTGGCGCTCACAATTGTAATGCTGCTTCTTTTTTGCATCATGACATGGCTCATCATCAGCCATTTCACCCGCCCAATCCACCATATCATCCGCGCCATTGCCTCCCATGAGCTTAAAACGCCGACGACAATCATCCATGGGTTTGCCGAGATGCTGTATGAGCATCCGGAACTTAAAGAAGAGATAAAGTGCGATATGATTGCCAAAATCGTCAAAAATTCAACGCGCATGACGGTATTAATCCGCGATCTTTTGACCCTATCTGACATCGACAATCTCCCCCTTTCCCGTTTGCAAACGTGTGATTTAAAAGAAATTGTCAAAGATTGCTTCCATATCTTACAAGATAAATTTAAGGTGGCGATCTTTACTCTGACGGCAGGCGATGAGGAGATGACGCTCGTAGCCGACCACAGCCTACTTGAGCTTGCCATGATGAACTTAATTGAAAATGGCGCCAAGTACTCTAAGGGAATTGCGCATATCGATGTATCTTTAAAACACACCGACCGCCAGATCGAAGTAAAAGTGAAGGATCAAGGGATTGGAATCCCTGCAGAAGATTTGGAATTTATCTTCGATCGCTTCATTACAGTCAATAAAGCCCACTCAAAAGGAATGGGGGGTTCTGGCCTTGGATTATCGATTGTGCAGACGATTATTCAAAAGCACTTTGGGCAGATTTCTGTGACATCAGAGGTTGGCAAGGGCACTACATTTACAATTTACTTGCCTTACGCAGCTTGAAGCTGATCACCAAGGCTTTCGTAGCTTGCTTATCACAAGTGGCTGCGTAGCATCCAGGCCGCCATTTCATGTTGTCTTAGCTGCTGTATTAAAAGGTCGGCAGTGCCATGGTCGCCTAAATTTGTCGCTTCCTCGATATGCAACCTGATCTCTTCACTTATCGCTTCTCTATCGCGGCATAGCTCTGCAATCATTTCATTGCCAGAAACCTCATTATCAGCTTCACAAAGTGTCGTGCGTTTAAGAAACTCTTGCATGCTTCCTGGCGCCTTAATTTTGAGCATACGGATCCTTTCCGCTAACAGATCGACAGCTGCGGCAAGCTCTGTATACTGATCTTCAAAGAGTTTGTGTAAAGAGTGGAACCTTTCATCTTCGACATTCCAATGAAAGTTTTGTGTTTTGACATAGATGAGGTACGTATTGGACAAAATTTGTGCAAGTGCTTGTGCAATCCTTTGAGAATGTCCTCTTGCAATTCCTTGCGCAGCCTGTCCGTTTGCTGATTTTTTTACATGATTACCCGTCTTTGTTGTCATCTGCTACCTCCTTTTTTATTGACGCCATATGCGAAGTTTGTCTCACATGTAACACATGTGATTTAAATATGCAAATAGGTTTCAAAACTTAAGGCTTTGTACAATTTATATGGCGCAAATTGTCCAACTTGCGCCATATATTAGAATTATATGGCGCAAATTGTCCAACTTGCGCCATAAAAATATCCAGACTTCTCAATCACAAGGACTTCATATGGCAAAGAGAAAGGTTGCAAATAAAGAATTTCAAGTTGTTTTAGACGTAGTGAGTTCCTTTCCTCAAGGGGCATTATTTGAAGAGATTTTTTCCGCTTTAAGTCCTCATGTACCAAGAAGAACTCTTCAACGTCGATTAGCGCTACTCGTGTCAAAGGGAAAATTAGAGTTTGAAGGAGAAACGCGTTCAAGAAAATATAGGATTTCGCATCTTCAAGAGAAGAAAAAAGAGGAAGTTCCTCAAGAAAAAGAAAAGGGAACGGCAGAACATGTCACTTTAGAATCTAGCTCTTTATCTCTTTCATCAATAGCTGCCGCCATCCAAACTGCAGTGCGTCAGCCAATACCCTTAAGGAAACCTGTAGGATACAATCGAGCGTTCTTAGATGATTATCGGCCGAATACCACCAAATATCTTCCGGAACATGTATGTAAACATCTTTTTGAGGTTGGCCATCCGGTAGATGATACAAGACCGGCGGGCACTTATGCAAGAGCCGTTTTAAGCCGATTGCTTGTAGATTTGTCGTGGAATTCTAGCCGTCTTGAGGGCAACACATATTCCTTATTAGAGACAGATCGCCTATTAAAATTAAATGAAGTGGCAGAAGGAAAAGACCTTAAAGAAGCTCAAATGATTTTAAATCATAAATCAGCCATCGAATTTCTTGTAAACTCTGTAGATAATATCGGAATAAATAAGTATACAATATTGAATCTTCACGCCTTATTATCCAATGACTTATTAGGAGATGTAGAAGCATGTGGACGTTTAAGAGCGTTTCCTGTTGGAATCGGAAAAAGCGTTTATCGCCCATTGTCGGTCCCTCGGCTTATTGAGGAGTGTTTCCAACAAATATTAGATACCGCAAACGCTATTATCAACCCTTTTGAGCAGGCCTTTTTTTTAATGGTGCATCTTCCTTACCTGCAACCTTTCGAAGATGTTAACAAAAGAGTATCGCGCCTTGCTGCAAATGTTCCGCTTATTCTGAATAATTTAAGTCCCCTTTCCTTTGTCGATGTACCTCAAACACTTTATGTGAATGGGCTTTTAGGTGTTTATGAGTTGAATAAAATCGAGTTGTTACGCGAAGTTTTTATCTGGGCTTATGAACGTTCTGCCCAGATATATTCTTCAGTTAAAAAGGAGCTAGGTGAACCTGATCCATTTAGGATGAAGAATCGGGAAATGATTTCAGAGACAGTGAGAGAAATTGTTCGAGGGGAGATGAATAAACCTTCAGCAATTGCATTCATCCGTCAAAGGGCCTCTGAATTTGTTCCTGAAAAGGACCAGACCCGCTTTATAGAAGCAATAGAAAAAGATCTTATGGGTCTTCATGAAGGTAATATGGCTCGCCATTCTATCCGTCCGGTGGAATACGCCACTTGGCAAAAAGTGTGGCTCACTTAAGCTAAGAAGCATCGAAAACCGTTAAAACCACTATA
>JABDAE010000075.1 GCA_013289325.1 Chlamydiota bacterium
AGTTTACGGTGCTTTGATTGCTGGCCTGCTAATTACACCCTATATACTCCCGGGTAATTTATCTGGCAAAGAAACAGAATTGGAAGCGCCTAAGACTTATAATATAACTCGACAAGGAGCTGCAACGGTTGAACCGGGTGCCACCAAAGGTATCATATTGCAACCTACGTCAAATGTGAAACTAAATCCGAAGCAGTTAAAGGCAATAGGTTCAATTGTTTCACAGAAAGATTTGAAAGAGATCACAAAGCCAGGTGTAGTTAATAGCATAAATCCTAAAGATATTAAAGCTAAATTAGATAAAAACCCCGCATTTAAAGGTTATACAATAAATGTGATTCCTAAATCAGAAACTGTTTGGGTTATTTTATCTCCTCCTGCTGCTCCTGCAAAGAAATGATGAGGGCTTAAGTCTTTATAGCTGCATAAAGACATTTGAACGGCTTTTTTAGCATCTAATAGGGTGGTGTCGAAAATCAGAGCGCAAACTTTTTGCAGTATTGCTTTGCTTTTTCGACAGCACCTAAAAGGATAGGCGTAACTTTTAGGACTTGGTCAAAGATACGTGCATATTCGTCGGGTTCATACTCGTGAACGATTGTATTGCGCAAAAGACGAAGGTTAGTAAATTCTTTGGCCGATACGACAATTTTTCGTTTTTCCGCCCGATTGATCCGATCGACCATCGATCCTTCGTCAACCAATTCAAGCGTGTCGATTAGCCTAAATATTTTCTGGATCAATAGATCGCTTAGGCGAGAGTATCTAGCGGTTAAGGCTTCAAAAGCTTCAAGCTCACCTGGCGAATAATTGGATTTATTCCCAATTTTAAGGCATCTGTCGTAAGAGCCTTGGATAAGTGCCGTGGATTTGGTTAGTGATGCCAATTCTTTGTTTAAAAGTTCTAAGAGATCTTTTGTCATAATTTGATAGCCGATTTAAATGCGAGTCTAACAAATGGGTCTAATGTGTCTTTTGCAATGACTAGATCTATTTTTTGCTCTTCGATTTCTTCAAAAATTTTGCAAAGGATAGAAATTTTGTCCTTGCTTGTTAATATCTTGGTCATGATTAAGATGTCTATATCGCCGCCACGTTTATTCATATCAGTACGCGAGCCAAATAAATAGATGTCAGCATTGGGATCTAATGCTTTAATCGCCTCTTTGATCGCACTTTGCTCTTTTGCGTCAAGTCTCATATTAATCGAGATCTTCTTTAACTTTCCCCACCTCAATTTCCTTTAAGAGGACGCTATGAAATTGGCTATAAGAAAAGTAGATGACGAGTAAAAATAAGGTCCAAATTCCTGCATAAATGAAGATCTCATTTGGAAATGCGCCGATGATTTGGCAAAAGAGGATCATTCCGGCTAATGGCACATAAGGGACAAGGGGACACTTAAAGCCCCTTGGCAAATTGGGCATCTTATATCTCATGTAAAGCGTTGCAAAGCAGACTGCTGCAAAGGTCACAAGAGTGCCAAAGTTTGATAATTTGACAAGTTTACTTAAGGGCAATGTCGAGGCGAGTAAAGAGATGGTAAGTCCTACGACTATAGTCAGTACATGCGGTGTATGATATTTAGGGTGCTTTTTCGCCAAGAAATTGGGAAGAAGGCCATCATATGTCACGGCATATAGCACGCGGACTGCGGCATAGATAAGCACCAAAATCACTGTGGTAAGACCGCTAATTGCGCCAACTTTCATGACGACAGAAAACCAAGGCAGATTCATCGAATCAACGGCAAGCGCTAATGGCTGAGAGACGTTAAGCTTTGTATAGTGGACAATGCCTGTTAACACCCCAGAGATCAACACGTAGAAAATGGTGCAGACTAAAAGAGAGACTAAAATGCCAATAGGTAAGTTTTTTTGAGGATTTTTTGCCTCTTGCGCTGTTGTCGCAACAGCATCAAAGCCTGTAAAAGCCAAAAAGACAACAGCTGTCCCGCTTAAAATGCCAGAAAAGCCAAATTCACCTGCAACACCTGTATTTTCAGGGATATAGGGAATCCAATTGGCGGGGTCGATATAAAAGATACCTATCCCAATAAAAAGGGTTAAAATGACCATTTTAACAGACACAATCAACGTGTTAATCCAAGCGGCAGTTTTTGCCCCCCGGTATACCACCATGGTCAAAAGTATTACAATGAAAAAGGCTGGTAAATCGATCCAAGCAGTGACACTCGATCCATCGGCAAGCGTTAAAATTTTCCCCGTCGTATTAGAAAGGTGGGGAGGGATGTGAATATGATAATCTGCTAAAAAGCTCGTTAAGTAGCTAGACCACCCACTTGCGACACTTGCTGCGCCAAGGACATATGTCAATAAAATCATCCCAAGGATGAGCCAAGCTGCAAGTTCGCCGAGCGAGGCGTAAATATAGGTATAAGCGCCTCCTGAGATTGGAATTGTAGAAGAGAGTTCTGCATAACAAAGGCCCGCCATTGCGCAAGCAATTCCCCCAAGAATAAATGAAAGTGTGATTGCAGGTCCTGCGTGCTCACCTGCTGCGTTTCCGGCAATAATAAAAATGCCGGCTCCAATGACTGCGCCAATTCCAATTAAAATTAATTGGATAGGTCCAAGCGTTCTTTCAAAGGTGTCGTTTTTGATCTCATCAAAGAGCTCTACGACCGGCTTTTTAGTCAAATATTTATGATAGCTCATGGTGTACTATTACCTTAAAGTGTTATCGACATATAGATTCGATGAGCTGTAAATCAGCGTGCAGCTTGTCAGAGCGCACAACGCCCCATTTGCTGTCGATAAAAATCGTTGCAAGCATTTTACCAGAAGACATAAAAACAAGTTCGATTGGGTCATTGCCTTTATGACTTTCGAATGTTTTTTTAAGCGCCATGATATGGCTTAAGCTAACGAGATCGGCATCGATTTTGATTGTAACAGGGTTGTTTTTTTCGTGCATCACTGAAATTTTGCTTGGTAAATTCTTTTTTTCACTATCGCCGTTTTGCGCCTTTACAGAAGAGGGGCTTTTTGGAGCATTTTTCATGTGATTAAACCTTGCCACTTGATTTTTTGCCTTATCGTAGGCTAAATCACAAGCTAAGATCATCTCTTCATTGGCTGAGGAGAGATTATCTAGCCATTTGCAAGAGAGTTTAATCGTCCCATCTTTTTTTTCCGCATGCAACACGGCATATAATAATTGATTTTCCTTTAAAAGGGGACTTTTCTCTTCAAAAATATCAGACCACACGGGAAGTTCGTACCGATTGATCCCATCGCTGATCATCAAAATGGCAAATTTGCGCTGCGTCTTTGCAGAGACTTTGACCTGGATCGTTTCCACGATAAAGGCCGCGCGAAAGATCATATCGGTTGAAAACTCTTCTATCATTCCTAAAGAAATACAAGAGAGGCGCGTTAAAAGAGACTCGAACGCATCAAGAGGGTGGCCCGTTAAAAAAAAGCCCATGAGATGCTTTTCTTTTAGCAAGATATCGAGTTTTGATCTTTTACTTTTGACTGTCGGCTCTTTTAGAAATTGACTATCGCTTGTCTCTTGCAACATTGAAAATAAACTTAAGACGCCAGCTGCTTCATCTTTTTGCTCGCGCATCGCCGTTTCAAACATCGGATCGATGCTTTGCCAAAGACCATCGCGCGACCACCCAGTAAAATCAAAACATCCGGCATCGACGAGCTCTTCTATCGCTTTTTTGCCCACCTTTTTCGTATCGATCCTTTTGCAAAAGTCAAATAAGGATTTATATGGCCCCCTTTTTTTTCTCTCTTCAATGATCGATTGTACAACGCCCGTCCCAATTCCTTTAATGCCAGACATTGCAAAGCGGATCCCCTTGGGTGTTGCTGCAAAAGATTCAAGCGCTTGATTCACATCTGGAGGCAGCATCTCAATGCCCATCGCTTGACACTCGCGAATGAATTTGGCAACTTTTGTCAAATCATCGCTATCGCACGTCATAAGCGCTGCCATCCATTCGCCTGGGTAGTTAGCTTTAAGGTAAGCCGTGACATAGGTTAAATAGCCATAGGCAGCAGCGTGAGACTTATTGAAGCCGTAGGAGGCAAATTTTTCCATTTTGTCAAAGATTTTCATCGAAACGGTGGAATCAATTCCATTTTCAAGAGCCCCAAGGCGAAATTTTTCCCTTTGCTCTGCCATCTGGGCAGCATCTTTTTTTCCCATTGCGCGGCGCAAGACATCACCTTCGCCAAGAGAGTATTTGGCAAGGCGACTTGCAATTTGCATCACCTGTTCTTGATAGACCATGATCCCATAAGTTTCTGATAAGATATCTTTCATCCATGGATGGTCATATTCGATCGGCTCTTTCCCATGCTTTCGATTGATAAAAGAGGGGATCATGTCCATAGGGCCCGGTCGATAAAGGGCGCCAACTGCAATGATCTCTTCAAATTTATCAAGGTGCAGCTGGCGAGCTAGATCTTGCATTCCACCAGATTCCAATTGGAATAGGCCAAGGGTTTTACCTTGATTTAACAGATCAAATGTCGGGGCGTCATCTAAAGGTAAATTGATCCAGTCGATTTCAATATTTTGACTTGCTTTAATCGCATCGACACAGATTTGAATGGCAGTTAGCGTCTTTAGTCCTAAAAAGTCAACCTTTAACATCCCCACCAACTCTACCGGCTTCATGGAGTATTGGGTGACCGGCATCTCGGAATCTTTGGCATTGCAGATGGGAATATGATTTGTTAAGGGCTCACCGCTGATGATGATGCCGGCTGCGTGAATGCCGGTATTGCGAATCGACCCTTCAAGTTTTCTTCCGATGTCTAGGATCTGCCTTGCCTCTTCATCATTTTCATACATTTGCCGAAGGTCAGGCTCTTTCTCAAGCGCCTTATCTAAGGTGATATTGAGATCTTCCGGAATGAGTTTGGCAATTTCGTTAACTTTTGTTAAGGGAACGCTTAGCACTCTTCCCACGTCTTTGATCGACATTTTGGCTTTCATCGTGCCAAATGTGATGATTTGCGCCACGTTTTCTTTGCCATATTTTTGCAAAGTATAGTTGATAACGAGAGAGCGTTTATCCATGCAGATATCGACGTCGATGTCCGGATAAGAGATTCTTTCTGGATTGATGAAGCGCTCAAAAAAAAGGTGAAAGCGAAGGGGTTCAATGTCTGTGATCCCAATCAGGTATAAAACGATGGAGCCAGCTCCTGAGCCTCTACCTGGGCCCATAGGTATGCCATTACTTTTAGCCCAATTAATAAAGTCCCAAACGATCAGCAGGTAGTCGCTCATCTCTTTTGGCGCGATGACAGACATCTCAAGAGATAGACGATCGCGCACTACTTGCATAGGATCTTTTCCCGGATAGATCTCTTGCACTTTGGCAAGTCTTTCCGGTGTATAGCGCTTAGCAATTCCCTCTTCGCATAGTTTCCATAGAAAACTTTGCACTGCAAGCGCCCTTTCCTCTTTGGAGACTTCTTTGCCTATAAGATCTGGTGGTGTGTAGACAGGGTAGTGCTTGGTTTTAAAATCGATTGTAAGATTGCACGCATTTGCAATTTGCAAGGTGTTGGAAAGACTTTCTGGAATATCGGAAAAAAGGTCTTGCATCTCTTCTTGCGTCTTAAAATAAAACTCATGAGAGGGGAAGGTGTCTCGCTTTGGATTGGAGACCTTTACCTTTGGATTGCCATAAGAATCTTTTTCCCAAATTTCACAAGGCTCACCTGATTGGACATTGAGTAGGATCTCGTGGGGTTTCCAATCCGCTCTTTCCATATAATGGGAATTATTGGTAGCAGCAACGGCAACTCCCATCTCTTTGGCCACATCGATTAGGACTTCATTGACCTTAGTTTGTTTTCTGATATAATCTTGATATTGTTGATAGAGCCAAGATTCTTGCATCATCCCGTCATTTAGGATATCGCTCTCTTGACTTTGGTGGCGCTGCAATTCGATATAGTAATCGCTTCCAAAAAGAGAGTGATACCATCTTATCTGCTCTTGAAGGGATTCTTTTGAACCGTGAAGAACTTCATGGGCGAGCCTACTTTTTAAACAACCCGAAAGGCAGATGAGACCTTCAGACATCTCTTTCAATACCGCTTCATCGATGCGTGGCGTGTAGTAAAAGCCGTCGATAAAGCCAGTTGAGGTCAATTTGCAAAGGTTATGATAGCCTTGTTTATTTTTTGCGAGTAAGACAAGGGTGTAGCTTGCTCTTGAATTTGCATCCTTTTTTTTGTCTTGGCGCCTTCCCGAGGCGACATAGACTTCTGCACCAATGATTGGCTTTAACTTGGCATCTTGACACGCTTTATAAAAGTCTATAGCACCGTATAAATTGCCTTTATCTGTCAAGGCAACAGCTTCCATTTTATGGACGGCAGCTTTTGCTGCAATTTCTTCAACAGATGCTGTGGAATTTAATATCGAATACTGGGAGTGAACATGTAAGGGTGTCCACATTTTGACCTCTTAAGCTTTTGTTGTAAGGGGATCAGTTTCTTCCGCCCTCTTTACAGCATTCCAAAGGGGCAATAGCATGGCGATTGCAAACCCTGCGCATGCCAAAAGTACCCAAAAAAAACCATTCCAGCCATGATGCTGCGCAATTGAGGCAAGAGGATAGCCCGCCATGGCAGCGCCAAAGTAAGAGATGCAGCCGACAAATCCAGAGGCTGTAGAAGAGGCTTTTTTATGGGAAAGTTCAGCTGCGGCAAGGCCTATTAACATTTGCGGGCCAAACGTCATGAAACCGATGCAAAACATCATACAAGAAGCCAGCTGTGGGCTATTTTCCGGCAGCCACCAAAACATCGTGATTGTAAGAAGTAAACCAATGGCAAATAAGACATTCACAGGTCCCCGCTTTGCGCGAAAGAGGCGATCAGATGCCCAACCAGCGGCAAGGCTGCCACAAAATCCGCCAACTTCAAAGAGGGAAACGACACCATTTGCAGAAAGCCTACTGTACCCCTTTTCTTCGTAAAGGAAAAGAGCCGTCCATTCCCCAACGCCTGTGCGGACGACGTAGATAAAGAAGTACGAAATCGCAAGTAGCCAGATGTATTTGTTGTTTAAGACGTAGTCAAATAATAACTGTTTAAATGTAGGCGGAATTTCATTTAAGTCTTTTTTGCTTACTCCCGTAAAATCTTCTCTATAGACTTCGATGGCCGGAAGACCGAGAGCTTGAGGAGAGTCTCTTAGTCTATTGATGAGAAAAAGGCCGCCGATGATACAAATAATTCCTGGAATATACATCCCAGCTCGGCAGTCGAAATAAAAAAGGCAAGCACCGACTAGCCAGGGGATAATAAAGGCACCAACGTTAAGCGATGCACTCCATGTCGACCACCAAGAGCCCCTCTCATTTTGGGAATACCAACATGTCAAAAGGCGAGCGCACGGGGGCCAACCAAATCCTTGAAACCAGCCGTTTAAACCCCAGCAGATAGCAAAGACAATGAGCGATGAGGACATGCCGAAGATAATGTTGAGAATGCCAGATATAATGAGGCCGAATGCCATGAAGTATCTGGGGCTAAAGCGATACCGATCAAAGAGGGTACTACTTGTAAATTTGCTAATGCCGTAACTGATAGAAAGGATACTTACCAAGATCCCGAGTTCACTTTTTTCAAAGTGCAGATCTTCAATGAGTCCGGGCATTACAAACGTGAAGCTTCGCCTTGCAAAGTAGTAAAGCGCATACCCGATGAACATCGAATAAAGGGTGCGCAATCTCCAGTAGTGATACTGATCTTTAACGATTGCTTTATCTTGGATTTCAGGTTGATAGGGGGCAGTCGCAAGCCAATGTAACAATGTGCTCAACTAAAGACTCCTTAGTTTTTCAACGAATTTTGTATTTCTTCCATCACGTCTAGGAATGTAGCTTTTCCCTCTGCTAGTTCCTTAAAAGTCTTAGCAAAAACATCCTGAAATAACATCGCGATCCCTATTATACTCAATAGTATCTTTTCTGGAAAGTAATTCATATCGGCAAGAAGGACATAGCGATAGATAATCTCTTTATCTGCAAGATTAAGATAAAATCCGGGAAGATCGACCTGCAGGTTTAAAAAGTGCAAAACTTGCGCCATATCTGCCATAGAAGATAAGGCGACAGAATAGGGAAATGTAGCATCAAGTTGTACTCTTACGTACTCTCTTTTATCTGCAAAGATGTCACTTGGCGCGTGTTTGCCAAGTTCAAAAGGGGCGACTAGTATTTTGATGTTAGTCTTTTTAGTACCTGTTTCGATAAGCAAGCAGTGCTCGCTTTCCTTTTCTTTGCCTTTTAACACCAAAGAGCTTACGCCAATTGTCTTAAGCTGTTGATTGAGTGATTTGAGAATTTCAAGCTCTTTCATTCTTTTCTTTTCCTTTTATCAAGTGTGCTAACTTTGCTCAATAGAGTCGCAACGTCGCTTCCAAATGCATGAAAAAGTGCCTCTTTTAGCTCTTCTTTTGTCTTAATTGCACGTGCGTCGATTCCAATATTTTTAAGGGTTTTTTGTGTGATTTTATTGTCCAAAACCCCTTCCTCCATTAAGTAATCTGCTAAGAGTGATTCGTTAAATGCGATGGCTTTATCGCCCCTTTTCTTTCCTTTGGCATTGACGGCATTTTGTACATCGAGCTTTTCAGCTTCGATTAAGCGCCGTTGCAGCCTTACATATTTTTTTTCATGTTTCACTAAAGTTTCATGCAATTGATCAGCGCGCAGCTGTTGCCCCTCTTTTCTCTTTACAAGCTTTTCTACTTTTTCATTATCGGTTGTGCCCTTTTTCAAAAGCTGATCAATTTTTTTTGCCGATTGATTGAGCTTAAATCTTGCATACTGATGGCGCGCTTTATAGATCAGAAGGGGAATGGTGCAAAACACTCTTCTTTTGATCAGATCGCCGTAATAAGTCTTAAAGTATTGGGGCTTTTTTTTGCAAAGGTAAATGAGTCCGATGATCCCTAATATGGCGGCCAGGCCTAAAAGACCATAACCTGAGAAGGCAATAGCGCTTCCAAGCGCGACAACTCCAAGGGCAAAGGCGATATCAGCTGCAAAAAGTAGTGTTGTTAATATAGCCATTCCAACCGCTTGGGCAAGACTTGCTTGATAGGCGCTCTTTTCTAGTGCTATTTTTTCTTGGGCAATGAGGGTCACTGCTTGGCGAAAGGAGTGCGCAATCATTTCACTATGCTCTGCCATTTGTTTGGCCATTGTAATATGAACCTCTTCACTTTCAAGCGCTTCTATTAATGGGTCGATATTTTCAGGGAGTTTCATCCAATTTAAGATGGCGTAAGGGTCATCCCATTTTGGAGTTGTAGGGAGATCGACATGGATGTCTTGTTTTTTTAACGTAAGTATGTGTCTTTTGAGTGAAAAATATAGGGATTTGGCCTCATCATTTGTCATGTTTTCATTTCGCATCTGTTGAATTTCTTTTAATAAGGAGGTGACGGGCGTTAATAACGTGTAGACTTTTAAAAGATTTTCATTAATTTGCCTTTCGTGCTCCTTTTTTTGCTCAGCTAAAAGGGCTCTTTGATTTTCTACAATTTGATCAATCGCTTTTTGATCAAGGATCATTTGATCAATGCCTGTTTGATCGATTGATAAGGCGAGTGCATCATGATTTGGATTTAGCGCCTTAGCCTTAAAGGCACTTTGCCAAAGGTTAAATTTCTTAAAAGTGGCGATGTTTTTTTTCAAATCCACGGCTGCGCCAATGAGACCAAGTCCCCCTAACGCCCATCCATAGACAGAATTGACATGGGAAAATATTTTGGTAAATTCATAAGGAAGTAAGTCTAATTTTTTTAGTGTGTTCAAAATGTTCATGGTGAGGTGGCACCCCTTTGACACTAGCTTTTTTATTTTTTTCATAAGCTGTGATTTTGTGCTTGTCATCCATGAGGTGAGGATCTGAATTTTAAGCCGATTTTCTTCGCTATCTGGTTCTGTTTTAAGTTTTTTTAATGTGACCTTAGCAGGGAGCAAAAGGGCTGCAATTAAAGTGATGAGTCCTACATCAGATAGGATATGGACAACTTTAACGCCTGATGAAATAGGGGGGAAAATTTCGATGGTCTTTGGAGATACGTGTTTGATGATGTCTTTGGATCTATCGTGCACTTTGCTAAGCGCCCACTTGCTATCGTCTACAAAATTCTCGACGAGCTCAACTACATCTGCAATCGGATCGTCATCTAATTTAGTAGACCCATCTTGTGCATGAAGTTTTCTATAGATCAACGAATCGATGATCGCATCCCCATGCATTTTGACAAACCCTGTGATGGAAGGCTCCTTTTGAAGGGTCTCTTCATGTAGAATTTCATGAAGATGGTCGACGATTGCTCCCATTTCGATGAGATCAAGGTTTGGATCATCAATGACTGCAGCAGAAAAATCTGCAGATCCGCCTGTAACAATTGCTTGTGGCAGAGGGAGGATGCTTCCACCTCCGTGAGTTGCAGCCACGATTTGCTGTGTTGGAGTTAAAGCGCTGGATTGTAGTTTTCCTATATACATAATACTCACCTTTTAATATTTAAATAATATCAAATTATTATTTAAATGTAAACTAATTTGTTTATGTAATTCTTAATGAAATCTTAATAATTAAATGTTAACGTCTGTACAAAAAATCTTAAATAAGGTGGCAATATGGATCCAACACATAGAAACTCTCACGTTACAATGGATTTAACATCTTCTGCTCCTCTTGAACTTAATACACCTCTTCATAGAAGAATGTCCCTAGATCCTACCCAATCAACAGGTGGTCCCTCTCGCAACATCGATTCAACAGCTCCTCTAAGAAAAGAAACGAAGGTGCAAAAAGTAAAAAGAGTGGTTAAAAACTTTTTTAAAGCGATTGCAGATTATTTTAAACGTTTGCTTGGAATTAATAAGAAGGTAAAACTTAGCCAAAGTGAGCTTGCAAGAGCTGCCAATACTGAATTATCAACGCTGAGAAAGCCACTTGCAAGAAGAGTTAGACCTCATCAATTGAGGATTGCGCCACCACAAGATCCAGGAGTTGCCGGGCCATCTGCACCTCCTTTGCCTGTTTTAGTTGAATATCGCCATCCTGAAAGACAAAGTGGGGACCCTCTCCTAGATGCCACCCATCAGCTTGCAGATGATGTCATTGACACCCTCTCATTAGAATTTAGAAAAAAATATTTGCAGCACTATATTCCTCAGGTTGTAACAGGAGCTGAAACATTTAAAAATGGCACTGCCTATCTGATTGAGTTGTTAAAAACTTACTTAGGAAAACTCGATGCGATCAGGGCCTCAAATAGATCTGAAAATCGGTTGTCGCTATATAACGAAGATCCTTTTCTTCTATTGTTTGATTTAGTCGAAATTGTAGTAGGGATTAGGGGAACTTCTTCAGACCCTGGAGAAGAGGAACTAGAGCAGATTTTAAATCAATATTTGCTAGATGATTACAGCAACAAGCCGGCTTGGCTGAGCGGGATGTTGACTGAAGAAGCTAAAGCGTATATTAAGCCTGTGATTGGTTGGGTTGTACACTCTCATCATAGTGATCAAGGTGATTCCTTCATTACATTCATGCAAAACCCGGATAATGAAAGTAAATATGGATTAAATCCCCAGCTATTAAAAGAAAACTACACCCGTGTGTTAAAGGAATTGTCTGATCATATCAGGCAAAAGCTCTTTAACCAATTTAATCACGAAGGTCTTACAAAATTAAAGCCTCTATTAGACCCAAATCTTTTGATCGATAGTGTCGATCAGTTGCTTAATGCAAATCTTGCTCTGATTGCAGAACGAGTGATTGTAAGGGTGGTGGACATTTCGCGAAAAGTCAATCTTTCCACACTTATTTCCCATAATTTTGAACACCTTCAGGAAAGGATTGCCGGCCGTCATGTTCCAATGGATGAAAGAGGTTTCTACGACATTGGAACTGATATTATGGACCTTGTAGTCCCACACGATGGTCAAATGTTACCTTTAAAGAAACTATGGGAAGATAAAATCCTTCCTGAAGCCCTTCAGGACATGAGTCTTCCATCTATCATGGAGATTGCCGATAAACTGACATTTGGGGCGACAAAAAATTTAAGTTCAAGGCTTCGAAAAAGGATGCAGGAGCGTTGGGAGAGAAGAATTCTTAAAGGGTCTCACCAACTCCTAAGCGTCGGGATGTCACAGTTAATTAAGAAGGCAATTTTAACTATGCAAGATGGCACATTTATTGATGCCTTACTTGCAGATCAGGTATTGCCAATGGTCATGGATCAATTGATCGCCACCTTTTCTAAACAAGTATTATCAAGAAACATTGATCAAAATTGGATGCGCAATTTGCGCGCATTATCAACGCTTGAAATGGAGGATGCTGCAAATGAGCCACCAAATGATGGTGTCACAGCCAATCCCATTACGGAACTTAGTTTGGCGTGGTCTTATTTAATGCAAAATGTGGGATTCACAGCATTTGGACAAGAGTTAAGAGGTCATGATTATGGCCATGCAAAGCTTTTGGCGATTGTGATGCCGATGACCATCCAGTTAAAAGATAGGCTGCAAAAAGCTCGGCAAGACAAAGTCACAATAGGTGAAGAGTTTGATGATGACGACATTAGAGAAGCTTTAAGAGTATTCTTTCAGCCACCAGCAAATCCACATCACACTCCGGATGAGACTGAAATTAATGCATACAATAGGTTTATAAAGGGCATACTTGATGAATCTCAACTTTTATCGGGGTGGGTAACCGGCAAGGCGCGAGGAAAAGTGGATGCGTTAATTGATGAAAGCACGCAAGAGTGGATTGAGGCAATTCCATCGACAGAGGAAGTATTGACAATGACTGTGAATGCTTTAAGGAAGTCTTGGTCTACGGAATCAGATGGCGAGGTGCGCATTGATGTAGATAAAGTCTTAAGTCGTTTTCACTCAGATGCTGCTCGCGCAATTATGGAAGATCAATCTATAAACGAGCTGCAAAGGAGAGAGCAATTGCAACAGCTAGCAGATGCCGAGCAGACTCTTAAAGCCGACGCCCGCATTAGAAGAATTGGCCAAATAAGTGCGTTACTCACAGACTTCATTGAAAAGAACATAGGAGCAGGTGGAGGCATCTTAGCAAAAAGCGCCTCATTCTTTGCTCGTAAATTTGTGATACATCCGCAATCGTTAAACACCGTCATCACCAATATTTATGCAAATGTTTTAGGCAATGACGACCTTCGTAGAGCCGTTATCTTCTCTTTATTTAGAACGGTTGTGGCCGATGCTCAAGCAGCTGTTGTTGCTGCCCCACAAAGAGTAGACTAAAGCCGTTGTTGAAACTACAGAGGCCTAGGTAGACTTGAGAAAAACATTGAGCCCTGTAAGTAGCGACATAATCCTAGAAACGGCAGTTCGAGATGCTAAATTGGCACAAGATCTTGAATTAGAATCACTTTGCAGTGGGGCGGGACATTCCCGATTGGTGAAGGACCGCCCCACTGCAAATGATTCTGGTTCAAGAGATTGTGTCAAGTTAGCGTCTCCAACTGCCGTTTTTAGGATAATCTTGTCAAAAAAAGTTGGGTAAAACTATGCGCGGATCTTCGCGTTAAAAAATTACCGACCTTTTTAGCGGGAGTTCCTGCAGGTTATTTTACTTCTTTGCTTTCACGCCTCTTTCCTTGGGTACGTCCATGAGTACGACGCCCTTGTCATTTTTCACTTTTACTACTCTATTTTTTTTATCGAGTGTGAGAATATACGTTTCCTTAGATACGCTGGTATCAAGCATGGCAGGCGTCAATTTTAATCCTTTTGCGGGAGCGTATTGTTTGTTTTCCCGACCAATAGCTATGAACACATTACCTTTTACGTAATTACTAGAATCAATGGTTCCAACTCCTTGCCCCGTGCCTTTTACATTTTTTGCACTTAACGGCACCGCCACTATTATCGCTGATAAAAGCATCGAAATTAGCACTTTAGTTATAGTTGATTTTCTCATAACACCCCCAATTTAAAATTGTTTAAAAACAACAACGTAGTCAAATTTATTATAAATAAAATAAACAATTAATATCAAATCATTATTTTAAATTTACTGTGTTCGAAGTGAGAGACTCGCTTAATCGGGTTTTGGGAGGCAGTATTGAACTGATTGGATTGCCAAAATACCCTC